>DASXTR010000111.1:0-15308 GCA_036505325.1 Gaiellaceae bacterium
CAACATCGGAAACGCAAACGGGCTCGGCAAGCAGTACACGACCGTGAACACCGCGATCGCAAAGTCGGCCGATCTGCGCCAGGCGTTCGAGCTCGCGCTCGACCGCAAGGTGATCAACAAGGTCGTGTTCGGCGGGACGACACAGCCCGACTGCTTCCCGTGGGCGCCGGCGAGCCCGTGGTACGCGGCCGCGAAGGGGCTTCCGTGCCACCTCACGGCGAACGAGAAGGCCGCGAAGGCGGCGTTCGCGAAGGCCGGCGTCCGCGCGCCGGTCACGGTGAAGCTGATGCTCGGCACCGATCCGATCGCCGCCCGGCTCGGGCAGGTGATCCAGGCGATGGTGAAGCCGATCGGCTTCGACATCGAGCTCCAGCCGACCGAGTTCACGACGTCCCTCAACCGCAACGACGCCGGCAACTACGACACGTTCGCGATCGGCTGGTCGGGCCGCATCGACCCGGACGGCAACTTCTACCAGTTCGTCAACACGAAGGGCTCGCAGAACACGAGCGGCTACTCGAACGCCGTCGTCGACCGCGCGACGAACAACGCCCGCAAGGCTGCGACGCAGGCGGCGCGCATCGCGAGCTATCACGCCGCGATGAAGCAGGTGCTGAAGGACCTGCCGCTCATCTACCTCTACCACCCTGTGAACCGCTTCGGCGTCGTGAAGACCGTCTCCGGGGTGCAGGTATTCGGCGACGGTCTGATCCGCGCACAGTTCGCGCAGTTCAAGTAACGGGCACCTGACGTGGGCGGCTTCCTGCTACGCAAGCTCGGAGCCGCCCTCGTCGTCCTGCTCCTCGCGAGCATGCTCGTCTTCGGGGGCGTGCGCGCGCTGCCCGGGGATCCGGCGACGGCGTTCGCGGCGGAGAGCCGCGACCCGGCGGTGCTCGACGCGATCCGCCACAAGTACGGGCTCGACCGCCCGGTCCCGGTGCAGTATGTGAAGTGGCTCGGGCTCGCGCTGAGGGGCGACCTCGGCACCGACCAGCGCGAGCTCTCGGTGTCGCACACGATCGTGCAGCGGCTGCCGATCACGCTCGAGCTCGCGGCGCTCTCGGTGTTCGTCGGGGCGCTGATCGGCCTCTCTGCGGGCATCATCGCAGCGTGGCGGCGGGGGAAGCCCGAGGACTACGCGGCGACGACGTTTGCACTCGCCGGGCTGTCGGTGCCGCACTTCTGGCTCGGCCTGATGATGATCAGCTTCTTCGCGGTGAACCGGCACTGGCTGCCCGCGGGCGGCTACGTGCCGCTGCACGACAGCCTGTGGCACAACCTCGAGCACCTCGTGATGCCTGCGATCGTGCTCGGCACCGGCCTGTCGGCGGTGCTGATGCGCCAGATGCGCTCCTCGATGCTGACGTCCCTCGGCCAGGACTACGTGCGCACGGCGCGCGCGAAGGGGCTGCCGGAATGGATGGTCGTCGGGAAGCACGCGCTGCGCAACTCGCTCATCACCGTCACGACGATCCTCGGCCTCCAACTCGGCGGGCTCATCTCCGGCGTCGTCGTGACCGAGAGCATCTTCGTCATCCCGGGATTCGGCCGCCTGACGCTCGATGCGATCTCGCAGCGCGACTACACGCTCCTGCAGGGCGTGGTGCTCGTCGCGGCGGCAGGTTACGTGCTCGTCAATCTCACCGTCGACGTCCTGTACTCGGTGCTGAACCCGCGCATCCGCGTGTCGTCGAGGCCGCTGTGAGCTTCGCCGATCCCGCACCCGTCATCGAGCTGACGGGACGTGCCCGGCGCCGGCGGCTTTTGCGCAGGCGGTTCCTCCGGCGGCCGTTTGCGATCCTCGGTCTCGTCGTCGCGGTCGTGTTCGTGTTGGGTGCGCTCCTCGCGCCGTGGATCGCGCCGTACGGGGCGGGCGAGACCGACTTCAACGCGCTGCTCGCGCATTCGTCGTCGAAGCACCTGCTCGGGACGGACGAGCTCGGCCACGACGTGTTCTCGTCGCTTGTTTGGGGGTCGCGGGCGTCGATCGAGGCCGGTGTGCTCGCGACGCTGCTGGCGATCGCGATCGCGGTGCCGATCGGCGTCGTCGCCGGCTACTACCGCGGCTGGATCGACCCGGTGATCGCGCGGCTGACGGACGTGCTGCTCGCGTTCCCGTTCCTGATCGTCGCCGTCGGGCTCGCGGCGATCCTCGGGCCGTCGCTGCGCAATGCGACGATCGCGCTCGGCCTCGGGGCGGCGCCCGCGCTGATCCGCGTCGCCCGCGGCGAGGCGCTCTCGCTGCGCGAGGAGGACTACGTGCGCGCCGCGATCGCGAACGGCGCGAGCGACGTGCGCATCCTCGGACGGCACATCCTCCCGAACATGGCGTCGACGCTGATCGTGCAGGCGACGGTGACGATTCCGGCGGCGATCATCGGCGAGGCGGTGCTGTCGTTCCTCGGCCTGGGCGTGCAGCCGCCGCAGACGTCGTGGGGGTGGATGCTGAACGACGCGAAGGACTATCTCGGCACGGCGCCGCGGCTCGCGCTCTACCCGGGGCTCGCGATCTTCTTCTGCTCGCTCTCGTTCAACCTGCTCGGCGACGGGCTGCGCGACGTTCTCGACCCGCGCACGACGCGCTGATGGCGTCGCTGCTCGCGGTGGAGGACTTGTCGGTCCGCTTCGAGACCGACGACGGCGTCGTGCAGGCGGTCGACGGCCTGTCGTTCTCGGTCGAGGAGGGCGAGGTGCTCGGGATCGTCGGCGAGTCGGGCTGCGGCAAGAGCGTCTCGCTGATGTCGCTGCTGCGCCTGCTGCCGCCGAGCGCGAAGGTGTCCGGCCGTGCCGAGTTCGACGGCATCGATTTGCTGCGTGCGCCTGCGGCCCGCGTGCGCCGGATCCGCGGACGCGAGATCGCATTCGTCTTCCAGGAGCCGATGACGTCGCTCAACCCGGCATTCCGCGTCGGGCGCCAGGTGGCGGAGGTCCTGCGCGCGCACCTCGATCTTTCGCGCGCCGAGGCCGACGCGCGCGCGGTCGAGCTGCTCGACCTCGTACGCATCCCCGCGCCCGCGCGCCGCGTCCGCGAGTACCCGCATCAGCTCTCCGGCGGAATGCGGCAGCGCGTGATGATCGCGATGGCGCTCGCGTGCGACCCGAAGGTGCTCGTCGCCGACGAGCCGACCACGGCGCTCGACGTGACGATCCAGGCGGGGATCCTCGACCTGATGCGAGACATCCGCGAGCGGCTCGGGACTGCGATCGTCCTCATCACGCACAACCTCGGCGTCGTCGCGGACATCGCGGACCGCGTCCTCGTCATGTATGCGGGGCGCAAGGTCGAGGAGGCGCCCGTCGACGAGCTGTTCGCGCGCCCACAGCACCCGTACACGATCGGCCTCATGGGCGCGATTCCGCGGCCCGGCGGCGCCGACCGCCAGGGACGCCTGCAGGAGATCCCCGGCCGCGTCCCGTCGCTCGTCGGCCCGTGGACCGCGTGTGCGTTCGCCGACCGCTGCCCGCGCGCCGACGAGAAGACGCGGTCGGAGGTGCCGCCGCTGCGCGAGGTCGGCGCGCGCCATCTCGTGGCGTGCTTCCATCCCGGGTCCGAATGACGCCGACGCTCGAAGTCGAGGACCTGGTCAAGCACTTCCACGTAGGCCCGCAGCTGCTCGGGGGCGGCGCGACGGTGCACGCGGTCGACGGCGTCTCGTTCTCGATCGCACCGGGGGAGATGCTGGGGCTCGTCGGGGAGTCGGGAAGCGGGAAGTCGACCGTCGGGAACTGCGTCGTGCGGCTGCTCGAGCCGACCGCCGGGACGATCAGGCTCAAGGGCCGCGACATCTCGCACCTCCCGCGTCGCGAGCTGCGGCCGCTGCGTCGGGAGATGCACATCGTGTTCCAGGATCCGTACTCGTCGCTCAACCCGCGCATGACGTGCGGCGACATCGTCGGCGAGCCGCTGCGGATCCAGAAACTCGGGCGCGGGCGCGCGCTCGAGGGGAGGGTGCGCGAGCTCTTCGACCGCGTCGGCCTGCGTCCGGAGCTGCGGCACCGGTTCCCCCACGAGCTGTCGGGGGGCCAGCGTCAGCGGGTCGGGCTCGCGCGGGCGCTGTCGGTCTCGCCGTCGCTGTTGATCGCAGACGAGCCCGTCTCCGCGCTCGACGTCTCCGTGCAGGCCGCGATCCTCAACCTGATGCGCGATCTCCAGCGCGACCTGGGCTTCTCGTGTCTGTTCATCACGCACGACCTCGCGACGGTCGAGTACCTGTGCGACCGCGTGGCGGTGATGTACCTCGGGAAGATCGTCGAGCTTGCGCCGACGGCGGAGCTGTTCGTCACGCCGAAGCACCCGTACACGCAGGCGCTCCTGTCGGCAGCCGTCGTTCCCGACCCGGTCGTGCAGCGGACGCGGACGCGCGTCGTGCTCGAGGGCGACATCCCTTCGCCTCTGGCGCCGCCGTCCGGTTGCCGGTTCCGGACGCGGTGCCCGTTGGCGGCCGAGTCGGCGCCCGAGTCGGAGGAGATCGAGCCGCCGCTCGTCGACGTCGGCGGACGGCACTTCGTCGCCTGCCACCTCGTGCGCGCGAGCGGCGAGGCGCCGGAGCTGATCGACACGGCGGAGCTCGCATGATGTTCACGACGCGGCCCGAGCTGCGCGGGACGTTCGGTGCGGTTGCGTCGACGCACTGGCTCGCGTCCGCCGCCGGCATGGCGGTGCTCGAGCGCGGCGGGAACGCATTCGACGCGGCATGCGCTGCCGGCTTCACGCTGCAGGTCGTCGAGCCGCACCTGAACGGGCCCGGCGGCGACCTGCCCGCGGTGTTCTTCGCCGCCGAGCGCGGCGAGCCGCTGGTGCTCTGCGCGCAGGGTGTGGCTCCCGCGGCGGCGACGATCGAGCACTTTCGCTCGCTCGGCCACGAGCTCGTTCCGGGGACCGGGTTGCTCGCGGCGTGCGTCCCCGGGGCGTTCGGCGGCTGGCTGCTGCTGCTGCGCGAGTTCGGGACCTGGCGGCTGGAGGACGTCCTCTCGTTCGCCGTCGGCTATGCCGAGGACGGCTATCCGGTCGTGCCCGGGATCAGTGCCACGATCGAGCGTGCAGCGGCGCTGCTGCGCGAGTGGCCCGGGTCGTCGGAGCTGTACCTGCCGGCGCCGCCGCCCGGGACGCTCTTTCGGAACCCCGCGCTCGCGGCGACCTGGAGGCGGCTGCTCGACGAGGCGCGCGGCGGCTCGCGAGAAGACGAGATCGAACGCGCTCGGAAGGTCTTCTACGAGGGCTTCGTCGCCGATGAGATCGACCGCTTCTCCCGGGTGGGCCATGGCCTGCTCACGGGCCAGGACATGGCCCAGTGGCGGGCCACCCTGGAACCACCTGCGACATACATGTACCGGGACATCCAGGTCTGCAAGACCGGGCCATGGGGCCAGGGCCCGGTCGCGCTCCAGCAGCTGGCGCTCCTGTCCGGATTCGACCTGTCCGTCATGGGCGAGGCCGAGTTCGTCCACGTCGTGACCGAGTGCGCGAAGCTCGCATTTTGCGACCGCGACGCGCTCTACGGCGATGATGGAGAGGTACCTCTACCTCATCTCTTGTCAAGGGCGTACAACGACGAAAGGCGCAAACTCGTCACAGATCAGGCGTCGTCCGACCTCCGCCCGGGCCTCGGCCAGCTGCCCACGCTGGTCGACCGTCGTGACGAGTTGTCACTAGGTGTGGGGGAACCGACACGCGGCGACACGGTCCACCTGGACGTCGCCGATCGCTTCGGCAACCTCGTCGCCGCGACCCCGTCCGGCGGCTGGCTCCACGCGTCGCCGACGATCCCGGCGCTCGGCTGGCCGCTCGGGACGCGGGCGCAGATGTTTTGGCTCGAGGAGGGCCTGCCGTCGTCGTTACGCCCGCGCGCGCGCCCGCGCACGACGCTCTCGCCGGGGCTCGCGCTCCGCGACGGCAAGGCCTGGCTCGCGTGGGGCACGCCGGGCGGCGACCAGCAGGAGCAGTGGGCGCTGCACGTCTTCCTCCGCCACGTCCACCAGGGGCTGAACCTCCAGGAGGCGATCGACGCGCCGGACTGGCACACCGACCACCTCGTCTCCTCCTTCTATCCCCGCGAGCTCAAGCCGCGGACCCTCTCGGTCGAGGCCCGCTTCGGCGACGAGGTGATCAGCGACCTCCGAGGACGCGGCCACGACCTGACGGTCACCCCGGACTGGTCGCTCGGCCGCGTCTCGGCCGTCCAGCGCGAAGACGGTCAGCTCCGAGCGGCTGCCAACCCCCGCGGGATGCAGGGCTACGCGATCGCGAGGTAGACGATCAGCGAGGCGAGGGCAGCCACGAGCAGTGGTGCGAACACGACGAACAGGGGCGTCGGGAAATGCTGGCGTGGCCGCAGCATCTTGGGCATACTGGTCGGCATAGTCGCTGCGTGACCTGATCCCGCCTTCGAGGTACGGCCCACCGGCCGTCCGGCGACTCCTGCTCACTAGGATGGCGCTCCGATGATGGAGCCCCGGTACACCCCGCACGGCGTCGAGGAGCGCTGGCAGCGCACGTGGGAGGAGGAAGGGCTCTACAACGCCGACCCCAACCCGGCCCGCGAGCCGTACGTCGACGCTCACCCGCCGCCCAACGTGACCGGCGAGCTGCACCTCGGTCACGCGCTCCAGCTCGCGCTCGGCGACTCGATGATCCGGATGAAGCGGATGCAGGGCTACAACACCCTCTTCCAGCCCGGATACGACCACGCCGGCATCTCGACGCAGAACGCGGTCGAGAAGCAGCTCCTCCGCGAGGGCACATCCAGGCAAGAGCTCGGCCGCGAGAAGTTCGAGCAGCGCGTCTGGGAGTGGCTGCGCGAGTACGGCGGCAGGATCATGTTCCAGTTCCGCCGCATGGGCGCGTCGCTGGACTACCGCCGCGAGCGGTTCACGATGGACCCCGGCTACGTGAAGGCCGTGCTCACCTTCTTCGTGCACCTCTACGAGCGCGGCTGGATCTACCGCGCCAACCGGATCATCAACTGGTGCCCCTACCACCAGACGTCGCTCTCCGACCTCGAGCTCGTCCACGAGGACAAGGACGACACGCTCTCGACGATCCGCTATCCGCTCGCCGACGGCGAGGGCCACATCGCGATCGCGACGGTGCGGCCCGCGACGATCCCGGCCGACGTCGCCGTCGCGGTTCACCCGGACGACGACCGGTACAAGCACCTGGTCGGCCGCGAGGTGATCGTGCCGTGGGTGGAGCGGCGCGTGCCGGTGATCGCCGACGAGCGCGTGGAGCGCGAGTTCGGCACGGGCGCGCTGAAGATCACTCCCGGCCACGACCCGACGGACTTCGAGATCGGCCGCGACCACGGCCTGCCCGAGCCGATGTGCATCGGCCCCGACGGCCGCATGCTCGACGTGGACGGCCTGACCGGGATGACGCAACAGGAGGCCGGCAACAAGATCCTCGAGTGGTGCCGCGAGCGCGACCTGCTCGTGCACCGCGAGCACTACCGCCACCCGGTCGCTCTCTGCGAGCGCTGCGAGAATCGGATCGAGCCGCTGATCTCGCTGCAGTGGTGGTGCTCGATGGAGGAGCTGAAGAAGCCGGCGCTCGAGGCCCTGCGCGCGCGCCGTGTCGTCTACCACCCCGAGTCGCAGCACCGCTTCGCGATCGACTCGCTCGAGAACGCGCCGGACTGGTGCATCTCCCGCCAGCTCTGGTGGGGCCACCAGATCCCGCTCTACTACTGCCCGAACGGCCACATCACCGCCGCGGTCGAGCCGCCGGCGGCGTGCAAGGAGTGCGGCTCGACCGAGCTGACGCAGGAGACGGACGTGCTCGACACGTGGTTCTCGTCGGCGCTCTGGCCCTTCGCGACGCTCGGCTGGCCGGAGCAGACGCCCGACCTCGAGTACTTCTACCCGGGCCATCTGCAGACGACCGCGCGCGAGATCATCCGCCTCTGGGAGAACCGGATGATCTTCAGCGGGCTCGAGATGATCGGCGAGGTCCCGTTCCGCGGCGTGATCATCCACTCGACCGTGCTCGCGCCCGACGGACGGCGCATGTCGAAATCGCTCGGGACCGGCATCGACCCGCTCGACATCGTCGAGAAGTACGGAACCGATGCCACGCGGTACGGACTGCTCAAGAACTCGCTGACGCAGGACGTGCGCTTCTCGTACTCCGCGATCGAGGAGGGCGGCAAGCTCACGAACAAGCTCTGGAATGCAGCCCGCCTCATCCTGCAGACCGGGATCGCGGGCGGCGAGCCGCGGCCATCGTCGGTCGAGGAGCGGTGGATCCTCGCGCGCCTCTCGCAGGCGCAGCGCGCGTACGAGGGGTTCATCGGGGCGTTCGACTTCGCACACGCCGTCGACGAGCTCTACCACCTGACCTTCGACGACTTCTGCGACTGGTACCTCGAGGCGATCAAGCCGCGGCTGTACGCGGGAGACGAGGACGCGCAGGCGACTGCGCTGCACGCGCTCGAGTGGCTGCTGAGGCTGCTGCACCCGGTGCTGCCGCACGTGACGGAAGAGATCTGGACGCACATCCCGGAGCGTGAGACGCGGCTGATCGTCGCGTCGTGGCCGGCGGCGGGCGACGCCTCCGAGGCCGGCGCTCTCACGCGCGTGCAGGAGGCGGCGACGATCTTCCGCCGCTCGGGTGTGCTGCCGCCGCTCGAGGGCGACGAGCAGCGCATCTTCGATGCCGTGGTGAAGCCCGATCGCGCACCCGTTGCCGGAAACGGCAACGTCGACGCCGAGCGCGAGCGCCTCCGGAACGAGATCGCCCGCGCCGAGAAGATGCTCGCGAACGAACGCTTCGTCGCGAAGGCGCCGGCGGACGTCGTGGAGGCGGAGCGCGCCAAGCTCGAGCGCTACCGCCGCGAGCTCGATGCCATCGGCGATTGAAGTCCTCGCGCTCGAGCAGGTCGCGTACGACGTCTGGCGCGCGCCCGAGGCGGAGGAGCTCGACGGCTGGCGGCTCCGCTTCGCGCACGGTCTGACGGGCCGCGCGAACTCGGTGTGGCCGAACGGCTATGGGGTGCTCCCACTCGCCGAGAAGATCGCACGCGTCGAGGCGTGGTACGCCCACCGCGGGCTGCCGGCGCGCTTCCAGCTGACGGACGCCGCGCGGCCCGTGCAGCTCGCCGGCGCCCTCGAGGCGCGCGGCTACCGGCAGCCCGCGCCGTCGGTGAGCGTCGAGACCGCGGCGCTGCCGGCGACCCCGACCGGCGGAGCGGACGTGCGCGAGGAGCTGGACGACGAGTGGCTCGCGCTGTGGGCGGGCAGCCGCCGCTTCGACGACCTGGGCGTCGCGCGCGCGCTCCTGCTCGGCAGCCCAGGACACACCGCCTTCGCCCGCATCGGCGAGGTCGCGATCGGGCGCGGTGTGGCCGTCGACGGCTGGCTCGGCGTCACGTCGATGGTCACCGTCCCGGAAGCCCGCAGGCGCGGGCACGCGCGCGAGATCCTCGGCGTCCTCGTCGCGTGGGGGCGCGACCGCGGCTGCACACGCGCGGTCCTGCAGGTCGAATCCACGAATGCGCCGGCGCGCGCACTCTACGCCGGGTTCGGCTTCCGCCCGAGTCACGAGTACCGCTACGTCGTCGCGCGGTGACCGCCGTCGAGTGGATGCGTGGGCTGTCGCCGTGGCCGGAGGAGTTCGGCCTCGACCGGATGCGCACGCTCCTCGCCGACCTCGGCGAGCCGCAGCGCGCGTACCCGTCGATCCACGTCGTCGGCACGAACGGGAAGGGGTCGACGACGCTGATGACGGCCGAGCTGCTCCGCGCCGAACCGCTGCACGTCGGCGCGACGATCTCGCCGCACGTACTCGGGTGGTCGGAGCGGATCCAGGTCGACGGCGAGCACGCCGACCTCGAGGCGGCGCTCGCGCGAGTGCGCCCGCACGCCGCGGGCGCGACGCAGTTCGAGGTCGTCACCGCCGCGGCGTTCGCGGAGTTCGCGGCACGCGGCGTCGACGTCGCCGTCGTCGAGGCCGGCCTGGGCGGGCGGCTCGACGCGACGAATGTGGTCGATGCACCCGTGGTCGTGCTGACGAACGTCGCGCGCGACCACACGGAGGTCCTCGGCGAGACGCGCGAGAAGATCGCCGCCGAGAAGCTCGCGGTCGTGACGCGCGGCGCGACGGTCGTCCTCGGCGAGCCGGAATGGGAGGAGCTCGCGCGCGCGAACGGCGCCGCGCGCGTCGACGTCGTCTCGCGGTCGAATCTCGCGCTCGCCGTGGCGGCCGCCGAGGCGTTCCTCGGCCGGCGGGTCGATCCTGCGCCGGCCGAGCAGCTCCGGCTGCCGGGAAGGCTCGAGCACAAGGGCGAGCGCCCGCTCGAGATCTGGGACGGCGCCCACAACATCGCCGGCGTCGGATACCTCCTGCCGCGGCTTCCGGACCGGCGCTTCACGATCGTCGCGTCGATCCTCGCGGACAAGAACGTCGATGCCATGCTGCGCGCGCTCGCCCAGGTCGGCGACACGCTGATCGCCACCCGGTCGACGAACGCGCGGGCGCTCGCGGCAGGAGATCTCGCCCGACTCGCCGAACCGCACTTCGGGCATGTCGAGGCGATGGACGATCCCGAGCTGGCTCGTCGTCGAGCCCGCGAGCTCGCGGGCCCCGGCGGCGCGGTCCTCGTCACCGGCTCGCTCTACCTCCTCGCCGACCTCTCGGGCCGTGGCTAGAACCCGTACGATGACTCGCGTCCGTGACCGCCTCAGCGTCTTCGCGTTCGCCGCTCTCCTGCTGGCTCTCTTCGTCGGCCTGGCGTTTATCGCGGGCTGGGCGCTAGGAAAGATCCTGCTGTGATCTTCGACACCTTCGGCAGCGTCCACGACTTCTTCCACTCGTCGACGTGGTACGTGATCCGGAACCTGGCGATCTTCTTCGTGATCGTCTTCTGGGCGTCGACGATCTTCTGGGTCTACAAGGACGCGAAGCGCCGCATCGAGGACCCGATGCTCGTCTGGCTCGCGACGGTGCTCGGCGCCGTCCCGCCGTTCCTCGGGGCGTTCATCTACATGCTCTTCCGCCCGCCGGAGTACCTCGAGGACGTGCGCGAGCGCGAGCTGGAGATCAAGGCGATGGAGAAGCGGCTCGGCGGCCGCGACCTGCACTGTCCGGTGTGCCGCGCCGAGGTCGATCCCGACTTCCTCATCTGCCCGGTGTGCACGACGAAGCTCCGGCAGGCGTGCATCAACTGCCATCGCCCCCTCGAGGCGCTGTGGCAGGTGTGCCCGTACTGCGAGACGCCGATCCCGACCGACCAGGAGACGATCCAGCTCCGGACCGAGGCCGCGACGCGGCGCTCGCGCCAGCGTCGTCAACCGGCCCCGTAGTAGTCTCCGCGGCCGCATGGCCGTCGAGAGAACCTTGATCCTCGCGAAGCCCGACGCCGTCGGACGCAGCCTCGCCGGCGAGATCATGGCGCGCTTCGAGCGCCGCGGCATGAAGCTGCGCGCCGCGCGCTTCGTCGTCGCGAGCCGCGCAACGGGCGAGACGCACTACGCCGAGCACAGCGAGAAGCCGTTCTTCGGCGAGCTCGTCGAGTTCATCACCTCCGGTCCGACGCTTGCGATGGTGTTCGAGGGCGAGGGTGCGATCGCCACGGCGCGGAAGACGATCGGTGCGACGAACCCCGCCGACGCCGACCCCGGCTCGCTGCGCGGCGAGTTCGCCCTCGCGATGCCGGACAACCTCGTCCACGGATCGGATTCGCCGGAGTCGGCCGAGCGCGAGATCGGGATCTGGTTCCCCGATGGCCTCGTGGGCTGACGACGCGGCACGCAACCGCAAGGGCTGGACCGAGGCCAACGCGCAGTACACCGCGGGCCGCGCGCTCGACGCGTGGCGCCGGGCCGAGATCGACTGGGGCGTCTGGCGCGTTCCGGAGCGCGAGGTCGGCGTCCTGCCCGACGTCGACGGCCTCGACGTCGTCGAGCTCGGCTGCGGCACGGCGTACTTCTCCGCGTGGCTTGCGAAGCGCGGCGCGCGTCCGGTCGGCGTCGACATCACGCCCGCGCAGCTCGACTCCGCGCGCGAGTGCATGCACGCGACGGGGATCGAGTTCCCGCTCGTCGAGGCGGACGCTGCCGAGACCGGCCTGCCGGACGCGTCGGCCGATCTCGTCGTCTCCGAATACGGCGCCTCGATCTGGGTCGATCCCTACCGGTGGATCCCGGAGGCGGCGCGGTTGCTGCGGCCGGGCGGCCTGCTCGTGTTCCTGCGCAACTCGACGCTCGTGATCCTCTGCTCGCCCGACGACGGCGCGGCCGACGAGCGCCTCCACCGCCCGCAGTTCGGCATGCACCGGTTCGAGTGGCCGAACGAGGACGGCGTCGAGTTCCATCTGGCGCACGGCGAGTGGATCGACGTGCTGCGCGCGAACGGCTTCGAGATCGAGCGCCTCGTCGAGCTCCGGGCGCCGGAAACCGCCGTGACACACGCGTACTACGACTTCGTGTCGGCCGACTGGGGCCGAAAGTGGCCGGCCGAGGAGATCTGGGTCGCGCGGAAGCGCGCGTGAGCACGCTACGCGTTCAGTTTGGCTGGAGGGGTGCTTGCGGTCCCGGACCCGAAGTGCATCGCAGCCATCGAGCGAGGGTCCGCTGAGCTCTGCGCCGGCCGCGCCGATCGTCCTCGCGTCGACGTCGCCCCAGCGGCGTGCGATCCTCGAGCAGCTGAAGATCCCGTTCGAGGTCGTCCCGCCCGCATATGAGGAGGAGCCGGGCGGCGATCCGGTCGAGCACGCGCGCGGCAAGGCGCACTCCGTTGGCGGCGGCGAGAGCCCTGTGCTCGGCGTCGACACGATCGTTGTCTGCGAAGGCAACGTGATCGGCAAGCCGCGCGACGCGGCCGAGGCCGAGCGGATGCTCGAGACGCTGTCCGGCAGGACGCACGAGGTCGTGTCCGGCCTCTGCCTGCGCACGCCGACGTGGGAGGAGCTCCACCGCGAGGTGACGCACGTGACCTTCCGTGCCCTGACGGCGCGCGACCTCGCGCACTACGTCGCGAGCGGCGAATGGGAGGGCCGCGCCGGCGCCTACGCGATCCAGGGCCTCGGCGGCTCGCTCGTCGAGCGGATCGACGGCGACTACCTGAACGTCGTCGGCCTGCCCGGCGCGCTCCTCGTCCGGCTGCTCGCGACGCGTTTCGCCGGCGTCTACGGATTCGGCTAGCGAACGGCGAGCCCCGCGGCGGTCGCAGGGAGCCCGTCGGCCGCCCCGACGGGTGCGAGCGAGCCGTCGTCGGCGACGCGCCAGCCGAACACCTTGCGCGCGTCGGCATCGAGGGCATAGAGGAACCGCCCGTCGGCGCTCAGCGCCTCGTCACGGATGCCCTTTGCGCCCATGACCGTCGTTGCGGCGACGGGTTCCACGAGCTCGAGCGCGCCGTCGGCGGCGATCGCGTAGCGCGAGATCGTGCCGTCGCCGAAGTTCGTCACGTACGCATGCCGGTCACCGGCGATCGCGGCCCAGCAGACCTCGCTGCGCGTGTCGCCGACGGCCTCGCTGACGCGGTGCACCTCGCCGCCTGCGACGCGGTAGGACGAGGCCGATGCGGCGCCCACCTCACCGCCGGCGGCCTCCGTGACGACGAGCGTCCCGCCGCTCGTGAACGCAAAGCCGTACGGCGTCGCTCCCGCGGAGGGCACATGGGCGGGCGGCGCCAGCGTGCCGTCGGCCGCAACGGCATAGACGTGAATCGTGTCGGCACGGTCCGTCACGACCAGCGTGCCGCCGTCGGGGCTGAAGCCGACCTGCGCGGGGTCAGAGCCGGCCGGCTGCGTGACGCCGAGCGGCCGCAGCTCGTCCCCGGCGAGGCGGAAGCCGGTGACGTTCGGCTCGCCGGTGTTCAGCACGTAGACCAGGTCGCCCTGCACGGCGATGCTCCGCGGCACGGAGCCTCCGGACTCGACGCGTGACACGAGGCGCGGCTCGCCGCCGTCGATCGCGAACAGCGAGACGTCGTCGCTGCCGGCGTTCGCGACGAGCAGCTGGTCGCCCGCGATCGCGAGCGAGCCCTGCGAGGGGAGGTGCGGCCGGCCGGTGCCGCGGCCGCCGGTCGGGTAGGAGCCGGTGGCCGTCAGCCTGCCGTCGGCCGCACGGCTATAGGCGACGACCGAGTTCGCGTCGGCGTCGTTCGTCTGGACGTACACGGCGTTCATCTCTGCCTCCTGCTGAGTGGGGTCGAGGCTTCCGTCGCGCCTCGCGCCCAGCCGTTACAGCCCGATCCCTCCAGAGGCGGAAATGAGCGCCGGAGCGGCCACGCGGTAGAGTGGGCTGCCGGTCTTCATGGGCATCTTCAATTACCTCACGGGCTTCGGCGGTCGCGACATGGCCGTCGACCTCGGCACGGCCAACACGCTGGTGTACGTGCGGGGCCGCGGGATCGTCCTCAGCGAGCCGTCGGTGGTCGCGATCGACCAGTCGACGGGCGACGTCCACGCGGTCGGCCTCGAGGCGAAGCGGATGCTCGGGCGCACCCCCGGCTCGATCAGCGCGATCCGTCCGCTCAAGGACGGCGTGATCGCCGACTTCGACGTCACCGAGCAGATGCTCCGGCACTTCATCCAGAAGGTGCACCAGCACCGGTTCGCGCACCCGCGCGTCGTCGTCTGCGTGCCGTCAGGCGTCACCGGCGTCGAGAAGCGCGCGGTCGAGGAGGCGACCCTGTCCGCCGGCGCGCGCCAGGCGTACCTGATCGAGGAGCCGATGGCGGCTGCAATCGGCGCCGGTCTCCCGGTCGCCGAGCCGACGGGCAACATGATCGTCGACATCGGCGGCGGCACGACGGAGGTCGCGGTGATCTCGCTCGGCGGAATCGTCGTCTCGCAGTCGCTGCGTGTCGGCGGCGACGAGATGGACGAGGCGATCATCAATCACATCAAGCGCGAGTACAAGCTGCTCATCGGGCAGCAGACCGCCGAGGAGATCAAGCTCGAGGTCGGCTCCGCGTACCCGCTCAAGGAAGAGGTGCAGGCCGAGGTGCGCGGGCGCGACATGCTCACCGGCCTCCCGAAGACGGTGATCCTCTCGTCCGAGGAAGTCCGTCACGCGCTCGAGGAGCCGGTGACGCAGATCATCGACGCGATCAAGTCGACGCTCGACAAGACGCCGCCCGAGCTCGCGGCGGACATCATGGACCGCGGCATCGTCCTCGCCGGCGGCGGTGCGCTCCTGCAGGGGCTCGACCAGCGCCTGCGCCAGGAGACGCACATGCCGACGCACCTCGCCGAGTCGCCGCTGACGTGCGTTGCGGTCGGCTCCGGGCGCAGCCTCGAGGAGTTCGAGGCGATGCGCAACAGCGCGAGGGCGCGCGCCCGCTCGCGCACGCGCAACGGCCGCTACTC
>DASXTR010000112.1:0-42321 GCA_036505325.1 Gaiellaceae bacterium
TGCCTCGTCGCGTTGCCGGCGCCGCGCACCTCGATCTCGACGTCGTCGGGACGGATGAGCACGGGGTCGCGCCGCCGCTCGCAGCGCGCGCCGCAAATCGCCACCTCCGCGTCGCCGTCGACGCTGTACGCAGTGTCGCGCGGCAGGTAGAGCGCCCACGGCATCCCGTCGAACACGGACGCGCGGCCGCCGAGCTCCCAGTTCTCGCCCTGCGCGTCGACCCGGCAGCGCCCGCCGAGCACGACGAGCGCGATCTCGCCGTCGCCGGTCTCCGACGCAAACGGAGCGCGGCGCACGCCGAAGTAGAGGTGGCTCCAGCCGGCCGACTCGGGCGTCACCTGCTCCCATTCGCCGGCGCGCAGCAGCAGGTCGCTCATACGAGCGCGCCTTCGAGCTCCTCGAGCCGGGGCATCGCCTCCGAGCACGCCATCCGCGAGGCGACGATCGCTCCCGCGACGGCTCCGCGGCGGACGGCTTCGGGCAGCGGCAGGCCCTGCAGCAGCGCGTGGCCGACGGCGGCGCCGAAGGCGTCCCCCGCGCCGAGCCCGTTCACCACGTCGACGGGAAAGCCGGGCACGTCCGTCTCCTCGCCGTTCGCGTAGACCGTCGCTCCGCGCTCGCCGCGCTTGAGCACGAGCGTCGGCACGTCGACCTGTGCGGCTGCGACCTCGTCCTCGTTGCCGATCACGACGTCGGCCGCCGCCGCAGCCTGGGCGGCGAGCGCCGGGAACTCGTCGGGATCGTCCCAGAGGGACGGCCGCCAGTCGAGGTCGAAGATCGTGGTGCCGCGGTGCGCATGCAGCGCCGCCAGCGTCGTCTCGCGGCTCGGCGACTGCGCGAGACCGGTGCCCGTCGCGTACAGCAGCGGCGCCGCGGCCACCTCCTCCGCGTCGAAGTCCTCCGGCGAGAGCTGCCAGTCCGGCGCCGTCGGCCGGCGGTAGAACGTGATCGGGAAGCGGTCCGGCGGCCACACCTCGCAGAACGTCGGCGGGGTGAGCCAGTACGGGTCGACGGCCAGGAAGCGCGTGTCGATGCCCTCGCCTTCGAGCCACGCGCGCACGAACTCACCGTGCGGGTCGGCCCCGACGCGCGAGACAATGGCCGGGCGCACACCCAGCCGCGCGAGGCCGGTCGCCACGTTGCCGGCAAAGCCGCCGACGAACCGCGTGTACGTGCGCACGTCCTTCAGCGGCGTCTCGATCTGGTTCGGGTAGAGGTCGATTCCGACCCGGCCCATCACGACCGCGTCAATCACCCGCCGCCCCGCGCCTGTTCGTACTGCTCGCGCGCTTCGCGCACGGACTCGACTGTGGAGACCTCGGCGACCGGGACGTCCCACCAGCTCTCGTAGCCGGGGACGCCCTCGTAACGGTCGACCTCGATCGCGATCACCGTCGTCCGGTCCTGTTGCTTGGCTTCGTCGAGCGCCGCGCGCAGCTCGTCGACCGACCCCGCGCGGATCACGTGTGCGCCGAGCGATTCCGCGTTCGCCGCGAGGTCGACGGGGAGATAGTCGGTGGATCCGTCGCTGTCGACCGGGAGCGAGCCGTTGCGGCGGTAGCGGAAGAGCGTGCCGAAACCGTCGGTGCCGAGCGAGCGAGAGAGCGAGCCGATCGAGTTGTAACCGCGGTTGTCGACGAGCACGATCGTCAGCTTCAGGCCCTCTTGCACGGATGTCACGATCTCGCTCGAGAGCATCAGGTACGAGCCGTCGCCGACGAGCACGTACACCTCGCGTTCCGGCGCGGCCATCTTCACGCCGAGGCCGCCGGCGATCTCGTAGCCCATGCACGAGTAGCCGTACTCGACGTGGTAACCCTTCGGGTCGCGCGTCCGCCAGAGCTTGTGCAGGTCGCCCGGCATCGCGCCCGCTGCGCAGACGACGACGTCGGCCGGGGCCGACGCCGCGTTGACCGCGCCGAGCACCTCGCTCTGCGCGGGCAGCGGGCCGTGGCCGAGCGCGTACAGGCGCTCGACCTCCGCATCCCACTCGCGGTTGAGCCGCTCTGCTTCGGCCCGGTACTCGTCGTCCACCGACCACGATGTAAGCGCTTTCACGAGCGCTTCCACCGTCGCGCGCGCGTCGCCGACGAGTGGGATCCCGCCGTACTTCGCGGCGTCGAACGACGCGACGTTGATGTTCACGAAGCGGACGTCCGGGTTGCGGAACGCCGTCTTCGAGGCGGTCGTGAAGTCGCTCCACCGCGTGCCGATCCCGAGCACGAGATCCGCCTCGGCTGCAAGCCGGTTTGCAGCGAAAGTGCCCGTGACGCCGATGGCGCCGAGCGCTGACGGATGGTCGTACGGCAGCGAGCCCTTGCCCGCCTGCGTCTCGCCGACGGGGATCCCTGTCTGCTCGCACAGGCGGCGCAGCGCGTCCGTCGCCTCCGAGTAGATCACGCCGCCGCCGGCGACGATGAGCGGCCGCCTTGCGGAACGGATCTCTGTAACCGCTTTCATGAGCGCCGCCTCGTCGGGCAGCAGGCGCGGAACGTGCCAGACGCGCTTGCGGAAGGCGTCCTCCGGAAAGTCGTGCGCCTCGGCCTGCACGTCCTGCGGGAACGCGAGCGTGACGGCGCCCGTCTCGGCCTGGTCGACGAGCACGCGCATCGCGCCGAGCGCGGCCGGGATCACCTGCTCGGGCCGCCAGATCCGGTCGAAGTAGCGCGACACCGGCCGGAAGCAATCGTTGACCGAGACGTCGCCTGCGGTCGGATCCTCGAGCTGCTGCAGCACCGGGTCGGGACGGCGCGAGGCGAACACGTCCCCCGGAAGCAGCAGCACGGGCAACCGGTTGACCGTCGCGAGGGCGGCGCCGGTGACCATGTTCGTCGCGCCGGGGCCGATCGACGTCGTGCACACGAGTGCGCCGAGCCGGTTCTTCATCCGCGCGTAGCCGGCCGCCGCATGCACCATCGCCTGCTCGTTCCGCCCCTGGTAGTAGGTCAGGAGCTCGGGGCTCTCGTAGAGCGCCTCGCCGATCCCGGCGACGTTGCCGTGGCCGAAGATGCCGAAGCAGCCGCCGAAGAAGCGCTGCTCGACGCCGTCGCGCTCGACGTGCTGCGCGGCGAGAAAGCGGATGAGCGCCTGCGCTGCGGTGAGCCGGAGCGTCCCCACTCAGACCTCGGCTTTGATCGCCTCGAGCTCGTGCTCGAGCTCCGCGAGCTCGCGCCCGCCGGCCATCAGCCGCACGAGCTCCTGCCGGTCGATCTCGGACTTCTCGAAGCTGCCGAGGCTCTGGCCGCGGTTCAGGATCACGAACCGGTCGCCGACCGGATACGCGTGGTGGGGGTTGTGCGTGATGAAGATCACGGCGACGCCGCGGTCGCGTGCCTGGAGGATGTACTTCAGCACGACACCGGCCTGCTTGACGCCGAGAGCCGACGTCGGCTCGTCGAGGATCAGCACGCGCGCGCCGAAGTAGACGGCCCTGGCGATCGCAACCGACTGCCGCTCGCCGCCGGAGAGCGTGCCGACCGGCTGGTCCGGATCGCGGATGTCGATCCCCATTTCGCGCAGCTCGCGGCGGACGATCGCCTTCGCCGTCGCCTGGTCGAACCACTTCAGCGGTCCGATGCCCTTGCGCGGCTCCGCGCCGAGGAAGAAGTTCCGCCAGATCGACATCAGCGGCACCATCGCGAGGTCCTGGTAGACCGTCGCGATGCCTAGCGCGCGGGCGTCGCGCGGCGAGCTGAAGTGCACCTCCGCGCCGTCGACGAGCACCCGTCCTTGGTCGGGCTGGTGGACGCCGGAGAGGATCTTGATGAAGCTCGACTTCCCGGCACCGTTGTCTCCGAGGATGCACGTCACCTCGCCTGCGTTGACATAGCACGAGATGCCCTTCAGGGCGACGATGTTGCCGTAGTACTTCGAGAGCTCCTCGGTCTCGAGCAGGTGCCCCTTGCCGTTGCCCGTCGTCTCGACCATCGTCATCTCACTTTCTGTGCGCGGCTGCGAACGACGGTGTTCAGCATCACCGCCGCGAAGAGGATCCCGCCCTGGAAGGTGTAGGTCCAGTTGCTGTCCCACTGCGCGTCGATGATCCCGAGCTGCACCATGCCGAGCATCGCGGCGCCGAAGAACGTGCCGATCACCGAGCCGAACCCGCCTGTGAGCAGACAGCCGCCCACCACGGCGCAGATGATGAAGATGAACTCGAGCCCGATGCCCTCCTTCGACTGCATCGACCGCAGCTCGATCGCCTCGATGATGCCCATCAGCGCGGCGACGGCCGAGGTCATCATGAACAGCGCGATCTTCGTGCGCGCGACGGGGACGCCGACGTTGCGGGCGGAGTTTGGCTCGCCGCCGGCGCTGTAGATCCAGTTGCCGAAGCGCGACTTGGCGAGTAGCCACGCGCCCACGATCGTGATCGCGATCCACCAGAGCACCTTCACCTTGAAGTCGTACCTGGTGAGGTCGCCGGCGAAGAAGTGGCGCGCCGAGTCGAAGCCGCTCGCACTGTCGATGTCCTGGATCGCCGTCGTGCCGGTCAGCTTGAGCGTGCCCGCGGCGTTCACGCCCTGGAGCACGAAGAAGGTGGCGAGCGTGACGATGAAGCTGGGCAGCCTCGTCTTCACCACCGTCAGCCCGTTGATGAAGCCGATCACCAGCCCGAACAGGAGGACGATCGCCATCGCGGGCCACAGATTCATGTCCTGGTTGACCGTCAGGTAGCCGAGCAGGAGGCCCGAGCTGCCGATCATCACGCCGGCGGAGAGGTCGAACTCGCCGCCGATCATCAGCAGCGCGACCGGCACCGCGACGATCCCGTACTGCGCCGCCTGGTCGGTCCACCCGGCGGCGATCGCCGGGTCGCCGATCCAGTTGACCCCGCGCGCGAAGTACCCGAATGCGAAGAACACCGCGATCGCGCCGAGCAGCGCTCCGATGTCCGGTCGCGTGAGGAGTCGCGTGAGGAAGCCCGTGCTGACGAGCCGTTCGTCGGGTTGAGCGGTCGGTGCTGCGGTCTCCGCCATGCCGTTCCTCCGTTCCGGCGGGGTGGGCGGCACGCGGGCCGCCCACCCCGGGTGTCGCTCGCTTAGCGGGTGCCCTTCGCGGCCAGCGCGGCGACCTTCGCCGCGTTGGACTTGTTGATGATTCCGGGGCCGGTCAGCACCGGCGCGCCGTTGCCGACCGTGTTCAGGTTGGTGACGAACAGCACGGCGAAGACCACCGGCAGGTAGCCCTGCAGGTACTGCTGCTGGTCGATCGCGAACAGCATCCTGCCCGCGCGGATCTCCTTGATCGCGCCGCCGACGTCGAATGTTCCGACCTTCGTACCCTTCGGGACGGAGTCGAGGCACGGGATCGTCACGTCCGGGTCGAGCCCGAGGAAGCCGTCGAGCTTCTTGTCGGCGTTGAACGCCGCCTTCACCTTGGCCTTCGTCCCCGGGATGTCGGCCTTGGCGTTCGGGATCGTCAGCACCTTGACGCCGCTGCCGCCGAGAATCTTCTTCACGCCCGCGGCACGCTGCGTGAGGCCGGAGTTCGACGCCTCGTGGATGACGACGAGAACCTTCTTCGCGCCGGCCTTCTTGAACTGTTTTCCGGCGCCCTCGCCCGCGACGTCCTCGGTCTGGCCGACGTGCACCTCGTAGGTCGGAAGCGTGTCGAACGCCCCGAGGCCCGAGTTGACGGTGATGATCTCGATGCCCTTCTGCGACGCCTTCGTCAGGGGATCCTTCAGCGCGCTCGCGTCGGGCACCGACGTCGCGATCACCTTCGCGCCGGCGGCGATGGCCGCGTTGATCCCCGCGACCTGCTTCGGGACGTCGTTGTTGGCGTAGACCTGCGTGACGCTGACGCCGCGGCCCTTGAGGTCCTTCGCGGCCTGGTCGACGCCCTTCTTGAAGACCGACCAGAACGAGCCGGTGTCGCCGTGCGTCACGACTGCCACCTTGATGGTGGCCTTGCTCGCCGCGAACGCGGCGGCCGGCGAACCGAGGGCGGTCAGGCCTGCCGCGGCCAGTCCGCCCTTGACGAGGAGGCCACGACGCGAAATCTGCGGCGAGTCGTCGAGGTCTTCCACGTTCAGCTGTTCGATGTCCATCGTCTGCGCTTCTCCTTTCGGGGGGTTCTGGCGATCTTCAACGAGCGGCAGGTTGTGCGCTAGTCACCTCCTCGATCGAGACGGGCCGTCGCCCCGCCCGCGAGCGATCGGCGGCGAGCGCGACGAGGAGCGCGGCGCGCGCCTCCTCGAGCGCGCACGGGCTCTTGCCCTCGTCGCGCACGGCCGCGACGAAGGCGGCGAGCTCGGCTCGATACGCAGGCTCGAAGCGCTCCATGAAGTTGCGATAGGGGTGCCGGCGAGCCTCTGCGCCGGGCTCGACCGAGTGCAGCGGGCTCCGGCCGTCGAGACCGGCGACGATGCTGTCACCGGTGCCGAACACCTCGAGCCGCACGTCGTAGCCGAGCGCGTCGTGACGGGTTCCGGACAGGATGACGAGTGCACCGCCCGCGAGACGAAGCACGGCGACCGCAGTGTCGACGTCGCCGTGCCGATCGAACCACTCGGACTCGCGCACGGCGCCGTCGGCGTAGACGTCGACGACCTCCTCGCCCGTGACGAAGCGGATCGCGTCGAAGTCGTGGATGTGCAGGTCCCGGAAGATGCCTCCCGACGAGGCGATGTAGTGCTCGGGCGGCGGTGCCGGATCGTGCGTCGCCGCGCGCAGGACGAGCAGCTTCCCGACCGCGCCGGCGGCGACCGCGTCGCGCGCGGCCCGATAGCCGGCGTCGAACCGGCGTTGGAATCCGATCTGGACGAGGATGCCGCCGCGCTCGACATCCTCCAGGACGGCGTCGATCGCCGGCAGGTCGAGAGCGACCGGCTTCTCGCAGAAGGCCGGGAGCCCCGCTTCCGCCGCGAGCCGGAGGAGCGGCGCGTGTCCCGGCGTCGACGTCGCGATCACGAGGCCGTCTACACCGGTGTCGACCAACGCCTCGGGCGATTCGGCGAGGCCGACGCGGAGCTCGGCCGCGACCCGTTCCGCATGCGCGAGGTCGGTGTCGGTGACGGTCACGGCGGCCACGTCGGGAAGGCCGGCGAGGGTCTCGGCGTGAAAGGCGCCGATACGGCCGACGCCGGCGACGCCGAGGTGGAGTCCGTTCTCCGACCTCGTCATGTAACCGGTTACTGTAACCGGTTACATAAATCGCTGTCAAGCACGGCGTGGCGGTGCCGTGGAGCCGCGAACGACGAGCGTGGGAGGGAGGAGCTGGCGCATCGTTCGGACCTTCTTGCCGTGGGTGAGGTCGATCAGGATCTCCGTCGCCCGTTGCGCGATCTCGGCGGCGGGTTGGTGGACGGTCGTCAACGGCGGCGAGGTGTACGCGGCGAGGCGGAGATCGTCGAAACCGACGACGGAGACGTCCTCGGGCACGCGCCGTCCACTCTGCGTGAGCGCCGTCACGACGCCGATCGCGGACAGGTCGTTGGCCGCGAAGACGGCGGTGAACGGCACTTCGAACTCCAGTAGCCGGCGGATCGCGTCGTACCCGCCTTCGGCGGTGAAGTTGCCGTCGACGATCGCGTCGTCGGCCGGCCTGAGGCCGAACTGTGCGAAGGCCTCACGGAACCCGGAGCGTCGGTCCTCGCTGATGCGGAGGCTGCCGGCGCCGGTCACATGGGCGATCTTCGTATGCCCGAGATCGAGCAGATGCCTGGTCGCAAGGAGGCCGCCATGCTTGTTGTCGACCTGGACGAGCGGGATCGAGCGCGAATCGATGTCGCGGTCGAGGCAGACGATCGGGAACCCTTCGCGGACGAACCGGGCGATTCGGTCGGACGGCAGCACGAGGCCGTCGACGAGCGCGCCGTCGACGCTCTTCGCGCGCAGCAGGTTGAGGTACTGCTCCTCGCGTTCCGGATCGCCTTCGGTCGTGCAGAGCAGCATCGTGTGGTCGCGAGCGAGCGCCGAGTCCTGGATGCCGCTCACCAGCGCGGCGTAGAACGGGTTGGTGATGTCGGGCAGGAGGAACGCGATCGTCTGCGTGGACTTCGTGACGAGGCTGCGCGCGATCGTGCTCGGCGCGAACCCGAGCTGGTCGATTGCAGCGGCAATCGCCGCCTGCGTCGCGGGGGCGATCCGCGCGGTCCCGTTGAGCGCGCGCGAGACCGTGGCCGTCGAAACGCCTGCCAGCCTTGCGACGTCGTAGATCGTCGGCCGCGATCGCCGGCCGCCGCTCCCGCTCATGGACGGAGACTAGCGCGTGTAACCGGTTTCGGAAACCGGTTTCATGAGACGTGGCCAATCGGGCCGGTGCGTGAGCGGCTCGATCTCACCGCACCTTTCCCCGCGCCGCCGTCGGCAGCCTTTCGACGACCTCTCCACCACGGTGCAGCACGATCTCGTCGTGCATGTTCGCCGTCCCGCAGGCGTGGTTCGGGACGACGCTCACGCGATCGCCGACATCGAGAGGACGCGCGCATGCGCTCACGTCGACGTAGCCGTGCTCCTCGTTGAGCGCGTAGACCTCCGCGTCGGGGTGCTCGACGAGCAGGCCGTGGCCCGTCGCGCCGACCGCCTGATCGGAGGTCAGCGTCTTCGAGCCGGCGTCGATGATCGCCCGCTTGCGCGTCGGCCGGCTGACGACGGTCGCCAGGACGCGCAGGGCACAGTCGTCGAGCGGCACCGATCCGTTGGCGATGCACGCGCGGTCGCCGTAGACGTACGTGCCGACGCGCACCTCGGTCACCTCGCCGATCTCGTGCGTCCGCCGCGCGGTCGGGGTACCGCCGCCGCTGATCTGCTCGACCGGGAGGCCCGCGCGCTCGACCGCCTCGCGCGCCGCGCGAAGCCACGGCCCGCTCTCGGGAAGCGTGGGGTAGGTCATGAGCCCCGCAAAGCGCAGACCCTCGAGGCGCGCGACGAGCGCGGCGAGCTCGGCCGCCTCGTCCGGGCTCTGCACACCGGTGCGCCCGAACCCGGTGTCGCATTCGACGAGGAAGTCGACCTCCCGCCCCTGCCGCGCGAGGACGCCGGCGAGGCCCTCGGCGACCACCGCCGAGTCCCCGACGACGCTCGTCTTCGCCCGGGCGGCCAGCGCCGCGAGCCGCTCGGCCTTCGCCTTCCCGACGAGGGGAAACGAGATCAGGATGTCGTCGAAGCCCGCGTCGGCGAACACCTCCGCCTCGCCGAGCTTCTGGCACGTGATCCCGCGCGCGCCGGCGTCGACCTGCAACCGCGCGACCGGCGGCAGCTTGTGCGTCTTGATGTGCGGCCGGAGCGCCAGCCCGTGCTCGTCGCAGTACGCCTGCATCCCGGCGATGTTGCGCTCGACCGCGTCGAGATCGGCCGTGAGGACCGGCGTCTCGAGCTCGTCGAGGCGCATCAGCCCGCCGCCGCGGCGGCGGTGGCATCGCGGGCGGCGGCGGTCGCGCGCGCCGCCTGCGTCTCGATCCACTCGAGGTCCGTGTCGGAGCGGGGCGCGGAGCGCCCGACGAGCTCGCTGCCGAGCGCGACGGCCGTCGCACCCGCGTCGAAGTACGCGTGGATCTCGTCGATCCGGACGCCGCCCGTCGGCACGATCGCAGCCGCAGGGAACGGACCGCGGAGCGCGCGCAGGTACGCGGGGCCGCCGCACGAAGCCGGGAAGAGCTTCACCACCTGTGCGCCGGCCGCCGTCGCGGCGAGAAGCTCCGTCGCCGTGAACACCCCGGGCATGGACTCGAGCCCGAACCGGTGGGCGGCGTCGATCACCTCGGGCAGGAGGCCCGGGCTGATGACGAACCGCGCACCCGCGGCAGCGCACTCCTGCACCTGCGCGGCCGAGACGACGGTGCCGACGCCGACGGTGCGGCCGTCGCCGGCGGCGCGTTCGACCGCCTTGAGTGCCCCGGGGGTGTCGATCGTGACCTCGACCAGCTCGATTCCGCCCCGGACGAGGGCGTCGACCGCGCCCGTCACGTCCCCGCCCTCGTGGAAGCGAACGATTCCGAGCAGCGGGCTCGACCCGAGGACCGTCTCCTCGACGGGCATTGCATGCGACCCTAGACTAGGCAATGATGTAATACAAGCATGTTGTTATTACAGGTGGAGAGCGTGCGAAGGTGACGATCGACGGTGCAATCGACAGAGCGTCGCCGGTGCCGTTCTACTACCAACTCCGCCAGCTGCTGGAGCGCGCGGTCGCAGACGGGGCGCTCGCCAACGGCGAGCAGCTACCGACCGAGGCCGCGCTCTGCGAGCGCTTCGACGTCAGCCGGACGGTCGTCCGCCAGGCGCTGAGCGACCTGGAGCGGACCGGCCTCGTCACCCGGATCAAGGGCAAGGGCACGTTCGTCGCGCCGCCGAAGGTATCCGAGTTCGTCGCGCAGACGCTGACGAGCCTGCACGAAGACCTGACCGGACGCGGCGAGCGCCTGGAGACGAAGGTGCTGCGGCTCGAGGCGGAGCCGGTCTCCCCGCACGTGGCGCAGATGCTCCAGCTGCCCGACTCGGAGCAGATCGTGCTGCTCGAGCGTGTGCGGTTCCTGCGCGGCGAGCCGCTCGTCGTGACGACCGCGCACATGCCGTACTCGCTCTGCGCGCCGATCCTCGAGCTCGACATGAGCGACCGTTCGCTGTTCGAGACGTACGAGCGCGAGCTGGGCCTGAAGCTCCACCGGGGCACGCGAGCGATCGAGTCCCGCCCGGCGAGCGCCGAGGTGGCCGACCACCTCGGCGTGAACGAGGGCGCGCCCGTCCTGGTCTTCAGCGGCATCACCTACCTCGAGGACGGCCGGCCGGTCGACTACTTCGTCGGCATCCACCGGGGAGACCGGAGCCGGTTCGAGACCGAGGTCTTCCGGCCGTCCGGGCCGGTCGACCTCTCTGCGGCACGGGCTGCGCACGTGGCCATCTGATGGAGCTCAGCGTCCGTGAACACGCGGCATGGCAGCCGGTCTCTTCGACCTGACCGGCCGCCGCGCGCTCGTCACGGGCGGTGGCGGCGGGATCGGGCGCGGGCTCGCACGCGCCCTGGCTGACGCGGGCGCGAGCGTCGCGGTGCTGGGCCGCTCGGAGAGCGCGCAGGAGGCCGCCTCCGAGCTCGGCGGCGTTGCCGTGCGCGCGGATCTCGCCGACCGCGAGGACCTTCGGCGCGGCTTCGACGAGGCAGCGGAGCGGCTCGGCGGCCTCGACATCCTCGTGAACTCGCACGGCATCGGGCGCGCCTCCGAGGCCGTCGACCACGAGCTCGCCGACTGGGACGACGTGATCGAGATCAACCTCACTGCGACCTTCGAGCTCTGCCAGCGCGCCGGCCGGATCATGCTCGAGCGCGCGAACGGCAAGATCGTGAACATCGCCTCGGTGCTCAGCTTCCAGGGCGGGATCCGGATCCCGTCGTACGCCGCGAGCAAGGGCGGCGTCGCGACGCTGACGATGGCGCTCGCCAACGAGTGGGCGCCGCACGGCGTCAACGTGAACGCGATCGCGCCCGGCTACGTCAAGACGAACCTGAACGCGCGCATCTGGCGCGACGACCCGGAGCGGACCGCGCAGATCAACGCGCGCATCCCCGCCGGCCGGTGGGGCGAGCCGGCCGATATGGCCGGTGCCGTCGTATTCCTCTCGTCGGCGGCGTCCGACTACGTTCACGGCGTGACGTTGCCCGTGGACGGCGGCTGGCTCGCGCGCTAGTGGACACGTCGATCTTCTGCTTCGCGACAGACCTCGCCGACGAGGGCGTCGAGACCGTGCTCGACAACGTGGAGCATCGCGGTGGGCTCGGAGGCGTCACGGTCGCCGCCGCCTACCACGAGGGCCGCGACCTCTTTCCGCACAACCCGAAGCACAAGGTGCGCTTCCTGGAGAGCGGCGCCGTCTTCTTCGCGCCGCGCGCGCTGCGCGACGTACGCCTGCAGCCGCCGGTGAGCGAAGTCGCGCCCGTGATGCGCGAGCTGATCGATACGGCGTCGCGCCGCGAGCTCGCCGTCCGGGCGTGGACGGTGTTCCTCCACAACGGCGCCCTCGCGGCTGCCTATCCCGACTGCTCGCCCGAGAACGCGTTCGGCGACCGTTACATCACCGAGCTGTGTCCCGCGCATCCGGATGTGCGCGCGTTCGCGCGCGCGCTCGCGGCCGACCTCGCCGGGCTCGGCGTCGCCACGATCTGTGCCGAATCGCTGCATTACCACTCGCTCGAGCACGGGTACGCGCACGAGCGCTACTTCGTGCCGCTGAGCCCACGCGTGCGCTACCTCTTCGGCCTCTGCTTCTGTGCGCACTGCCTCGCCGCGGCCCGTACGCAAGGGATCGACGGCGAGGCCGTACGCAGGCAGGCGCGCGCGGAGATCGAGCGCGCCTTCGAAGGCGAGGCCGGGGAAGCGGACGAGATCAAGCGGGACGAGTACGCGCGCGTGCGCGAGCAGGTCGTGACGTCGCTCGTCGCCGAGGTGGCCGAAGCCGCCGGCGAGACGCAGTTCGAGTTCATCGACCTCTCGGGAGCCGTCAAGGGCTACGCCGACGGGCGCCCGACCGGCGCACCCGCGCCGTCGATCGCGTGGCAGTTCGGCATCGACGTTCCGGCGGTGGCGCGCGCAGGCGACGGCATCCAGGCGATCGGCTACGCAGCCGACCCGGAGCGGATCCGCGGCGACCTGGACGCGTACGGCGACGCGGCCGTCTCGATCATCTTCCGCCCCACCACACCCGACTGCGACTCGCCCGACAACCTGCGTGCCAAGGTCGACCTCGCGCGCGCGCGAGAACTAAAACGCGTCGACTTCTACCACTACGGGTTCATGCGGCTCGACGCGCTCGACTGGATCCGCACGGCCCTCGGGTGACGCCTATGATCGCGGGAACGCGAGACGGAAGGAGCTCGGCATGGCGATCGCAGTGTTGATTGACAACCCCGAAGGTTCGCAGGAGATGTACGAGAAGGTCCGGGAGCAGCTTGGACTGGGGGACGTGCCGGCGGGCGGAATCTTCCACTGCGCCGGGCCGAGCCCGAACGGCGGCTGGCGCGTGATCGAGGTCTGGGAGTCGGAAGAGGACGCGAAGCGTTTTGTGGAAGACCGCCTCCAACCGGCCTTCGACGCTCTCGGGCTTCCGCGGCCGCCTGGGCGGGAGATGTGGCCCGTTCACAACATGATGATGGGACGGCAGCCGGCGAAGGTCTAGCCGCGCTCGGAGACCCGCGGCCGCGCCGCCCGGAGGGCGCGTCCGGCGAGCGCGCCCGTGTGACGGCCGTCGTCGACGACGACCGTGCCGTTGACGATCACGTACGGGATCCCCTCGGGCAGCCGACGGGGATCCTCGTACGTTGCGGTGTCGCGCACCGTCTCCGGCTCGAAGCACGTCACGTCCGCCGCCATCCCGGGTCGCAGCAGGCCGCGATCCGGCAAGCGGAGGATCTGCGCCGGCAACGACGTCATCTTCCGCACCGCCTGCTCCCAGGTCAGGATGCCGAGCTCGCGCACGTAGACCGCGAAGTAGCGCGGGAAGGTGCCGTAGGAGCGCGGGTGCGGCCGGTCGCCGACGAGGATGCCGTCGCTGCCGACCGTGTGCGACCAGTGCGTCATCGTCGTGCGCACGTTCTCTTCGTTGCCTGAATGGGAAACACACGAGACGCCCAGGCTCTCGTCGGCGAGGAGGTCGCAGACGAAGTCGATCGGGCGCGCGCCTGCCCGCGCGGCCGCGTCCGCGACGCTGAGACCGATCCACTCTCTGTTCTCCGGGAGCCGTGCCCCCGAGATGACGACGATCGACCAGTCCATCGGGATCTCGTGGAAGCCGTCGCAGCCCTCGTCCTCCATCTCGACGCGCAGCCGCTCGCGCAGGTCGGGATCGCGCAGCCGCTCGATCGTCGCCGCGCTGCCGCCGACGTGCATCCAGCTCGGCAGGAACGCGTGCAGGTACGTTGCGCCCGCGAGGTACGGATACGTGTCGAGCGTGACCTCGATGCCGTCGTCGCGCGCGCGGTCGATCATCGCCAGGAGCTCCGGCGCCTTGCCCTTGTTGATCGGGTACCCGAGATGGGCGTGCGCGAGGTGCAGTGGCACCCCGGAGCGGCGTGCGATCTCGATGCAGTCGGCGTACGCCTCGAGCGCCCGGCGCCCGTAGTTGCGGTGATGTGGCGTGTAGTAGCCGCCGTGCTCGTGCACGACCTCGAGCAGCGAGACGATCTCGTCGTCGTCGGCGTACATCCCCGGCGTGTACGTCAGTCCTGTCGAGAGCCCGACGGCTCCCTGCTCGAGCGCCTCGGCGAGGAGGCGCTTCATGTGCGCGAGCTCGTCCTCCGTCGGCGGGCGGTCGTCGTAGCCCATCGCGCACATGCGGATCGTCCCGTGCGGCGCTAGGTACACGGCGTTGACGGCGATCCCGTCCGAGTCGAGGCGGTCGAGGTACTCGCCGACGGACCGCCAGCTCCAGTCGAAGTCGGGCGGGTCGTCGTTCCAGCCCGCGAGCTGGCCGCGCAGCTGGTCCAGCACCTCGTCGGTGACCGGCGCGTAGCTCAAGCCGTCCTCGCCCAGCACCTCGAGCGTGACGCCTTGGTGCACCTTCGCCTCGTGCGGCGGGTTCACGAGCAGCTGGAGGTCGGAGTGGGTGTGCATGTCGACGAACCCGGGGCAGACGAAGAGCCCGTCCGCCTCGATGGTGCGCGCGGCCTGCTCTGCCACTCGGCCGACCGCGGCGATCCGATCGCCGGAGATGCCGACGTCGGCGCGGTACCAGGGGTTGCCGGCGCCGTCGATCACGCGCCCGCCGCGGATGAGCAGATCGAGCATCAGTCGTCGAAGTCCGCCACGAGCTCGCGTGCCATCAGCGCATTGCCCGCGAGCAGCCCTCCGTCGACGCGCAGCACCTCGCCGGTGATCCAGGACGCATCGTCGGAGGCGAGGAACGCAGCCGCAGCGGCAACGTCCTCCGGCTCGCCGACACGCTGCAGCGGGTACCAGCGCATGAGCCGCTCGAAGATCTCGGGCTTCTTGTCGACCCGCTCCTGCCACAGCGGCGTGCGAATCGTGCCCGGCGCGATCGCGACGGCGCGCACGCCCTGCGGCCCGTAACGCGCCGCCACGCTGCGCGTGAGGTTGATCAGGCCCGCCTTGGCGGCGCTGTACGGCTCGTTCGCGAAATACGCCATCCCGTTGACCGACGAGATGTTCACGATCACGCCCCCGCCGCGCTCGATCATGCCGGGCATGACGGCCTTCGAGCAGAGGAACGCCGACTTGAGATTGAGGTCGACGTCCTGATCCCACTCGTCCTCCTCGATCTCGAGCAGGCCGTTCGCCATCCCGCCGCCGGCGTTGTTGACGAGCACGTCGACGCGTCCGGCCTCGTCCACCATCCGCGCGACGTCGGCCGCCACCGTGACGTCGGCCTGCACCGCGCGGCCTCCGATCGCGGCCGCGACCTCCTCGGCGCGATCTCCGGCCACGTCGGCGACGACCACCGACGCACCCTCTGATGCGAACCGTGCGCAGATCGCACGCCCGATGCCCGATCCGCCGCCGGTGACCAGCGCCGATTTGCCCTGCAGCCGGCTCATCCCTTCAGCGCCCCTTCCTGGAGCCCGCGCATGTACCACCGCTGCGCGATCGCGAACGCGACCAGTCCCGGCGCGATCGCGATGACGTACATCGCCGCCATCGTCGGCCACAGCCACTGCCCGAAGCCGGCGTTCGCCGACGCAAGGACGACCGTGAGCGTGCGCTTGTCCTGGTCGTTCGTCAGCGTGTTCGCGAGCAGCCACTCGCCCCACGCGGCGATGAAGTTGGTGATCACGACGACGATGACGCCGTTCCGTACGAGGGGCAGCATGATCCGGCGCAGGATGAGGAACGATCCCGCGCCGTCGACGCGCGCGGATTCCGCCAGCTCCTTCGGGATCGTCTCGAAGACGCCTCGCATGATGAACACGCTGACCGCGAGCGCGAGCGTCTGGTACGGGAGGATCAGCCCCCACGTGTTGTTGATCAGGCCGAGCCGGTCCTGGATCTCCCAGATCGAGATCAGTCCCGTCACGCGGCTCGGCACGAACAGCGACGCGACGAAGACGGCGAGGACGATTCCCTTGCCCGGCGTCGGCAGATGCACGAGGGCGTAGCCCGCGAGCACCGCGATGGTGGTCGTGATGATCATCGTGGCGAGCGTGACGGTGATGCTGTTGCGGAAGTTCTGCGGCAGCGTGTCGATCGCCGTGAGCGCCTTGTGGTACGAGCCGAAGTCGAAATCGTGCGGCCAGATGTGGTTCGTATACGCGTCCGGGAGCGACTTGACCGACAGGAGCAGCACCCAGAAGAGCGGGAACAGGATCACGACGCACGTCGTGCACAGGATGCCGTGCATCACGATCGCGCCCCACGGGATCCGCCGACGCCGGGGCGCGGCGCGCCGTGCGGTCGCGGTGACGCGAGTTGCCGTCTCTGCGCGGGTCGCCATTAGATCAGTCCTTGTTCCTGAATAGGTAGAAGAGCCACAGCACGACGCCGAACATCCCGATCGTCCCGATCCAGCCGACCGCGGCGGCGTAACCGCGGTTCTGGTCACCGAGCTGGAACGCAACGTCCCACATGTAGACCGTCCACGTGTACGTCGGTCGCGCGCGGTCGAACCCGCCGGTCAGGATGTACTCGTCGATGAGCGCGAACGCCGTGCCGAAGCGGAGCACGACGAGCACGAGCAGAATCGGGCGCAGCCGCGCGAACGTGATCTTCCAGAAGATGCGCCACTCGCTCGCGCCGTCGACACGCGCCGACTCGTAGAGCTCCTTCGGGATCGTCGAGAGGCCCGCGAGATAGAACATCGTGTGGAAGCCGAGGCCCCACCACCACTCCATCAGCGCGAGTGAGAAGAATGTGAGGTTGGTGTCGCCGAGCCACGTCGGCTGATTCGAGAGGTCGTAGACGTGGAGGACGTCGACGAGGACGTAGTTGATCGGCCCGATCCCGGTCGAGTACATCCACCCCCAGAGGATGAAGATCAGCGGCCCCGGGATCATCGCGGGGATGAGCAGGATCAGCCGGTACGTCGACGCGAGGCGACGGTTGCGCACGCGGTCGACGAGCACCGCCATCACCATCGGCAGGAAGATCATCCCCGGCAGGAAGATCGCGGTGAAGACGGCGGCGTGCCAGAGCCCGGTCCGCACGAGCGGGTCCTTCACGGCCTCGACGTAGTTGTGGAACCAGATCCACTTCGCCGACTCGGGCGAGTCGTCGAGCAGGAAGCTGAAGCTCGTGAACGAGATCCAGAGCGCGCGGAAGATCGGGAAGAGCTGCCAGCCGACGAAGAAGAAGAGCGCGGGCAGGAGGTACGGCCACGTCCGCGCGGCACGCGTCGTCGTGCGCCAGGCTGCGTGAACCCGAGCCGGCGGCCGGACGGTGGCTGCCCTGCTAGCCACCGCCCGGCCGCCTCACCTCAGGAGGGAACACCGGCTCCGGGGGACACGGACTACTTCTTCGACTTCTTCACCTCGGCGAGGACGAGAGCCTGCGCCTTGGCGAGCGCCTTCTTCGGATCCTTTTCGTCGCCCTTGAGGTACTCCTCCCAGGCCGGCTTGCCGAGGACGAACTGCGTCAAGCCGAACTTGTGCGTTCGGATTGCCTTGCTGGTCGCGAGCTGCTTGCGCACCGTGAACGCCCAGTCGGCGATCCATGCCGGATGCGACTTGTCCCACTTCGCCCACGTCGACTTGTACGGGTTCAGCTGGCCGGAGGCGCCGCGCACGTCCTTCCCGAGCGCGTGCTTCCAGATGCGTAGGTCGTGGGTCAGGTAGCTCATGTAATCCGCAGCCAGCTTCTTGTTCTGGCCGTACTTGAAGAGCGCGGCGCCCGTGTTCCAGAACACCGTCGCGCCCGCGCCGCCCGGCTGCTTCGGCATCCCGGCGATGTGGAGGACCGACGGGTCGGGCCACGTGCCGGCGAAGCGCGTCGGCGCGTTCTGGTACTTGATGTAGTAGGCCGCCTGGCGGGCGGCGAACGCTTCCTCGTCGGGCGTCGTGTTGACGCCGGCGTCGACCTTGCCCTCTTCGAGGATGTTCTTCGGGGCGACCTCCATCAGTCGCTTCATCACCTCGAGCGCTTTCACGGTCGCCTCGTTCGTGAAGTCGAACAGGCCGTCCGGCCGATAGACGTTCGTGCTGAACGTGTGCGTGATCGGTGCGAGCGAGCGCCAGCCGTGCGCGTCGAACACCGCTCCGTACGGAGCCGCCTTCGAGCTCACGACCTTCTTCGCGTTCGCGATGAACTCGTCCCAGGTCTTCGGCGCCTTGTTGGGATCGAGGCCTGCCTTCTCGACGAGGTCGCCGTTCCAGGCTTGGATGATGATGTCGAGCAGGAACGGGAACGACCAGACGTGCCCCTTGTACGTGGCCTCCTGCCGGATGGACGGGATGAGGTCGTTCAGGACCGACTTCGAGATGTACTTGTCCCACGGCTCGATGGCGCCGGATTCGATCAGCGCCGCCATCTCGACGAACGGCGTCATGCCGACGTACACGTCCCACGTGCTCTTCTTCTTCTTGGCCTCGGCGACGAACCGGTCGATGCCGAAGCCCTGCACCGGCGCGATCTTGGCGTCGAGCTTGTGCCGCTTCGCGTAGTCCTTGTTGATGCCCTTCGGGATGTCCGGATAGAGCCCGTAGATCCACTGGTAGAAGGTCGGCGTCAGCGGCCGCGCCTGCGAGGCGCCGAACGCCGTCCCCGCGCCAAAGAGCGTGGAGACTCCCCAAACTGCGGCCCCCGCCGCGGCGCCGCGCTTCAGCAGCTCGTCGCGCGAGATGCCGGGTGCGAACTCCTCGTCGTCGAGCAGCTCTTCGAACAACTCCCGGTCGTCCGTCGTCATGTCGCTCCCTTCCCCTTCGGCTAGGCCCAAAGCGAGGCGACGTTAACATGGGAAGCTGATGTAATACAAGTATGTTGTAATGACAAATCTGAGGGCCGCTTGTCGGCCCGACCAGAGGAGGCGCCCGGGCTTTGCCCGGGCGCCGTTTTCCTTGGGGCGTTAGCCCCAAGGGGTGCATACTCTCCCTTCGTGAGCTCCACCGCAGGCGGTCCGGCGTCCGTCACGTTCGACGGCGTGACGAAGCACTACGACGACGTCACGGCGCTGAGCGACTTCTCGCTCGAGGTCCAAAGCGGCGAGTTCATGGTGCTCGTCGGCCCGTCCGGCTGCGGGAAGACCACCGCCCTGCGCATGGTGGCCGGCCTCGAGGACATCACCGCCGGCGAGATCTCGATCGGCGATCGGGTCGTCAACGATGTCGACCCGCGCGGGCGCGACGTCGCCATGGTCTTCCAGAACTACGCGCTGTACCCGCACATGACGGTGTTCGACAACATCGCGTTCGGGCTGCGCGCGCGGCGCGCCCCGAAGGCGGAGATCCGGCGGCGCGTCCAGGGCGCGAGCCAGGCGCTCGGGCTCGCCGAGTTGCTCGAGCGCAAGCCGCGGCAGCTTTCGGGCGGGCAGCGCCAGCGCGTCGCGATGGGACGGGCGATCGTGCGCGAGCCGCGTGTCTTCCTCATGGACGAGCCGCTCTCGAACCTCGACGCACGCCTGCGCGTGCAGATGCGCGCGGAGGTCGCGCGCGTGCAGCGCGAGCTCGGCGTGACGACGATCTACGTGACGCACGACCAGGTCGAGGCGATGACGATGGGTGACCGCGTCGCCGTCATGCGCGGCGGCGTGCTGCAGCAGACGGACGAGCCGCAGTCGGTGTTCGACCATCCCGCGAACCTGTTCGTCGCGAGCTTCATCGGCAGCCCGCCGATGAACCTCGTCCAGGCCCGGCTCGACGAGGCGGTGGCGCACGTCGGCGCCCAGCAGATCCCGATCCCCGGCGAGGTGGTCGCGGCGCGGCCCGGGCTGCGACGGTACGCCGGCCGCACGGTGGGCCTCGGCATCCGGCCCGAGCACCTCCGCGAACCCGGCGGCGAGCGTGCGGTCCTCCGCGGGACCGTGCGCGCGACGGAGGCGCTCGGCTCGGAGCTGCTCGTGCATCTCGAGGTCGAAGCCGAGCCGGTGGTCACCGAGGAGGTGCGCGAGATCGCGGGCGATGTCGACGCAGCGGCGCTCGAGCGGCTCGAGTCCGAGGCGATGGAACGGCGCACGCTGGTGATTGCGCGCCTCGAGACGCAGCGGCGGCCGCCCGTCGACGAGCCCATCGAGGTCGCGCTCGACCCGCGGCGTCTGCACTTCTTCGATCTCGAGACCGGACTCGCGATCTACGAGTGAGCTCCGTCCTCACCGTCGGTGAGACGATGGCGCTCCTCGATCCGCTCGAGGACGGCGAGCTTCGGATCGGGATGCCGCTCACGCTGCGCTTCGCCGGCGCCGAGTCGAACTTCGCGGTCGCACTGGCGCGGCTCGGCGTCGACGTGACGTGGGTGTCGCGGCTCGCCCGCGACCCCTTCGGGGAGATGATCGAGGCCGGGCTCGCGGCGGAGGGCGTCGATCTGCGCTGGGTGCGCCGCGACGACGCGCCGACGGGACTCTTCCTCAAATGGCGCAGCGGCGGACGGAGCAGCGTCGTGTACCGCCGCGCGGGCTCGGCCGCCTCGCGGCTCGCGCCCGGCGACGTGCCGGACGAGGCACTCGAGGGCGTGCGGCTCGTGCACCTGACGGGAATCACGATGGCGATCTCGGAGAGCGCGCGTGAGCTCGTGCTCGACGTCGCGCGGCGCGCGAAGGACCGCGGCGCGATCGTCCTCTTCGACCCGAACTTCCGCCCGGCGCTGCCCGACACGCCCGAGGCCGCGGCGGCGCGCCAGCGCGCGGTGCTGCCGTTCGTCGACTGGTACCTCTGCGGCGACGGCGAGGCCGAGCTGCTCTGGCCGGACGGGGAGATCCCGGTGCGGTCCGTGCGGCGCATCGGCGCGCGCGGCGCGATCGTCGACGGCGTCGAGGTGCCGCCGCCGAGGGCAGCCATCGTCGTCGACGAGGTCGGCGCCGGCGACGCGTTCGCCGCCGGCTTCGCCTACGGGCTCCTCCAGGGGTGGGAGCCGGCCGACTGCGCGCGGGCCGGCAACGTGATCGCGGCGGGCGCGCTCGCGGGCACCGGCGACTGGGAGACCCTGCCGCGGCTCGCTGACGTGCGCGCCGACCTCACGGTTTAGGGTCGTCGCGGTGCGGGGCTCGGCGCGTGCGGTCGTGATCGGCGGGGGCGTCGGCGGAGCGTCGATCCTCTACTGGCTCGCCCGGCTGGGCTGGCGCGAGGTCGTGCTCTGCGAGCGCGCCGACCTGACGAGCGGCTCGACGTTCCACTCGGCAGGCCTGGTCGGGCAGCTGCGCGGCTCGCTGAGCCTGACGCGGATGATGATGAGCTCGGTCGAGCTGTATCGCGCGCTCGGCGCCGAGGTCGGGCTCGAAACCGGGTGGCGCGAGGTCGGGTCACTGCGGCTCGCGTCGTCGCAGGAGCGGATGGAGGAGCTGGCGCGGCAGGCGGGGTGGGCGAAGACGTTCGGGCTCCCGCTCGAGCTCGTGTCGGCCGAGGACGCCCGGCGGATGTTTCCGCCGCTCTCGACCGAGGGCGTGCTCGGCGCCGCCTACCTGCCGAGCGACGGTTACATCGATCCCAGCCAGCTGACGTTCGCGCTCGCCGCGGGGGCGCGGAGCCGCGGCGCGGAGATCGAGACGAACACGCGGGTGACCGGGGTCCGCGTCGAGCGCGGCCGCGTCGCCGGCGTCGTCACCGACCGCGGCGAGATCGAGACGGAGGTCGTCGTCAACGCGGGCGGCATCTACGCACGCGAGATCGGCGCCCTCGCCGGGGTCGACGTGCCGGTGATTCCGATGGCGCACGAGTACCTGATCACGCGACCGCACGGCGTGCCGCTGGACGTCCCCACGCTGCGCGATCCGTCGCTGCTCGTCTACTTCCGCGGCGAGTCCGGCGGGCTGGTCATGGGCGGCTACGAACGGCGGCCTGCGCCGTGGGCCCTCGACGGCATCCCGGCCGACTTCAACGGGAAGCTGCTCCCGGAGGACTGGCCACGGTTCGAGGAGTTGATGGAGAACGCCCTCGTGCGCGTGCCGGAGCTCGCGGACGCCGAGGTGATCCGCCTCGTCAACGGGCCCGAGGCGTTCACACCCGACGGCGAGTTCATCCTCGGCCCGACCGGCGTGCGCGGCTTCTGGGTCGCAGCGGGCTTCTGCGCGCACGGGCTGGCGGGCGCCGGCGGGATGGGGCGGCTCGTCGCCGAGTGGATCGTCGACGGCCAGCCGGGGCTCGACACATGGGAGATGGACTCGCGCCGCTTCGGCCGCCACTACGCGAGCCGCGAGTACACGCTCGCGCGGACGACCGAGGTGTACGCGACGTACTACGACGTCAAGTACCCGGGGCACGAGCGCGAGGCCGGCCGGCCGCTGCGCGTGTCGCCCACCTATGCCCGCCTGCAGGAGCTCGGCGCGGCGTTCGGCGAGAAGTCCGGGTGGGAGCGCGCGAACTGGTTCGAGCCGAACGCCGCCCGCGGCGACGAGTCGCTGCGGCCGCGCGGCTGGGCGGGAAGGCTCTGGTCGCCGGCGATCGGCGCCGAGCACGTCGCGTGCCGCGAAGCGGCGGCGCTCTTCGACGAGACGTCCTTTGCGAAGATCGAGGTGTCGGGCGCGGGCGCCGCGGACTTCCTCGAGCGCCTCTGCGACAACCGCGTCGCGCGCGACGTCGGCGCGATCACGTACACGCAGATGCTCAACTCGCACGGCGGGATCGAGTGCGACTTCACCGTCACGCGTCTCGCCGACGACCGCTTCCGGATCGTCACCGGCACGGCGTTCGGGCAGCACGACCTCGCGTGGATCCGTTCGCACGCGCCCGTCGACGGCAGCGTCGCGGTCGACGACGTGACGTCGAAGTACGCCTGCGTCGGCCTGTGGGGGCCGGCGTCGCGCGAGATCCTGCAGCCGCTCGTGACCGAAGAGCTGTCCTTCCCGTATATGCACGCGCGCGAGCTCGCCGTCGGATCCGTGCCGTGCCTCGCACTCCGGGTCACGTACGTCGGCGAGCTGGGGTGGGAGCTCTACTGCCCGATGGAGTTCGGGCTGCGGCTCTGGGACGCGGTCTGGGAGAGCGGCCGCGCGCACGGGCTCGTCGCGGCCGGCTACAAGGCGATCGACTCGCTCCGGCTCGAGAAGGGCTACCGCGTGTGGGGCGCCGACATCACGCCGGACGAGACGCCCTACGACGCGGGTCTCGGCTTCGCCGTCAAGCTCGACAAGGGCGAGTTCGTCGGCCGCGACGCGGTCGCGGAGGCCGGCGAGCCAGAGCGGAAGCTGTGCTGTCTCGTGCTCGAGGACCCGCACGCCGTCGCTCTCGGCTCGGAGCCCGTACGCGTGGAGGATCGGATCGTCGGTCGCGTGACGAGCGGCGGGTACGGCTATACCGTCGAGCGGTCGATCGCGTACGCCTACCTCCCGGCGGCGGACGCCGGGGAAGGCAGCGCGGTCGCGGTTGAGATCTTCGGGGAGTGGATCCCGGGCGTCGCCGCGCGCGAGCCGCTCTACGACCCTGCGGGCGAGAAGATCCGCGCGTGACCGGGAGCTTGTGACAAGTTGTCACTTGCCGCTGAAGTGGCAGCGCGCGTCTGGCCCGGGGTCGAGGTGCGGATCGAGCCGCTCGGGGGCGGGATCACGAACCGCAACTTCCTCGTCGAGACGGGCGGCGAGAAGTTCGTCCTGCGGATCGGCGGCAAGGACACCGAACTGCTCGGCATCGACCGCGGGGCCGAGCACGGCGCGTCGCTCGTGGCCGCGTATCTCGGCATCGGCCCCGAAGTGGTCGCGTTCCTCGAGCCCGAGGGGTATCTCGTCACGCGCTACATCGAGGGCGAGGTCGGCAAGGTCGACGTCGCCCGCGCCGGCGCGACGCTGCGGCGGGTGCACGACACCCTCCCGATTCCCGGGCGGTTCAACGCGTTCCGGGTGGTCGAGGCGTACGCGTCCATCGCGACCGCGCGCGGTGTGCGCGTGCCTCCCGCGTACACCGACGCCAAGGACGTCGCCGACCGGATCGAGGCGCGGCCCCGGCTGTACCGGCGCTGCCCGTGCCACAACGATCTGCTCAACGCGAACTTCATCGACGACGGAGAGCGCCTGCGGATCGTCGACTGGGAATACGCCGGTATGGGCGACCCGTACTTCGACCTCGCCAACTTCGCCGTCAACCACGAGCTCGACGAGGACGGTGAAGAAGCGCTGCTCCGCGCCTACGGCGACGACGACCGCGACACGCTCGTCCTGATGCGTTTCATGTCGGACTTCCGCGAGGCGATGTGGGGCGTCGTCCAGCAGGCCATCTCGGAGCTCGACTTCGACTTCCGCACGTACGCGAGCGACCACTTCGAGCGGCTCGCGCGAACTGCCGCCGAGCCGCGATTCGCGCGGGCGCTCTCGCCTTGAGCCGTCGGTCGAACGCGGTCGTCACGGACGCCGGCGGCCGCGTGCTCGTCCTGCGCGGGGAGGTTCCCAGCAGCTTCCGTCGGCTGTCGTCGAACAAGAGCGGACGTGGTCGATCTCGACCGTGCTGCGCGCGCGGACGCGGGGCGGCGACTTCTTCTTCAAGGCAGTGCCGGTCCTCTTCGCGGGCGAGCCGGCGCTCACCCGAGAGCTCGGCCGCCGGCATCCCGGCCGGGCCCCGACCGTCGTCGCCGCCGACGCCGAGCGGCGGTGGCTGCTGATGCGCGACTTCGACGGCGCCGCGCTCTCGGAGCAAGACACCGATGCCGTCTGCGACGCGCTCCGCGCGTATGCGCGGCACCAGGTCGAGTGGATCGGCGCGGTCGACCACCTCTACACGCTCGGCTGTCCGGACCGCACGCTCGATGCGCTCGAAGGCGAGATCGACGCGGTGCTCGGCGACACGCCCGCGCTGCTGCCGGGGCGGTCCGAAGGGCTCTCACCCACGCAGCTCAGTCGGCTGCCGGAGCTCGCCGACAGGCTGAGGGCCGCGTGCGCGCGGCTGCGGGGGTACGAGCTCCCGCCGACGCTCGAGCACGGCGATCTCCATCCGGGAAACATCCGGCGGCGGGACGACGGCTTCCTCGTTTTCGACTGGTCGGACGGCTGCGTGTCGGTGCCGTTCTTCAGCCTCGTGCCGTTCCTCGAGGTCGGCGCCCGGCATCTCGTGGAGGCGTTCGAGCTCGCGGAGCTCCTCTCCACCAGGCGATCGGCTACCACCGCATCACGAGGCACACGGAAACACGCGCCCGCTGGGAATGGGAGCGCGTGTTTCCGGACCTCGTGAAGAGTTTGCTCGAGCGGCTTTGACTCAGGCGAGCTCGGGTGCCCCCGTCGGCCGCTCGTACTCGGCTTCGATCCGCTCGAGTTCGGCCTCGTCGCCCTGGCGGATCGGCCCTTTGAACCACCTGCGTGCCGAGAGCAGGTACCACCCGCCGAACAGTAGGAACGCGCCGCCGACGGTCAGGGGCGTGTAGTTGACGAGGTTCCAGTCGAAGCCGTCGTTCCACGGGATGCCCGCGTACGCGAACGGGAGCAGAAACACGATCGAGATGAAGGTGATCCACGCAATCGCGACCACGTCGATCCACTTGTAGTGCTTCCCCAGGTGCCATGCCGAGCGCTCGAACGCCTCGCCCGCGCGGAGCCGCAGGATGATCGGCAGCATGAACGCGATGTAGAGGCCGATCACGGCGACGGAGGTCCCGACCGCGTAGCCGACGATGCCGTTCCAGAGCGTCGGGATCATCAGCGCGAACGAGAGGACGCAGATCGCCCAGACCGTGTTCACCGGAACGCGATCCCGCTTCGACACCTTCCGCCAGAGCTGGTGTCCGGGGACGGCCCGGTCGCGGGAGAAGGCGAACATCATCCGCGACGCCGACGTGACCGAGGCGATCGTGCAGAAGATCTGTGCGACGACTGCGATGAAGAGCAGGAACTCGGCCCAGCGTCTGCTCATCGACGTCTCCCAGATGTACGTGACGATGTTCGCACCGGCGCCGGCGGCGCCCTGCGTGTCCGGGATCGCGAACGTCACGGCCACGAGCAGGAGGAAGCCGAAGATCACCGACACGACGACCGACATGACGATGCCCCAAGCGGCGCCGAGCTGCGCCTTGCGGGTCTCCTCGCTCATGTGCGCAGAGGCGTCGTAGCCCGTGATCGTGTACTGGGCCATGAGGAGGCCCGTCAGGAACACGTAGAAGAACACGAGGCTGCCGAAGTTGTGGCCGGAGAAGCCGGTGTTGTTGAGCGTCTTCCCGAAGACGTAGCCGATCGACTGATGGTGGTCCGGGACGACGATCAGGATCGCGACGATGAGCAGAACGCCGGCCATGTGCCACCACGCCGAGAACCGGTTGAGCATCGCCGTGATCGGCACCTTCAGCATGTTGATCAGGCCGGCGGCGAGCATCAGCACGCCGTAGGTGAAGAAGATCCAGCCGATCGAGTTCGGATAGTCGAACAGCAGGTTCAGGAGCGAGGTGCCGAAGACCGCGCACCCGTAGCCGATGGCGGCCGTGACCGCGATCTGGCCGACGAGGTTGAACCAGCCGGTGAACCATCCCCAGGCCGGGCTCCCCAGCTTCGACGCCCAGTAGTAGAGACCGCCGGCCGTCGGATACGTCGACGCGATCTCGGCCAACGCGAGAGAGACGACGACGCAAAAACCCCCGACGATCAACCAACCCCAGGTGACGGCGATCGGCCCGCCCTGGTTGAACGCGATGTAGTACGAGGTGAGACACCCCGCCAGGATCGAGATGATCGTGAACGAGATCGCGAAGTTCTGGAAGCCGTCCATCGAGCGGAACAGCTCCTGCGCGTAGCCGAGCCGGTGGAGCGTCCGCTCGTCGTCGGACTGGTGGATGCGGTCGTCGGCCGCAGGTCCGGTGCTCATGCGTCCTCCTGGTGTCGAGAGTCCCCGGTCGTGCTATTTGGCGCATTCCGCCGAATTCCTGTCAAGCCGTAGAGTTGAGCGATGCTGAGCCTGGACGAGCTGCGCGCCTCGGTGTCGGACGGGTCGATCGACACGGTCGCCGTCGCGTTCACGGACATGCAAGGGCGGCTGATGGGGAAGCGGCTCCATGCCGGGTTCTTCCTGGACGAGCTCGACGGCGGCCACGCCGTCGAGGGCTGCAATTACCTGCTCGGGCTCGACATGGAGATGGATCCCCAGCCCGGCTACGCGATCGCGAGCTGGGAGCGCGGCTACGGCGACTTCGACCTGGTGCCCGATCTGGCGACGCTGCGGCGGATCCCCTGGCTCGAAGGGACGGCGCTCGTCCTCGCCGACGTGGCCTGGCACGACGGGTCTTCGGTGGCCCCGTCCCCGCGCCAGGTCCTGAAGCGCCAGGTCGAGCGCGCCGCGGAGCTCGGCTACACCGCGATGTTCGGTTCGGAGCTCGAGTTCTTCCTCTTCCGCGAGTCCTTTGCCGAGGCGAACGCGAAGCACTACCGCGACCTCACGCCGTCGGTGCCCTACATCCTCGACTACCACCTGCTCGCGACCTCATACGACGAGCCGTTCATCCGCGGCATCCGGAACTCGATGCAGGCCGCCGGCCTCCAGGTCGAGTCGTCGAAGGGCGAGGCGTGGCCCGGCCAGCACGAGATCAACTTCCGCTATGCGGACGCCGTTGCGGCCGCGGACAACCACGTGGTCTACAAGAACGGCGCCAAGGAGCTCGCGCACCAAAACGGGTGCTCGATCACGTTCATGGCGAAGCCCGACCACACCTCGATCGGCAGCTCGTGCCACATCCACTCCTCGCTGTGGCGCGACGGCGAGAGCGCCTTCGCCGGCGAGACGGACGTCTTCAAGCGCTTCCTCGCCGGCCAGATCGGGTGCGCGCGCGAGCTCGGGATCTTCTTCGCGCCGGCGATCAACTCCTACAAGCGCTACGCGGCGGGCAGCTGGGCGCCGACCACGCTCGCGTGGGGCTACGACAACCGCACGTGCGGCTTCCGCATCGTCGGCCACGGCCCGGCGCTGCGCGCCGAGACGCGGATCCCCGGCGCCGACGCGAATCCGTATCTCGCGTTCGCGGCGCTGCTCGCGGCGGGCCTGCACGGGCTCGAACAGGAGCTCGAGCTCCCGCCGGCCTTCGAGGGGAACGCCTACGAGTCGGATGTCGCGCGCTTTCCGTCCACGCTGCGCGAGGCGATCGCGGCCCTCGAGCAAGGGCAGGTGGCGCGCGCGGCGCTCGGCGACGAGGTCGTCGACCACTACCTGAACTACGCGCGGACGGAGCAGCGGCTGTTCGACGAGGTCGTCACCTGCTACGAGCGCGAGCGGATGTTCGAGCGTGGCTGAGCGTAAGCCGATCATCGGCATCACCACGTACGCGGAGCCCTCGGTGAAGTGGGGCGCCTGGGATGTGCCGACGGCGCTCGTGCCGCTCGACTACGTCACCGCCGTGGAGCGCGCGGGCGGCCGACCGCTGCTCGTGCCGCCGAGCGTGGACGGGGTCGACGAGACGCTCGACGTCGTCGACGGGCTCATCTTCTCCGGCGGCTCGGACCTCGACCCGGAGACCTACGGCGCCGAGGCGCACCCGGAGACGAACGGCGTTCGCCCGGAGCGCGACCGCGGCGAGCTCGCGCTGCTGCAGGCCGCGCTGGAGCGTGACGTGCCGGTGCTGGCGATCTGCCGCGGCTCGCAAGTGCTGAACGTCGTCCGCGGCGGCGATCTCGTCCAGCACCTGCCGGACGTCGTCGGCCACGAGAAGCACAAGCACACCCCCGGCGAGTTCGGCGACCACGACGTCGACGTCGACGCCGACACGCGCCTCGGCGGGATCCTCGGCGACCGAGCGCCCGTGAAGTCGCACCATCATCAGGGCTTCGGCCGCCTCGGTGAGGGCCTGCGCGAGGCGGCGCGCGCCGAGGACGGCACGATCGAGGCGCTCGAGGACCCGTCGAAGCGGTTCGCGATCGGCGTCCTCTGGCATCCCGAGGCGGGCGAGGACGCGGCGCTCTTCGAAGCGCTGGTCGCGGAGGCGCGGCTCTATCGCGCCGCCAGACCGTCCACGGCGCCCGTCGAATCCAAGTGACAACTTGTCACAAGCTCGGTTCGGCGCTTGCGTAACGGTCGGCCCGGATGGTGTTGAATCGCCGCGTGACGCTTCGTGTCGTCAATCCCGCGACGGAACAGCCGATCGCGGAGCTCGAATCCGTGGGCGTCGAGGAGACTGACGCCGCCGTGGCCCGTGCCAAGGCTGCGTTCCCGGCCTGGCGGGCGCTCGCGCCGAACGACCGCGTACGGCTGCTTCGCCGACTCGCGACGCTCGTCGAGGAGCACGGCGAGGAGCTGGCGCTGCTGGAGACGCGAAACGTCGGCAAGCCGATCGCCGACTCGCGCGGCGAGGTCGGGATGGTCGCCGACGTCTTCCACTTCTACGCGGGCGCGGTCGACAAGCACCACGGCGAGACGATCCCGGTCGCCGGCGGCGTCGACATGACCTTCCGCGAGCCGCTGGGCGTCGTCGGGCTGATCGTGCCCTGGAACTTCCCGATCGCGATCTCGTCGTGGAAGCTCGGCCCGGCGCTCGCATGCGGCAACACGGTCGTGCTGAAGCCGGCCGAGCTGACGCCGCTGACGGCGCTGCGGCTCGGCGAGCTCGCGCTCGAGGCGGGCATCCCGGAGGGTGTGCTGAACGTCGTCGTCGGCCCCGGGTCGAAGGTCGGGCAGCGGCTCGCCGAGCACCCCGACGTGGCGAAGGTCGGGTTCACCGGCTCGACCGAGGTCGGCCGCGGGGTGATGGAGGCCGCCGCCGGGACGATCAAGCGCGTCACGCTCGAGCTGGGCGGCAAGTCCGCGAACGTCGTCTTCGCCGACGCCGACCTCGAGCGCGCCGCGGCGCAGGCACCGTATGCCGTCTTCGGCAACGCCGGCCAGGATTGCTGCGCGCGCTCGCGGGTGCTCGTCGAGCGCTCGGCGTACGACCGCTTCCTCGAGTTGCTCGTCGACGCGACGCGCGGCGTGCGCGTGGGCGACCCGGAGGACGCGGCCACCGAGATGGGCCCGCTGATCACGGCGCAGCATCGCGAGCAGGTCGCGTCGTTCGTGGACGGCAACGTTGCCTTCCAGGGCGACGCACCCGACGGGCCGGGCTTCTGGTTCCCGTGCACGCTCGTCGAGGCGTCCAACGACGACCGCGTCGCGCGGGAGGAGGTCTTCGGGCCCGTCGCGGCCGTGATCCCGTTCGAGGACGAGGAAGACGCCGTGCGGATCGCGAACGACACGCCGTACGGCCTTTCGGGCTCGGTCTGGACGCGCGACGGCGCGCGGGCCCTGCGCGTCGCGCGCGCGATCGACACCGGCGTGATCGCGATCAACGCCAACACGTCCGTGCGCGTGCAGACGCCGTTCGGCGGCTTCAAGCAGTCCGGGTTCGGCCGCGAGCTCGGGATGCACGCGCTCGAGGGGTACTCGGAGGTCAAGAACGTCTACTACGCGACGGACCGCTGATGGGCCGGCTCGACGGCAAGGTCGTGGTGATCACAGGTGCCGGCGGCGGGATGGGACGCGACGCGGCGCAGCTCTTCTCCGAGGAGGGCGCCTCGGTCTGCGCCGCCGACGTGAACCGCGATGCGGCCGAGGAGAGCGCCGCCGAGTGCCGCGAGGCGTTCGGCGTCGAGGTCGACGTCGCCGACGAGGAGAGCGTGCGCGCGATGTACGCCGAGACCGCGGAGCGCTACGGGGGCATCGACGTCCTGTACAACAACGCCGGCATCTCGCCGGCGGACGACGCCTCGATCCTCGAGACGGACGCCGGCGCCTGGGACCGCGTCCAGGGCGTGAACACGAAAGGCGTCTACCTCTGCTGCAAGCACGGTATCCCGCATCTGCTCGAGCGCGGCGGCGGATCGGTGATCAACGTCGCGTCGTTCGTCGCGCTCGTGGGCGCTGCCACGTCGCAGATCTCCTACACCGCGTCGAAGGGCGCGGTGTTGTCGATGTCGCGCGAGCTCGCGGTGCAGTTCGCACGGCAGAACGTCCGCGTGAACGCGCTCTGTCCGGGCCCGGTCGAGACGCCGCTCCTCCTGCGTATCTTCGGGGACGACCCCGCGGCCTACGAGCGTCGCCGGATCCACCTGCCGATGGGCCGTCTGGCGAAGCCGCGCGAGATCGTGAACGCCGCGCTGTTTCTCGCGAGCGACGAGTCCTCGTACGTGAACGGCGCGACCTTCCTCGTCGACGGCGGCCTCACCGCCGCGTACGTGACGCCCGAATGACGACGATCGGGGAACGGATGTCGCGCGACATGCTCGTCACCGAGCCGGCGGTGACGGTCGGCGAGGCGGCGGAGAAGATGGCTGCGCGGAACGTCGGGTCGATCGTGGTCCTCGACGGTGGGCGGCTCGTCGGCATCCTCACCGAGCGCGACCTCTTGCGCGCGTTCGCGCGCGCGACCCCGCGGGAGACGCCCGTGCGGCAGTGCATGACGCGGAACCCCGAGACCTGCGAGGCGACGGCCACGCTCGAGCACGCGACCGTGCTGATGCTTCACGGCGGCTTCCGGCACCTGCCGATCGTCGAAGGCGAGCGCGTGGTCGGGATGCTCTCGATGCGCGACCTCGTCGCCACGCAGGTCGCGGACCTGGCGCCGAGAGGGGTGTGAGCCGTGCACACACGGCGCCTCGGCAAGACCGGCCGCGAGGTCTCCGAGATCGGGTTCGGCGCCTGGGGGATCGGCGGCGGCTGGGGCGAGACGGACGACGACGAGTCGCTCGCTGCGCTGCACGCCGCGGTCGACGCCGGCGTGACGTTCTTCGACACCGCCGACGTCTACGGCGACGGCCGTTCGGAGCGCCTGATCGGCCGCCTGCTGCGCGAGCGCGACGAGGACCTCTTCGTCGCGACGAAGTTCCTCCGGCGCGAGCCGCTCGGCGTCGAGCGGCTCACCTACGAGAACCTGCGCGGCTGGCTCGAGCGCTCGCGCGAGAACCTCGGCGTCGACACCGTCGACCTGGTGCAGCTGCACTGTCCGCCGCCGGACGCGTACTACGAGCCCGGCGTGTTCGAGGCTTGCCAGCGCGTGGTCGACGACGGCCTCGTGCGCGCGTACGGGGTCAGCGTCCAGAAGGTCGAGGAGGCGCTGAAGGCGATCGAGTACCCGGGCGTCGCGACCGTGCAGATCATCTTCAACGTCTTCCGCCAGCGTCCGGCCGAGCTGTTCTTCGAGCAGGCGCAGCGGCGCGACGTCGGCGTGATCGTGCGCGTTCCGCTCGCGTCCGGGCTCCTGTCGGGCAAGTTCGGCCGCGACGCGACGTTCCCAGCCGACGATCACCGCACATACAACCGCCGCGGCGAGCGCTTCGACGTCGGCGAGACGTTCGCGGGCCTCGACTTCGAGACCGGCCTCGAGGCGGTCGACGCACTGCGGCCGCTCGTCCCGGACGGCTCGACGATGGCGCAGCTCGCCTTGCGCTGGATCCTCTCGTTCGATGCGGTCTCGACGATCATCCCAGGCGCGAAGACGCCGGAGCAAGCGCGCGCGAACGCCGCCGCCTCCGACCTGCAGCCCCTCCCGGCCAGGACGATGCAGGCGATCGAGGAGCTCTATCGCGAGCGAGTCGCGCCGCTCGTCCATCACCGCTGGTGACCGCCCGACCTCTTTGGCGTTTCGAGTCAGGCCGCCGTCTGCATGTCGGCTTGCAGCTCGGCCTGTGAGAGCGCGCGGTTGTAGATCCGGACGTTGTCGATGCGGCCGCTGAACCACTCCGGCCAGATCCCGTTGCCGCCCATTCGCAGCACGCCGGTGGAGGCCGGGACCGCGCCCGTCTGGGTCTTGCTGCCGGCGAGGGCGCCGTTGACGTAGAGCTTCAACGTCTGGGCGTCGTACGTCAGCGCGAGGTGCGTCCACGTGTCGAGCGGCAGTCCCGCGTTGCCGACCGCGTTCTGCTCGCCGCCGATGTTCACCTGTCCGACCGGGTGACCCGTGCTCTCGTTCGCGTACAGGCTGTAGACCATCCCCGCGGACTGTTCCTTGAAGAGCACCGTGCGCCAGGTCGTGCCGAGCGCAGCCGGGTTCACCCACGCCTCCAGCGTCAGCGCGCCGGTCAGGTCGAGCGAGCTCGAGTCGGCAACGGTGACCCACGAGCTCGTGCCGTTGAACGAGAGCGCGCCCCCGTACTTGCCCGCCGTCGACCACGTCGTGTTGGCGACCGTGCCGGTGTTCCCGTTGCCCGAGCGGTCGATGACCGCCGTCCCCGAGCCTTCGTCGAAGCTGTAGGCGGCGACGAGACCCGGCGCCGGCGGGGGCGGTGCGGTGTCCGACGTCACCTCGATCAGGTCCCAGGTCGCCGGGAACTCCGGCGCCGGTCCGAACGACGTCGAGATGATCCCGACCGCGAGCCCGCTCGCGGCGCTCGCAAGCCAGGCGACGGGAATCGGCTCGGGCCCTCCGAGATCGACGCGCGTTCCGGTGACGCCGCCGGTCGTGACCGCATATCTCGGCTGTACGGTCGCGGCGGCGGGGTCGATCGTCAGGTAGAGGTCGACTGCGCTCGGACCCGGCATGGCGACCGCCGCCTGCGGCCGCGCCGTCGCCACCGCCCCGACCTCCTTCAGGAACTCGATCCCGCCGGGGCCGCCGTTCGCCGAGGTCACGAGCTTGACGTAGTCGTCCTGGTCGCCGTTGCCGACGAACACGCCCATGGACTGGTAGTTCTGCGGCGTCACGCCGCCGAACGGGTTGACGATCCGCGTGTGGACGGTGAACGCCCCGGTCGCCGGAGCCCTGACCCCGAGCTGGAAGCCGTACTGCTGCGTGTTGTTCCCCTGGTAGGCGTCGCCGTCCGGCACCTTGTCGATCGTGGTCACGCCGGCCGCGCCGCCGACTGTCATGTTCGCGGCCGAGAACAGGCTCTCGTAGTTGGAGCTCCCGTTCGTCATCAGCCCGGTGAAGCCGAGGTTGAGGAGGCCGCCGGCGGGCGGCGCGTCGTTGTCCCACGTGTAGCGGACGGGAAGCGTCGTCGCGGTCCCGTTCTTGGCGTCGACCGCGAACGGGTCCGACGTGTCGGGCTGCCCGTCGTTGTCGTCGTCGGGGTCGTTGAGGTTCGAGACCTTGTCCGCGTCCCAGTCGGGCGGGACGTCGGCCGCCGAGCACGGATTCGTGCCGTTGTCGATCTCGTCCGCGTTGGAGTAGCCGTCGGCGTCTTCGTCGAGCGTCGTGCTGTCGGCGCCGGTGCAGGTCGAACCGCCGCCGCCGAAATCGTTCGGCTCGAAGACGTTGATCGCGCCGCTGCCGTGGTTCGCGACCCAGATCGTCCCGGGGAACGGCCCGCCGTCCCCGGTCGCGGTCACGTCGAGCGGGTTGTTCCCGACCGTCGAGAAGAGCGCTTCCTTGAGGACGAGGCCGCTGCCCGCCGAGTCGAGCTTGATGCGGTAGACGGTGTTGTCGAAGCTCGTCGCGAGCAGGTCGCCCTTCAGCGCGCCGCCGAAGTTGGACGCGGTGTACTCGGCGAGGCCGTTGGTGGAGGCCGGGAAGGTCGTGATGCTCCCGTTGGCCGCCGGGGCGCGGTAGTCGCACTCGATGGGATTCGCGGCGGAGACGGGTGACTGCGGCGGGCTGTCGAAGGTGTTCGCCGCGTTTCCGCGCGTCGGGTTGGGGTGCCCGCCGTAGTAGCCGGGCGCGGCGATCAGGTGGAGCCCGTCGGGATCGGTCGTTCCCGGCTCGTGGACCTGATTCGTGCACGTGCCGCCCGGGCCCTCGTTGACCGGGACGTCGCCCCACCCGGCGTTGGCGCCGTTGTCGATCGTGTACAGGCGGCCGCTCTTCGTCAGCAGGACGTCGTAGGGGTTGCGGAAACCCGGCGAGTAGATCTGCACGGGCCCGTTCGCCACGAGCTTCGCCTGGTTCTTGCCGTCGTTGCCGCCGAACGGGTCGCCGGCGTCGGGATTGCCGGCACGGGTGTCGTCGTCGAGCGTCGGCAGGTCGTACGTCGTGCTGCCAATCGCGTTCAGGTCGAGCTTCAGGATCGCGCCCGAGAGGGCGTATTCGGGCAGCAGCGCGAAGTTGTTCGAGGGGGCGCCCTGGTTCGTGTTCCCGCCCTGTGCGACGTAGAGGACGTTGGCCGCCGCATCGAGCTGGAGGCCGTTCGTGGAATGGTTCTCCTCGGAGCGCGGCAGTCCGCGCACGAGGTCGAGCTTCTGCCAGCTCGAGCCGTTCCACGTGAGCCGCGAGACGATTCCGGAGTTCGTGTCGAGCCCGCTGTCGGATCCGCTCGACCCGGCGCCGATCCGCGGATCGCTCGAGGAGACGTAGACGACCGGGTTCGCGCTCGTGCCGCCGACGAGGAGCCCGGTCACCTGCCGCGTCGTCACGCCGGTGTTGAGCCCTCCGTCGTCGTTGTGGTTCGGGATCGACTGGACGTGCGCGATGGTCTCGGTCGCGGTCACCGCGTAGCTATTCGGGCCGCTGCGAGTGACCTTGTACGCCGCGATCAGCCCGTTCTGCTGCGCGACGTAGAGACGGCCGTCGGGGCCGAACTGCAGCGACGTCGGCGAGTTCAGGCTCGTTCCGCTGAGCGCGCTCTTGCCGAACCCGACCGGCGTACTGCCACCCGTCCCGGCGAGTGGAATCGCGAGCGGCGAGTTGCTCCCCGAGTGCGACACGCTCAGCGTCGCGGACTTGGCGCCGGCGCTCGTCGGCCCGAACGTGACGTCGATCGTCGTCGAGGCGCCCGGCGCGAGCGTGACCGGGCTCGCGTCGTTGAACGAGTCGCCGAACTCCGTCGCATCGGTGCCGGCGATCGCCGTCGAGGCGACGGTGATCGAGGGATCGCCCGTGCTCCCGAGGTTCGTCAGCTGGAGGGACCTGGTCGCCGTCGTGTTGACCGCGACGGCGCCGAAGTCGAGGGCGGCCGGCGACGCGCCGAGCCGGCCGGCCGACGCGACCTGGAGGATCTCGATCCCCTTGACCTCCGGATTCTTCTTCACGTGCGTGAAGTCGATCGTCAGCGTCGAGTCGCTCGCGACGCGGAACGACCTCATCAGCCCCTTGTTCGAGCCCACGGTCGCGTAGACGTCGAAGTTCGTCAGGACGGGAGCGCCTTCGATCGCGACGTTGAAGACGCGCGCTCCGACGCTCTGGTTGCCGCCCGAGATCTCAGCGAAGTAGAGCCGCACGTCGTATGTACCGGGCGCGACCGGGAAGCTCCAGCGCATCTCGGGCGCGCCCGGCGGGTCCCAGCGCTCGGTCTGGAAGAGCGCCGCCGGGGTGCCGGCCGGGACGGACGGATCGCTCGTGTCGATCGTGCTCGTCGTCGAGGACGTCTTGTTCCCCGTGGCGGCGGCGTTGACGTACGGCGAGGGCGAAGCGGTCGTGTCCGCGCTCCATCCCGGCGTCCCCGCGAGCGCCGGGCCGCCCGCATTGACACGGTAGACGGCGGCGGCAGCCGAGACCTGCTCCGCACCGCGAACAGGCGCGCCGCCGGCGGCGAGCGCACCGGCAACCACGCCTGCGAGCAGCAGGCCGGACGCCGCGCAGTGCCGCTTGAACGTGCCCACCAACCGGACTCCGCGGCGACCCTACTCCTCTTGTGCACCAAGGCACAAGCGGGTCGTTCGTGCTCTGGTGCACAAGGGCCGTTCAGGGCGCGCGGCGGTGGCGAAGCAGCCACTCGTAGACGGTCGTCCCCCTGGCGCTCGGGTGGCCCGTCTGCGGGTCGAAGCGCGAGTTCGGGTCGTACGTGCGCGTCCACGAGTCGTGGCCGACGCCGGGGTAGAGCGTCAGCAGCGCGCGCTCCTTCGGGCGCGGGTTCTTGCAGTTGTTCACCTCTCTGACGCCGCCGATCGAGCCGAGCGGCGGGACGATCTCATCCTCCGCGCCGTGGAACGCCCACACCGCGACGCCCGCCCGGGCGATCGCGCAGCCCGTGGAGCCGCCGGCCCCCGCCCGCGATCGGGACGATCGCGGCGATCCTAGTCGCCAAGCTCCGCACGGCGGCGCGTGACGTACTCGGCGAGCTGCTCCCGGACGCCGTCGTCCAGCGGCGGCCGCTCGTACTCCTCCAGGGTCTTCCGCCAGATCCCGGTCGCCCGCGTTGCCGCGTCCTCGCCGCCGTCCCGCTTCCAGCGCTCGTAGTTCTTCGTCGACGAGAGCAGCGGCCGGTAGAAGCACTCGCGGAAGCGCTCGAGCGTGTGCACCGCGCCGAGGAAGTGGCCGCCCTGGCCGACCTCCTCGTGCGCGGAGAAGGCGAGCGTGTCGTCGGTCACCTCGAGCGGGGTGAACTCCTCGTACAGCATCCGCAGGATCTCGATGTCGACGATGAACTTCTCGTAGCAGGAGACGAGCCCCGACTCGAGCCAGCCCGCGGCGTGCATGACGAAGTTCGCGCCGGCGAGCATCGTCGGCACCATCGTCATCATCGCCTCGTAGGCGGCTTGGGCGTCGACGCTCTGGCTTGCGGTCAGCCCGCCGCCGGAGCGCCACGGCAACCCGAACGAGCGCGCGATCTGGCCGGTGCACAGCAACCCCGTCGCCGACTCGGGCGTCCCGAAGCTCGGCGATCCCGACTGCATGTCGGTGTTGGAGAGGAACGAGCCGAACACGACTGGGCAGCCGGGGCGGATGAGCTGCGTCAGCGCGATCCCGGCGAGCGCCTCGGCCATCTGCTGCGCGAGCGTCGCCGCGACGGACACCGGAGACATCGCGCCCATGAGCAGGAACGGCGTCACGACGAGCGCCTGGTTCGCCTTCGCGTACTCGAGCAGCGCACTCAGCATCCGATCGTCGTAGCGCAGCGGCGAGTTGACGTTGATCAGCGAGATGATCGCAGGCGTCTGCTCGAGCGACTCGCGCCCGAACAGCATCTGCGCCATCGCGATCGTGTCGGCCGCATTCGGGCCCGACGTGACCGAGCCCATGAACGGCTTGTCGGTCAGCGTCATCAGCGCGTAGACCATGTCGAGGTGGCGCGAGTCGAGCGGCCGGTCGTTCGGCTCACAGATCGTCCCGCCGGGGGAGTCGAGCTGCGGGAACGCATGCGAGAGCCGCACGAGGTTCTCGAAGTCGTTCATCGTCGCCTCGCGCCGGTCGAGTCCTTCGCGGACGAACGGGCAGCCGTAGACCGCGGCGAAGACCATGTGCTTGCCGCCGATGTGCACCGTGCGCTCCGGATTGCGCGCCTGGAGGTCGAACTCGCGCGGTGCCTTCGCGACCTGCTCGAGCACGAATTCCGGGTCGAGCTTCACCAACTGTCCGTCGACCTGCTGACCGGCCGCGCGGAAGGCGTCGATCGCCTCGTCGTGCAGGAATTCGATCCCGAGCTCGCTGACGATCCGCCGCCAGCCGCGGTCGAGGGTTGCCATCGCGTCCTCGGAGAGGATCTCGTAGCGCGGCAGCTCGTTGATCAGCACAGCAGCTTCTCCAGCGCACGCTCGAGCCCGCCGTCCCCGACCTCGCGCGTCTCGAGCGGGAGGCCGAGTGTGGCCGCCGCACGCTCGGCGGCCACGCGCAGCTCGGGCGTCGGCCGCTGTGCGAGCCACACGACGCGCGTGTAGTTCCGGAAGTACTCGTCGCGCAGCTCGGGGTACCGGTCGAGCCCGAGCGAGCGCACGATCGTCCGGTCGAACGTGCGGACCAGGAAGTCGGTGAGGAAATACGTGCCGGGCTCCTGCTCGAGCGCCTCGTGCACCTCGTCGCGCGCGAAGACGTCGTAGCAGGTGGCGCCCGCGAGGCGCGCGTAGCGGTCGAGAGCGCCGCCGGTCCCGCAGTCGGCGTAGGCGAGAGCGACGCGGTCGTAGCGCGCCGCCACCTCGGCGACTGCGGGCGCGATCCGCGCGGGCCGGTTGTGCAGCTCGGGCGGCAGCGGGTGCACGTCTATCTCCCAGCCGCGCCGCGCCGCGATCGCGCGGACGTGCAGGGCGAGGGCGCCGCAGGCGACGACGGCCACCGTCATCCCGGAAAGGCCAACTGGTCGATGAACAGGTCGTTGAAGTCGGTGCGGCCGGAGAGCTCCACGTACTCCACCTCGTCGAGGATCGCGTTCGCCGCCGCGCGCTCCTGCACCGACAGCGCGACGATCTTCGCACCTTCGCCGGCGACGTTGCCGGCGGAGACGATGCGCGTGAGCGGCAAACGCGGTACGAGGCCGATGCGCACCGCGCTCGCGGGCGACAAGTAGGAGCCGAACGAGCCGGCGAGTAGCACCTGGGCGACGTCCTTCGGCGCGATCCCGAGCTCGCGGCAGAGGATGTTCCAGCCGGTTGCGATCGACGCCTTCGCGAACTGCAGCTCGCGGACGTCCTTCTGCGAGAGGTAGACGGTGTCGGTGAGCATGAAGACCTTCTCCTCGCCGATCTTCGTCAGCCGCTCTGCGTGCGGACCGTCCCCCTGCACGAACTTGCCGGAATGGTCGAGGAGGCCGGCTTGGACGAGCTCGGCGACTGCGTCGACGAGCCCCGATCCGCACAGCCCGACCGGCTCGGTGTCGCCGATCACCGCGAGGTCGATCCCGTCGTCCGTGATCTTCACGCCCTCGATCGCGCCGTCGGCCGCGCGCATTCCGCACCGGATCTGCGCGGCCTCGAACGCGGGGCCGGCGGGTGCGGCGGTCGCGAGCACGCGTGCGCTCGAGCCGAGCGCGATCTCGCTGTTCGTGCCGACGTCGATGAACAGGCGCACGCGCCGATCGAGCGTGAGCCCCGTCGCGAGCAGGCCGGCGACGATGTCGCCGCCGACGTACGCGCCGAGCGCGGGGAAGAGGACGGCTGGTGCGAGCGGGTGGACGTGCACGCCGAAGTCGGCCGCGGTCGCCGGCGGGAGCTGCCGCGCGACGATCGTGAACGGCGCCATCGAAAGCGGTTCCGGGTCGATCCCGAGCGCGATCTGGATCATCGTCACGTTGCCGGTGACGGCGATCTCGTAGATCTCCTCGGGTGCGACGCCCGCCTCCTCGCACACCTCATGCGTCAGCTGGTCGAGCGTCTCGTGCGCGCGCAGGCGCAGCGTGTCGAGCGCGGTCGGGTCCATCATCACCGCCGAGATCCGCGAGATCACGTCCGCGCCGAACGGCTGCTGGCGGTTCAGCAGCGACCTGACCGCCGCCGGCGTCCCGGTCTCGAGGTCGAGCAGGTTCGCGACGACCGTGGTCGTGCCGAGATCGAACGCGAGCGCGAACCGCCGCGTCGTCGTATCCCCCGGCTCGACGTCCAGCAGGAGGTCGTCGCAGAAGACGGCGGTGACGTCGAAGTTCGAGGTGCGCAGCGTCCGGCCGACCGTCCGCGCCAGCGCGAGCGGCACCCGCAGCTCGACGTCGTCCATCGCGCCCAGGACGCGCTCGAGGTCGGAGAGCTGGTCCTCCATCGTCGGCTCCGTCAGCTCGAGATGGCGCTTCTGCACCGCGGGCCGGAGGATCACGTGGCGGCCGACGCCGACGAGCGCCGCCTTCGGCCGCGTCTGCAGCGCGGGCACGGCGACGACGAGATCCTCGAGCGCCGGCGCGCGGCACGCGAGCCGCCACCCGGCGCGGATCTCGTCGGGAGAGAACGCGCGGAAGTCGATCGCGGTCGGCGGCACCTCGCCTGACTCGATCCGCACCTTGCACTTCTTGCACGTCCCGTGGCCGCCGCACGTCGAGTCCACGGCGACGCCGTTCCAGCTGGCGGCATCGAAGACCGTCGTCCCCGCGGGCACGCGCGCCTCCTTCGTCGCGCCGTCGGCCTGTGAGAAGCGGAGGCGGACGCGATCCGGATGCGGCTCGGGGGCGAGCGTCTCCACGGCGCTCACAGCGCACCCGTCTGACCGACAGCGTTTCTGGCCGCCATCGCAGACGGCCGTCCGGGCAAAGCCCGGACGGCCTGGAAACGCCGTCGCAAGCGCCGGCTCACGACGCGGCCGCCGCCTGGCGTTCGCGGTGCCTGGCGATCCAGCGCGCGCCCCACTCGTCGCGGCCGAGCAGGAGATCCGTCGCGCGCACGGCCTCGACCGTCTCGTCGCGCCGCGCGTCCATGATCGCGCTCGTCAGGCCGTGGCTCTGCGCGATCGCGAGGAACGCCGCGCCGAGCACCGGCCGTCCGGGCAGCCCGAACGCCGTGTTCGACGCACCGCACGTCATGTTCACGCCGAGCTCCTCGCGGATCAGCCGCACGGTCTCGAGGAACGACGTCACCGCGCGCGGCTCCGCGCCGACCGGCATCGCGAGCGGGTCGATCACGACGTCCTCAGGCGGGATGCCGTGGTCGCCGGCGGCCGAGACGATCTTCCTCGCGATCGCCAGGCGGTCCTCAGGCTCGATCCTGATCTCGTCGTCGTTGGCGAGGCCGATCACCGCGGCGCCGTGCTTCGCGACGAGCGGCAGGATCGCCTCGAGCCGCTCGTCCTCGCCCGTGACCGAGTTGACGAGCGCCTTCCCTTCGTACGCGCTGAGCCCGGCCTCGAGCGCCTCGATCACGGACGAGTCGATGCAGATCGGCTGCTCCGTCAGCGACTGCACGAGCGGGATCGCCTGCGCCATCAGGCCGACCTCGTCCGCGAGCGGGTCGCCGACGTTCACGTCGAGCATGTCGGCCAAGCCCTGCTCGCCGACGTCGAGCTCGAGCTGCGACAGGTCGCCGTTCTGCAGCTGCGCCTGGAACGCCTTGCGCCCGGTCGGGTTGATCCGCTCGCCGATGATGCAGAACGGCAGGTCGGGCCCGATGAGGACGGTCCTAGACCGCGACTGGAGTTCGGTAACCACTCGATTCCCTTTCGGCTCGTGTCGGAATTCCCAGCTCGCGGCAGAGACGGGCGATCCCCGCCTCGCGCCGGAAGCTGATCAGGTGGAGGCCGGCGACGCCCGGCTGCGCGAGCGCGTGCGCGGCGAGCTCGAGACCGTACTGGAAGCAGGCCTCCTCCGGGTCGGCCGCGCGCTCGATGCTCTCGATCGCCTCGTGCGGCACGGAGATCCCGGGCACGTGCTCGTCGACGTAGCGCAGCGCGGTGGGCGAGCGGACGAGGCAGATCGACGGCAGCAGCGCGGCCGCGGCCGCGAGGCCCTGGGCGACCGCAGCGGCCATGAACCGCTCCAGCAGCGCCGGCTCGAAGCAGAGCTGCAGCTGGAAGAAGCGCGCGCCGGCGCGCACCTTCTTCAGGGCGCGCGCGACCCGGTATTCGAACGGCGGCGCGCCCGGGTTCTCGACGGCACCGAGGAACAGGTGCGGCGCAGGTTCGATCGGGCGGCCCGAGAGGTAGCGGCCCGCCGCCATGCCGCGCGCCATCGCGAGCAGCTGGATGCTGTCGAGGTCGAACACGCGCCGCGCCTCGGGCTCGTCGCCGGCGGTGACGTCGTCGCCGGTGAGGCAGCAGATGTTCTCGATCCCGTGCAGCGCCGCGCCGGCGATGTCCGCCTCGAGCGCGAGGCGGTTGCGGTCGCGGCACGTGAGCTGCATGACGGGCTCCACGCCGAGCTGCCGCAGCGCGATCGCGATCGAGAGCGG
>DASXTR010000113.1:0-12179 GCA_036505325.1 Gaiellaceae bacterium
GCCGGTGAGCGTCTCGCTGGCGGCGACCGACTCCGGCTCGGGTGTCGACCGGATCCTGTACTCGACCGACGGCTCGGCACCCAGCCTGACCTACAGCGGCGCGCTGGCCGTCGCGACGACGACGACGATCAAGTTCGCCGCGGTGGACAAGGTCGGCAACGTCGAGAGCACGCAGTCCCAGCTGGTGCAGATCGACAGCTCGGGCCCGACGCCGCCCGCGCTGAGCTTCTCGGCGTTCACGAACGCGATCGCGTCCGGCTCGACGGTCTACTTCCGGCCCGGCGCGGCCGGCGGCTTCACCGTCACCGGGAGCTCCACCGACGGCGGCTCGGGCGTCGCGTCGTACTCCTACCCGAGCCTCGGCAGCGGCTGGAGCGCGACCGGCGGCGCGTACACGTTCACCGGTGCCGCGGTCGACCCGACCGAGCCGCTGAACGTGACCGCGACGAACAACGCCGGCGTCACCTCGACGCCGACCAGCTTCACCGTCACCCCGGACGCGACGACGCCTGTGACGACCGTCTCGTGCGGCGGCGGCGCGTGCTCGACCGGCTGGTACGCGACCTCGCCGGTGAGCGTCTCGCTGGCCGCGACCGACACCGGCTCGGGCGTCGCGCAGGTTCGCTACACCACCGACGGCACCGACCCGAGCCCGATCAACGGCTCGACGTACGCCGGCGCGTTCACGGTCGGGGCGACGACGACGGTCAAGTTCCGCGCTTACGACAACGTCGGCAACGAAGAGGCCGTCGGCTCGCAGCTGATCCGCATCGACACGACCGCGCCGAGCGCGCCGGCGCTGACCTTCTCCGGCTTCGCCAACGCGAGCGCGAGCGGCTCGACGGTCTACTTCCGCCCGGGCGCGGCCGGCAGCTTCACGGCGACCGGCAGCTCGACCGACGGCGGCTCCGGGGTCGCGTCGTACGCGTTCCCGAGCCTCGGCAGCGGCTGGAGCGGCAGCGGCGCCTACAGCTTCACCGCGGCGGCGGTCGATCCGGCCGAGCCGCTGAACGTCACCGCGACCGACGTCGCGGGCAACACTTCCGGCACGAGCGGGTTCACCGTGACGCCGGACTCCACCAGCCCGGCGAGCACGGTCGTCTGCGGCGGCGAACCGTGCTCCGCCGGCTGGTACGGCACGAGCCCCGTCTCCGTCTCCCTGGCGGCGACCGACTCCGGCTCGGGTGTCGACCGGATCCTGTACTCGACCGACGGCTCGGCTCCGAGCCTGACCTACAGCGGCGCGCTCGCGATCGCGACGACGACGACCGTGAAGTTCGCCGCGGTGGACAAGGTCGGCAACGTCGAGAGCACGCACTCGCAGCTGGTGCAGATCGACACCTCGGCGCCGTCCGCGCCTGCGCTGGCCTTCTCCGCCTTCACGAACGCGAGCGCGACCGGCTCGACGGTCTACTTCCGGCCCGGCGCGGCGGGCGGCTTCACCGCCGGCGCGTCCTCGACCGACGGCGAGTCCGGCGTCGCCTCGTACGCCTTCCCGAACCTTGGCGGCGGCTGGAGCGGCAGCGGCGGCGCCTACAGCTTCAGCGCATCGGCGGGCGACCCGGCCGAGCCGCTGAACGTGACTGCGACCAACAATGCGGGGGTCACCTCGAGCGCAACCGGCTTCACGGTGACCCCCGACTCGAGCGCGCCCGCCGGCACCGTCTCCTGCGGCGGCGTCGCCTGCTCGAGCGGCTGGTACGGCACGAGCCCGATCAGCGTCACGCTGGCCGCGACCGACTCCGGCTCCGGCGTCGACCGGATCCTGTACTCGACCGACGGCTCCGCACCGAGCCTCACCTACAGCGGTGCGCTCGCGGTCGCGACGACGACGACGATCAAGTTCGCCGCGGTGGACAAGGTCGGCAACGTCGAGAGCACGCACTCGCAGCTGGTGCAGATCGACGTCACGCCCCCGTCCGCCCCCGCCCTGACCTTCTCCGGCTTCTCGAGCGCGAGCGCGACCGGCTCGACCGTGTACTTCCGGCCCGGCGCCGCAGGCGGTTTCACCGTCGGCGCGGCCTCGACCGACTCGCAGTCCGGCGTCGCGTCGTACGGCTTCCCGAGCCTCGGCAGCGGCTGGAGCGGCAGCGGCGCGTACAGCTTCACCGCGGCCGCCGTCGACCCGACGGAGCCGCTGAACGTGACTGCGACCGACAACGCCGGGAACCTCTCGAGCGGCGCGGGCTTCGCGGTCACGTCCGACGGTGCGGCGCCGGTGACGGCGATCACCTGCAACGGCGGCTCGTGCTCGGGCGGCTGGTACACGAGCGCCCCCACGATCTCGCTCGCATCGACCGACCTCGGGTCCGGCGTCTCGCAGATCCGCTACACGACCGACGGCTCCGATCCGAGCCCGCTGAACGGCATCACGTACCTCTCGGCCTTCTCGGTGTCGGGCACCGCCACCGTCAAGTACCGCGCGTACGACAACGTCGGCAACGAGGAGCTCGTCGGCTCGACGCTCGTCCGGATCGACACGACCGGCCCGGGCACCCCGACGCTGACGCTGACCGAGTCGTCGCCGTACGAGGCGACCACCGGGTCGACGCTCTACTACAACGCGAGCGGGACGAACAGCGGCGCCTTCTCCGTCGGCGCGACCGCGACCGACGCCGAGTCCGGAATCGCCTCGGTCGACTTCCCGTCCATCGCGGGGATCACCGGCGGCGGTCCCGACGGCGGCGCTCCGTTCCAGGGCGACTACTCGTGGAGCTCCGGCGCGAGCGCGTCCGGCGCGAAGACCGTGACGGCGTCGAACGGGGCCGGCCTGCAGAGCTCGGCGGCGTTCACGCTCACGCCCGACACGCAGGCGCCTGCAGGCGGCTCGGTCGCGTACACCGACGGCTTCACCACGAGCGGCACGGTCACGATCACGACCGCCGACGGCACTGACACCGGCGCCGGCCTCGATGCGACCTCTCGCGTCCTCGAGCGCCAGACCGCGGCGCTCTCCGGCGGCACCTGCGGCACCTTCGGCGTCTGGACGTCCGTCTCCTCGCCCGACACGGTCGCGAACGCAACCTGCGCGCGCTACCGGCTGCGCATCTCCGACCGCGTGGCGAACGAGGTCGTCTACACCTCGACCGCCGTGGTCAAGGTCGACACCGGCGCCCCGAGCGCGCCCGTGCTGACCCTGTCGGAGTCGTCGCAGTTCGAGGCGATCACCGGCTCGACGCTCTTCTACAACCCGAGCGGCTCGAACACGGGCTCGTTCACGGTCGACGCGACGAGCTCGGCGTCCTCGGGCATCACCAAGATCGCGTTCCCGGCGCTCACGGGGATGAGCGGCGGCGGCGACGACACCACCAGCCCGTATTCCGGCGCGTACTCGTGGACGTCCACGGCGACCGCGTCCGGCGCGAAGAGCGTGACGGCGACGAGCGGCGCCGGCCAGACGGCCTCCTCGAGCTTCACCGTCACGCCCGACACGGCTGCGCCGACCGGCCAGACCGCGGCGCTCGTCGGCGGCCCGTGGTACACGACGACCTCGATCTCGGTCACCACCGGGGACGGCAGCGACGCGCTCGCCGGGCTCGACACGGCCACGCGCCTGCTCGAGCGCACCACCGCGCCGCTCGCCGGCGGCACCTGCGGCACCTGGTCCGGAACCTGGACGACGGTCACGAGCCCCGACACGGGCGTCACGTCCGGCACCTGCGTCAAGTACCGGTTCTCGATCGCCGACCGCGTCGCGAACCGTTCGACGCCCGTCGAGACGGCCGTCGCGATGGTCGACACCACGCCGCCGGCCGCGCCGAGCCTCGCGTTCTCCGGCTTCTCGAACGCCAGCCTGACCGGCTCGACCGTGTACTTCCGCACCGGTGCCGCCGGCGGCTTCTCCGTCGCCGTCACCGCCGCGGATCCCGAGTCGGGCATCGCGCAGACGACGCTGCCGGCCCTCGGCTCCGGCTGGACGCTGGCGGGCTCCGCCTACAGCTTCACGGCGTCTGCCGTCGACCCGACCGAGCCGAACAACGTCACGGCGCGCAACAACGCGGGCCTGACCTCGGCCGCGACCGTGTTCACCGTCACCGCCGACGGCGCCGGCCCGACGGCAGGCTCGGTCACGTATACCGACGGCTATCGCACGGCGACCTCGGTCGCGCTGACGCTCGCCGACGGCACCGATGCAGGCAGCGGCGTCGACACGGCGACCGAGCAGCTCCAGCGCGCAGAGGCGACGCTCTCCGCCGGCACCTGCGGCGCGTACGGCGCGTACACGACGATCGCCACCGACCCGCCGCTCTCGACCACCGACGCGACCGTCACGAGCGGGCACTGCTACACGTACCGCTACGTCGTCACCGACAAGGTCGGCAACTCGAGCACGTTCACGTCGTCGTCCGTGGCCAAGATCGACGCCGTCGCCCCGACGGCGACGCTCAACGACCCCGGCGCGAACCTGCGCGCCACCGTCACCCTCACGTCGACCACCGCGGACGCGGGCGGCTCCGGCATCGCGACCGTGACCTATCAGCGCTCGCCAGCCGGTGCGAACACCTGGACGACGATCCCGGCGGCCTGGGACACGACGACGGTGACCGACGGGCTCTACGACCTCCGCGTCGTGGCCGTCGACGCGGCCGGCAACACCACGAACTCGGCCGTCGTGGCGATGCGCAAGGTCGACAACACGGCGCCGAGCGCGCTGCTCGCCGATCCGGGCGCGAACCTGCGCGCGACGGTCACGCTGTCCGCCACCTCGTCCGACAGTGGCTCGGGTGTCGCCACGGTCACCTACGAGAAGTCGCCGGCGGGTGCGAACACGTGGACGGCGACGCCGGCGGCCTTCGACACGACGACCGTCGCCGACGGCATGTACGACCTGCGCGTCGTCGTGGTCGACGTTGCCGGAAACACCGGCACGAGCACGGTCACCGGCAAGCGCGTCGACAACACCGCGCCCGGCGCGACCATCGACAGCCCGGGTGCGACCGTCTTCGACACCGTCAGCCTGACCTCCAACACCTCCGACTCGGGCTCGGGCGTCGCGAGCGTGACCTACCAGCGCTCGCCGGCCGGCGCGAACACGTGGACGAACATCTCGTCTACCTGGGACACGACGACCGTCGCCGACGGCAACTACGACCTGCGGATCGTCGCCACCGACGTCGCCGGGAACGTCACGAACTCCGCGACCGTCACGACGCACGTCGACAACACGACGCCGCGCGTATCGTCGACCTCGCCGGTCAGCGGCGCCGGCGGCGTCAGCGTCACGGCGAACGTGACGGCGACGTTCTCGCGGACGATGGACGCCACGACGATCACCGCGACGAGCTTCACGCTCGCGCCGACGGCCGGCGGCTCGAATATCGCCGGCGCCGTCTCCTACGACGGCGCGTCGAAGACCGCGACCCTCGATCCGACTGCCTCGCTTGCCGCGAACACGAGCTACACGGCGAAGCTCACGACGACGGTGAAGGCCTCCGACGGCACCGCGCTCGCCGCGCAGTACACGTGGACGTTCTCGACGGGCGGCACGCCGCCGACCGTGACGTCGACGTCGCCTGCGAGCGGCGCGACCGGCGTGTCCGTCGGATCCTTCGTCACGGCCACGTTCTCGCAGGCGATGGACGCGAGCACGATCACTACCTCGAGCTTCACGCTCAAGGACCCGGCCGCGAACGTCGTGCCTGCGACGGTGACGTACGACTCCGCGACGACCACGGCGAAGCTCACGCCGAGCTCGGCGCTCGCCGGCTCGACGACCTACACGGCGCGGCTCGAGACGACGATCAAGTCGTCGGCCGGCATCGCACTCTCCAGCGCCGTGTCGTGGACGTTCACGACGGCGAGCAGCGCACCGACGGTCACCTCCGTCACGCCGCCCGACGGCACGACGGGCGTCGACCGTACGTACAAGCCGACCGCGACGTTCTCGGTCGCGATGGACGCGACCACGATCACGACCGCGAGCTTCACGCTCAAGGACTCGAACAACGCTGCGGTCGCGGGATCCGTTGCGTACAACGCGACGACGAAGACTGCGACGTTCTCGCCGAACACATCGCTCAAGTCGCTGATGAACTACACCGCCCGCCTCGAGACGACGATCAAGTCCTCGACCGGCTTGCCGCTCGCGGCCGCGTATTCGTGGCGCTTCCAGACGGTCGCGCCGAGGGTCACCGCGACGTACCCGTCCAACGGGGGCGGCGGCAGCGGCGCGTCGGCCGGCACGTTCTCGGCCGCGACGTCTTCGACCGAGGGCGGCGCCACCGACACGGAGACCACCGACGGCAAGGTCGGCGGGTCGACCGGAGGCCTCGCAGAGATCAGCCCGTGGACGCCGATCGAGGTCACCTTCTCCGAGCCGATGGACCCGGCGACGATGACGAGCACGAGCCTCCAGCTCCTCGACGCGACCGGCAGTGCCGTGGCGACGTCGATCGACTACGACCCGACGACGTACACCGCCGTCCTGACGCCCACGGCCGGCATGCTGAAGTACGGCATGACCTACACGGCCGTCGTCGCCAACACGATCGCGGCGCCCGACGGCGCGACGCTCGAAAGCGGCGTCAGCTGGCAGTTCACGGTCTCGCTGATCGGCCTCTCCGTCGGAATCGACTCCGGCGCCGACAAGTTCTCGTACTGGGTCGCCTCGAACAACGGGATGTTCCTGCCCGACCAGTTCGTGACCGGCGGGACGCCGAGAACGTCGACGAACGCGATCGCCGGCACGACGGACGCGCCGATCTACCAGACGACGCGCGACGGTGTCGTCACCTACTCGGCCCAGATCCCGGTCGGCACGTACGACCTCAGGCTCCACTTCGCCGACACCGAGTCGACCGCGATCGGGCAGCGCGTGTTCTCGGTCGACGTCGTGGAGACTGCGGGGACGGACGTCCAGAACCTCGACATCTTCAAGGAAGTCGGAGCGAACACGGCTCTGATCAAGACGATCTCGAACGTGACGGCGACGCCGCAGACGAACACGAAGGCGTCGATCACGGTCAAGACGATCGCGGGTGTCGGGACACCGACCATCGCGGCGCTCGAGCTCGTGCCGCTGCCGCCGAAGGTCCAGTCGGTGACGCCGGCGCCGGGCTCGACCAACATCGCGCGCACGTCCTCCGTCAAGGTCACGTTCGCGCAGCCGATGGACGCGCTGTCGATCACGAACGCCACGGTGCTCCTGAAGGACCCGAACGGGATCCCCGTCGCGGCGACCGTGACCTACAACGACGCGCAGAAGCTCGCGACGCTCTCGCCGGTGACGACGCTCGCCGCCGGCACGACTTACACGGTCACTGTCGACAGCCTCGCAAAGGCCTATACGGGGCTCCGGATGGGCACCCCGTACACCTCAACCTTCAGGACGAAATAACCATGGAAGAATCACCTTTAGAACTCGGTAGAAATGTTCAGGAACTCTTGGTAGTTTCTGGTGAAACACGCGGCGAAAATCGCGGAGACAGGGACAATGGGAGGGGGACCGTGCTGCGGACCGGTCTACCAACGGGGGTCTCCGAATTTGATCGGACGGCGATCCTTCTGGATCATCATCCGTTATGGCTGGATGCGGTTGAGCGAGTCGTCAACCGTGTAGGCGTCGACGTGGTCGGAAAGGCCACGACGACGGATGCGGCCCTCGCACTGCTGGAACAGCACCAGCCGGATATCTTCGTGGCCGAGATCCAGACGGCGGACGAGACGATCGCGGCGGTCTCGCTGCCGAGGATCGTGGCCGACCACTCGCCCGAGACGAAGACGATCATCCTCTCGGAGAACGAGGAGCGCGACTTCATCGATGCGACCCTCCAGGCGGGCGCCGTGGCCTACGTCGTGAAGAGCGTCCACCCGGACGACCTGACGACGACGATCCGGCAGGTCTTCGAGCACTCCGTGTACCTCCCGTCCAACACGACGCAGAACACGGCGCTCCTGCAGCGGAAGCGGGAGCAGTCACCGCTGACGCGGCGCGAGATGGAGATCCTCAGGCTGACGGCGGAGGGCTACTCGAACGCGCAGATGGCGAAGATGCTGTGGGTGACCGAGCAGACGGTGAAGTTCCACCTCTCCAACATCTACCGGAAGCTCGACGTCTCCAACCGGACGGAAGCCAGCCGCTGGGCGCAGCTGAACGGCATGCTGTTCTCGGCCGCGTCAGTCGGGTTGTAGCGCCGCCAGGGACGGCGCGGCGCGGATCGAGCCGCTGAGGCTCGTCGCGGCGGCGACCGTGAGCAGCCAGACCGTCACGACGACCACGGTGGCGCGGGCCGAGGTCGCCTCGAGCAGCGCGCCGGCGGCGAGCGGGCCAAGCGGCGAGACGAGCATCGCCACGAACCGCGCGGCGCTGTTGACCCGGCCCTGGAGAGCGGGCGGCGTGATCGCCGTGCGGTAGCCGATCACGACCGAGTTCAGGAGCGGGCTCAGGAACGTGAACGGCAGTGCGGCGGCGAACAGCAGATACGCGTTCGGCTGCACGAGGAACGGGACGAGTGCGATCGCCGTCCACTGCGGCACGATCACCGCGAGCCGCACCGGGAGGCGCCGCTGGAGCGGCGGCGCCGCGAACGAGCCGGCGAGACCGACGACGCCCGAAGCCGCCAGGAGCACGCCGATCGTCGCGCTCGACAGGCCCTGCTCGCGCGCGACGACGATCACGAGGAAGAAGAGCGCGCTCGCCGCGACGTTCGAGACCGCGAACATCAGCGCGCACGTGCGGAGGAACGGCTGCGCCCACAGGAACCGCGCGCCGGCCTGCAGCTCCTCCCGCAGCCGGCCGCGGGGCTCGACGCGCGCCTCCTGGAAGGGCGTGCGCATCGCGAGCAACGACGCGAGCGAGAAGGCGTACGAGAGCGCGTCGACGAGGAACGGCAGGATCCGGCCGACGCCGTAGAGCACGCCGCCGAGCGGCGGCCCGGCGACCATCGCGCCGAACATCCGCGACTCGTCGCGCGCGATCGCCTCCGGAATCTGGGGCGGCGGGACGACCTGCCGGATCGCGCCGAACTGCGCGATGTTGAAGAACGGGCGGAAGGTCCCCTCGACGAACGCGACAATCGCGAGCTGCGCGAAGGTCAGGTGGCCGAACGCGTGCGCGACGACGAGGCTCGCGACGGCGAGGGCGCGGCCGACGTCCGAGGCGAGCATCAGGCGCTTCCGGTCGACCCGGTCGGCGATCACGCCCGCCGGGAGCACGAACAGCGTGTAGGGCAACGACAGGGCGAACGCGACGACGCCTGCCTTCGCCGGCGAGTGAGTGAGCGCAAGCGCGAGCAGCGGGTACGCGATGCCGCCGGTCTGCGAGCCGAGGCTCGACAGCGCCTGGCCGGTCCACAGAAGGGCGAAGTCGCGGTTGCGCGACAGCGGCACGTTGCCGCTTGTTGACGGCGCAATCTTCACAGGACGCTTACATCATCCCGGCGCGGGCGCCGCCGCGGCCGCTAGGGTGGCGCGCGACACGCGGCGGGCGAGACGCCCAGGCGCCCGCCAGCACTCCCCAGACCCACTGCGGATTTTCCGGGCCAAGGAGGTTCAAACCGACGTGCGTTTCCTCAGCCTGCTGAGCCTGCTCGCGCTCGCACTCACGATGTCGATGGTCGAGCTCCCCGGTGCCCGCGCCGGCGGAGCGTCGCACCCGGACGCCCCACGCACGAGCACGCCGCGCGACCTCGCGGCGCTCGTGGATCACTACCGCGGCCTCACGTGGACGTACGAGCGCGCCGTGCACGCGCGCCGGACGCCGTCCTCGCTGTCGTACCGCCGCTCCCTCGACCGCGCGTACCTGCAGTGGACGATCGACCTGTGGCAGCGGCGCGCGCTGCGCGCGCGGTCGCGCGCCCTGAGTTCTGTCGGGCGCCGCGCACACGTCGCGCTGCCGAAGTCGCCGCCCGAGCGCGCGCCGATCGTGAGCCGCATCTCGTACGAGCGGACACTGACCTGGCGGCTGCAGCGGGTCTACCCGGGTCGCGTCACGCAGGGATCGAGCCTCTTCCGGACGGCGCGCAGCGACGCGTACCGGCGCTGGGCGCTCCACCTCTGGCAGCGCCGCGCGGCCACGGCGGTGCTCGCGGTCGCGAGCCACGCGCCGCGCCGCCTGGCGTCCGCGGCCCTGACCGGTGCCTTCATGTGCATCCACCGCTACGAGGGCTCGTGGACGTCGAACACCGGCAACGGGTACTACGGCGGCCTGCAGATGGACTACGGGTTCATGCGCCGCTACGGCCGTGACTTCCTCGCCCGCTGGGGCACCGCCGACAACTGGCCGGCCTGGGCGCAGATCGAGGCCGCCGCCCGCGCGCACCACTCCGGGCGGGGATTCACCCCATGGCCCAACACGGCGCGGGCCTGCGGACTCCTCCTCTGAGAGGATCGCCGCGTGGTGCACTGGGATGACGTCGAGGCGGTCCGCCGGGAGGAGGGCTTCATCGGCGCGACGTGGCGCCCGCTCGGGTGGGAGACCGACTGCAGTCGCATCGGCGTCAACCGGATCGACATGGCGCCGCGTGAGATCCCGACCCCGCCCCACGTCCACCACGACGAGGAGGAGATCCACTTCGTCCTGTCCGGCTCCGGCCTCTCGTGGCAGGACGGGAAGACGTATGCGATCGGCGCCGGCGACGTGCTCGTCCACCGCGTGAACGAGGAGGCGCACACGCTGCGCGCCGGCGACGACGGCCTGAGCGTCCTGGCGTTCGGCCAGCGCGGTCGCTCCTGGGGCGCGACGCTTCCGCGCTCCAGTGCGCGGTGGGCGCGGCCCGGGTGGGTGGAGGCCAACCCGGGCGACAATCCGTGGCTGCGCGAGGCGGCGCTCGGCCCGCCCGACTTCCCCGAGCCGGAGCCGGAGCGGCCGGACACGATCCGGCGGGTCGCGGACGCCGACGCCTTCTTCGACGGCGCCCTGCGGGCGCTCACGCCGTACGGGCTCACCGAGCGGACGGGTCTCAACCACGTCACGCTGGCGGCCGGCGCGACCGCCGCGCCGCGGCATGCGCACTCGACCGAGGAGGAGCTGTACGTCGTGCTCGACGGAGAGGGGACGCTCTACCTCGGCGACGAGGAGCATCCGGTGCGCGGAGGGCACCTGATCGCCTTCCCCTCCGGGTCGCGCATCGCGCACGGCATCCGGGGCGGCGAGGAGGGCCTGACCTTCCTGGCCTACGGCGAGCGCCGGAGCGACGACCTGGTCTTCTACCCGACGTCGGGCCGGGTCCTGATCCGCGGCATCGGCGTCGTCACGGAGCTCGAATCGCTCCCGTATCCCGCCGAGCCCGACCTGTTCTAGCCGCACCAACCCAGCAAAGGGCCCCTGCACGGCAGCCGTTCCCTCGATCGAGGGAGAAAGGTGGTTCCTAGTTGGTTCTCAAGGCGCCCGGCCGGGGCGCCGATAGCCTGGACGATGGCTCGTTCCTCGGGTGCTGCGGCCCGGGCGCTCACAAGCGTCCCGGCCTCGAATGGACGCGGCCGGCCGGAAGCTCTGGTCGAGTCGTACCGCCGTTTGGCGGAAGTGTTCCACCACGTGCTCTCCGAGCACGAGCCCGACGCGCTGCTCGACCGCATCGCGGACACGCTCGCGGAGCTGATGCCGTACAACGCGCTCCACATCTACGAGGCGGACGAGGAGCTGGGCCAGCTCGTGCCCGTGCTCGCCCGCGGCGGCTACCACGACGAGATCATGCGCAGCCGCCCCCGCTTCGGGCAGGGCCTCACCGGCTGGGCCGCTCAGCACCGCAGCCCGGTCTGGACGAACGAGGCGCACCTCGACTCGCGCACGGAGAACGTACCGGGCACGCCCGTCGAGCCCGAGGCGATGATCGTCGTGCCGCTGATCGCGCGCGGCGCGCTCAAGGGGTCGCTCAACATCTACCGCATCGGCGAGGACGCCGAGTTCTTCGACCACGAGTTCGAGTTCGCGAAGTCGTTCGGCGACGCGGCGGCGCTCGCCCTCGACAACGCGCAGATGCGCGCGCATCTCGAGCACCAGGCGCAGACCGACTCGCTGACGGGCCTCTACAACCACCGCTATTTCCACGAGCGGCTGCGGTCGGAGCTGACGCGCGCGTCGCGCTCGCACGACTCGGTCGCCGTGTTGATGTTCGACATCGACGACTTCAAGAGGGTGAACGACATTCACGGCCACGGCGCCGGCGACCAGCTGCTGGTCCAGATCGCGCAGCTCGCCCGCGACACGGTTCGCGGCTCCGACGTCGTCTGCCGCCTCGGCG
>DASXTR010000114.1:0-16209 GCA_036505325.1 Gaiellaceae bacterium
GTCGACTGGCTCGTCGCGGCCACGCGCGACCGCGACTGGCGCGAGGTCTTTCGCGACTCGAAGTACCTCGAGCCGATGTTCGACTACGCCGCCGAGGACGCGTACCTGGACGGCTTGCGAAGCTAGTCGAACGACCAGCCGTCGCCGTCGCGGAACGCCTTCAGGATCCGCCGCGCGACCACCATCCGGTGCACCTCGTCCGGCCCGTCGTAGATCCGCGCGGCGCGCGCCTGCATCGCCATCGCCGCGAGGGGGGTCTCGTTCGTGAGCCCGCGCGCGCCGTGCACCTGCATCGCGCGGTCGATCACCTCATTCAACACGCGGGCCGCGTAGAACTTGATCACCGAGACCTCGACGCGCGCCTCGTCGCCGGCGTCGATCTTGTGCGCGGCGTCGAGCGTCATCAGCCGGCACGCCTGGATCTCGGCGGCGCTGTCGGCGATCCAGTTCTGCACCGTCTGCTTGTCGGCGAGCGGGCCGCCGAACGCCTCGCGCTCGAGCGAGTAGCGGCACAGGAGCTCGAACGCGCGCTGCATCTGGCCGAGCCAGCGCATCACGTGGTGGATACGGCCGGGGCCGAGGCGCTTCTGCGCGATCATGAACCCCGCGCCCTCGGCTCCGAGCGTGTTCTCGACCGGGACGCGAACGCCGGTGTAGGTGACCTCACAGTGGGTCGACCAGCCGCGGCCGCGGTGGCCCATCACGGGGACGGGCCGCACGACCTCGACGCCGGGCGTGTCCGCCGGGACGAGAATCTGGCTCGCGCGCGCGTGCGGGTGCGCGTCGGGGTCCGTGACCGCCATCACGATCGCGAACGCGGCGCCCTCGGCACTCGACGAGAACCACTTGTGACCGTCGATCACCCACTCGTCGCCGTCGCGCACCGCGCGCGTACGGAGCGTGGTCGGGTCGGAGCCGGACACCTCAGGCTCGGTCATCGAGAAGAACGACCGCACCTCGCCGGCGACGAGCGGCGCGAGGAAGCGCTCCTTCTGCTCGGGTGTGCCGAACATGTGCAGGATCTCGCCGTTGCCCGCGTCCGGGGCCTGGCAGTTGAAGATGTACTGCGCCCACGTCGAGCGGCCGATCTCCTCGTTCAGGTACGCGTAGGTGAGGAACCCGGAGCCCGTGCCGCCCGCCTCGGGCGGGAGGTGCGGCGCCCACAGGCCTTCGGCCTTGGCGCGTCCGCGCAGCTCGTCGACGAGCGCCATCGCCGCGTCGTCCTCGCGCGAGATGCGCTCCTCATTCGGGTAGACGTGCTCGTCCATGAAGGCTCGGTAGCGGGCGCGCAGCTCGGTGACGTCGGGCGCGGGTGCGAGATCGGTCACGGTCATGGGGTTATCCTCGCAGGTCGTGCGGTTCGGGTTCTACATGGGGTACGCGCAGCCGGGGACGAGCCCGCTCGAGCTGATCGAGCTCGCGCAGGAGGCGGAGCGGCTCGGCTACGACTCGGCGTGGGCGGCCGAGGCCTGGGGAACGGACTGCGTCTCGGTGCTCGCGTGGCTCGGCGCGACGACCTCGACCATCAAGCTCGGGTCGGCGATCATGCAGATCCCGGGGCGCACGCCGGCGAACACGGCGATGACGGCGGCCACGCTCGATCTGTTGAGCGGCGGGCGTTTCCTGCTCGGCCTCGGCACCTCGGGCCCGCAGGTGGTCGAGGGCTGGCACGGCGAGCCGTGGGGGAAGCCCCTCGGCAAGACGCGCGAGTACGTCGAGATCGTGCGCGCAGCGCTGCGGCGCGAGGTCGTCGAGCACCACGGGCCGCACTACGACATCCCGGTCGCGAACGGGACGGGGCTCGGCAAGCCGCTGAAGCTGATGCTGCGTCCTCTGCGTGCCGAGATCCCGATCTACCTCGCGACGATCGGGCCGAAGGCGGTCGGGCAGGCGTTCGAGCTCGCGGACGGCTGGCTCCCGATCTTCTGGTCGCCGGAGCGGGCGCGGGAGGTCTTCCCGGTCGACCGCGCGCGCGAGGGATTCGACATCGCACCGTCCGTGCCGCTCCTACTCACCGACGACGTCGAGAGCGGGCGCGACGCGCTCAAGCAGTACTACTCGTTCTACATCGGCGGCATGGGCGCGCGCGGGAAGAACTTCTACAACGACCTCTTCGCGCGCTACGGGTGGGAACAGGAGGCGCGCGCGATCCAGGATGCGTTCCTGGACGGCCGCCAGCGCGATGCCGCCGCGCTCGTGCCCGACGCGTTCGTCGACCAGGCCGCGCTCGTCGGCCCGAAGGAGCGCATCCGAGACCGCCTCGACGCGTGGCGAGAGTCCGGCGCGACGACGATGCTCGTCTCGACGCGCGACGAGTCGTCGCTACGGGCGCTGGCCGAGGTCGCGCTCTAGCACCTCGGCGGCCGTCTCCGCCAGATACGGGACGCCGAGCTCGAACCGCGCTGCGCGGGTGTCCTCCTCGGCGAGCTCGCCGCGGACGTAGCGGCCGTAGATGGCTTCGCAGAAGACCGCCGCCTTCCAGAGCGCGAGCGCCTCGAACCACGCGAGCGGCTCGATGTCGCGGCCGCTCCGCTCGACGTAGCGGTCGATGAGCTCGGTCTTCGACGGAAAGCCGTGCTCGGCCGTGACGGGCGATGTGCCGAGCGGGTTCGGGCCGCCCCCCGGCTCGGCGTAGGTTGCGAGTAGGTAGCCGACGTCCGCGCGCGGGTCACCGATCGCGCCCATCTCCCAGTCGAGCACCGCCTCGATCCGCGTCGGATCGTCGGGCGCGACCATCATGTTCCCGAGCCGGTAGTCGCCGTGGACGACGGTTGGGGGCAGCGGCTCGGGGGCGTTCGCGGCGAGCCACGTCGCGACGTCGTTGACGCGAGGCACCTCGCGCGTCTGGTTGATCTCCCAGAGCTGGGTGAAACGGCGGACCTGGCGCTCGTTGTAGCTCCCCGGCCGCGCGAACTCGGCGAGCGCGGGCGTGTTCACGTCGGCGGCATGGATCTCGACGAGCGCGTCGACGAGCTCGCCGCCGAGCCGGCGCCGGGCGTCCTTGCCTTCGAGGCCGGGAGGCAGCTCGTCGGTCACGATGTGCCCGTCGAGCCAGTCCATGACGTAGAACGGGACGCCGAGCACGCTCTCGTCGTCGCAGACGGCGACGATGTCGGGGAGCCGCGCGAAGCCCGCCTCGCGCAGCGCGAGCTGGAGCCGCGCCTCGCGCACCATGTCGTGCGCCGAGGGCGGCAGCGGCGGCCGCGGCGGGCGGCGCAGCACGAGGCGCCGGTCGTCGCGCTCGAGCGCGAACGTGAAGTTCGAGCCACCGCCCTCGCCGATGCGCCGCGCGCGGACCGGCCCCGTGCCCAGCCCGCGCTCGTCGAGGAACGCGCGAATGCGGTCCAGCACGAGGAGCGGGGGACGCGGGAGCGCCGCCGCGTCGTCTGCGCTCTCGACGATGTCCACGGTGCGATGCTACGGCGCGGATGCGACGCAGGCTGTACCTGATGCGCCACGCCGAGGTGCGCTACGTGGGGGAGCGCGACATCGAGGCCGTGCGGCTCACCGAGCGCGGGCTCGAGCAGGCGGCGGCTGCGCGGCGCGCGCTCGACGACGTGGCGTTCGACCTCGTCGTCACGAGCGGCCTTCCGCGGACGGTCGAGACGGCCGAGGTCGTCGTGCCGGATGCCGATCTCGAGCGCTGGCCCGATTTCCAGGAGTGGCGCGCGGGCCGCTTGTCGGAGATCCCGCCCGAGGAGCTCGAGCAGGCGTTCGTCGGCGGCCTCCAGGTGCAGGACGAGGAGTCGAGGTTCCTCGGCGGCGAGTCCCTCCGCGAGGCGCTCGACCGCGTGCACGGCGGGATCGACCGCCTGCTCGACCGCGAGTGGGACACCGCGCTCGCCGTGCTGCACGGCGCCGTGAACCGAATCATCCTCTCGTACGCGCTCACCGACGGCGGCCGCACCTACTACGGCACGTTCGAACAGGCGCCGGCGTGTATCAACGTTCTCGACCTCGGCGAGAGCGAGTGGATTGTGCGCACCGTCAACTACATCCCGTACGACCCGCTCCACCCGGCGCGCACGACGACGATGGAGGAGTACTGGGCGGACCTGAAGGGCTGGCTCGACGAGCGCACGGCGACGTAGCCACCTAGCAACGTGGCTAGTTCAAATGCGCGCCGCGACGTGGTAAGACCCGTGCTTGACCGGGAGGTGGCGCATGCGTCGTACCGCCGGGGGGATCCTTTTCGCCGCGTGTCTCGCGTGCCTGCTCGCCGGCGCCGCGCGCGGTGGTTTCAGCTGGGGCGACGGGAGCTCCGTCGTCTTCGGCGGCACGCCGATCGGGATCGGGAAGTCGACGGAGGACATCGATAAGACGAAGACGGCGCTCGTCGACGCCGGCCTCGCGAAGGACGCGAAGCAGGCCGAGTTGCAGGTCGTCCAGATGCAGGACCGGATGCTCGCCGCGCTCAAGCTCGTCAAGGGCAAGGACGCGGCCGTGTCGGACACCCTGAAGGCGATGCTGCGCAAGGGGACGCTGGACGTCGACCTGGTGAAGTCGGGGCCGACCGACCAGGAAGGCACGACCGTCAGCCTCATCCACGACGGCGTCGCCACGCCGCTCGTCAACGTCAAGTCCCCGCTCCTCCTGCCGCCGGCAGGGGCGTCGTTCGACGTGACGGCGCTCGTCTCGCTCGCGCTGACCCTCTACCACGAGGGTATCCACGTCCGGCAGGAGATTCCCGACGTGACCGAGACCGACGCGCACCGGAAGGAGGCGGCGCAGCGCCGCGACACGTGCAAGCGCGAGATCGAGGCGCACGGCGCGGAGCTCGATCTGATCAAGGAGCTCGACACGGCCGTGACGCAGCTGAAGGCGAATCCGGACTTCGTTCCGAGCGGCGTGTCCGACTTCACGAAGGGCGTCGTGGAGAAGCTCAAGACCGTCGACAAGAAGGAGATCGACAAGCTGCACCGCGAGCTCGAGCGGCAGACGATCGGGGGGACCCTCTCGAAGAACAGATACACGAGTGCATGCGAGCAGTTCGAGAAGTTCCTGAACGGAACGCTGACGTGGGAGAAGTTGCAGGCGGCGATCGGCAAGATTCCCCGCGGCACCTCGACCGTCTTCGCGCCGCTGCAGCGGAAGATCGTGCTCTTCCCGATCAGTTCGCTCGTGTTCGGGGTCGCGGACGACGCCGCCTTCGTCCTCGAGACGCCGTTCCAGCAGGTGATCTCCCTCGACCCGGTGCCGGGCCGTGGGCTCCTGCTCGTGTCGGGAACGGCCGGCGACGAGCTCGGCGGGGTCGTCGCGTACCGCGACGCGGACGGCGACGGACTCTACGACGCGCGAACGCTGACCACCGTCGTGGCCCCGACGCCCGCGTTGCGGAGTGGGCTCGACCTCCTCGACCTCGGCGACGAGAAGTTCTACGTCACCGATTTCCCGTCGGGCTCGATCTACCGGCTCGCCGACGGGAATGACGACGGCATCCCCGACGGGCTCGGTGTGAACATCGCGGGCGGCCTGCCCATCCCCGACAGCTTCGTGACGTTCGCCCTCGCAGAGGACGGGACGTTCTTCGGCTTCGACGCGCCGCTCGACGTAAGCCCGAGCTTCACCGGCGACGAGCCGACGCTCCGCCTTTCGGACACCGATGGCGACGGCCTCCTCGACGACACCGACGTAGCTCCGTTCTCCGACCGGCTCCGCGTCGAGCCGACGGTGCTCGACCCGCTCGTGCCCGGCGGCATGACCGCGCGCATCCAGCTGAATGCCGGCAGCGACTTCTGGGTGCTCGCCGTCGATCGCACGACCGGCTCTGTCCGCGACGTGCTCGCGAGCGGGTTCGCGCCGTCGCTCGCGCCGCTCACGGTCTCGCTCGACAGCCCGCTGGGCGCGGACGAGGGCCTCGTCGTCCACGACTTCACGCACGGGATCATCGGCCAGGCGACGCTCGCGACACCGCCGGGCGCCGCCGTGCACCTGACGCTCACGCCGCTCGCGGACCCGATCTCGGCCGGTGAGTTCGCGGACTTCCGGATCCTCGCGACGAACGACGGGTTCGGGCCTGCGCGCAGCGTCACCGTCAGCGGCACGGTTCCGCCCGTCGTGCCCTGGCGGACGGACCGCCCCGGATGCAACGTCGTCGGCGGGTCGTTCACGTGCCCGCTCGGCGACCTGGAACCGGGCGACGCCGAGGTCATCCACCTCACGACGCCGACGGACGCCACCGACTGCGGCGGCACGCTGTTCATCATCGTCGGCGCCGGGTCGGTCGAGACACCCGGCGAGGAGCAGGCGGCGAGCATCTCGATCAACTGCTGACGGTCACCCGGCACCGACGGCGGCGACGCCCGCGAGAGCGACCGCGACACCCGCCTGCTGCGCGCGCGTCAGGCGCTCGCCGAGCAGGACGTGCGCGAGCAGCACCGTCACGACGGGGTAGAGCGACCCGAGGACCGCGACGATCGCGAGCAGACCGCGGCCGCTCGCGAGCGCGAAGAGCGCGTTCGCCGTCACGTCGGCGAGTCCGACCGCGGCCACCGCTACAAGCGAGGCACGCGGCACCGCGAGGGGCGCGCGCACCGCGAGCGCGAGCACGACGAGCAGCGAGAGCGACCCGACGCGGGCGCCGAGGAGCGTCGACAGTGCGTTTCCCTCGCGCGAGCCGAGGCCGAGGAAGTAGACGAAGAGCCCGAGCGCGCCCGCCGCCACGAGCGCGAGGACGACCGCGCGTGCGCGCTCGCGCGACTCGGCGCGCTGCTCCTCCAGGGACGCGAGCACCGCGCCGGCGAGCGCCGCGACCGCGCCGCCGAGCGCGAGCGCCGACGGCCGTTCGCCCGTTGCGAGCGCGAGCCCGAACGGGACGACAGCGCCGCACGCCGCGAGCGGCGACACGATCGACATCGTCCCGAGCGAGAGCGCTCGGTAGAACGCCGCGAGCCCGGCGCCTCCGCCGAGGCCGGCGAGCGTGCCCAGCCAGAACGACCGCGCGCCGACATCGCCGCGCACGGCGACCGCAACGAGCAGCGCCACGAAGCCCGCACCTTGCGAGATGACGGTGACGGCGAAGACCGGCAGCCGCCGCGTGAGCGAGCCCCCGGCGAAGTCGGCGGCGCCCCAGACGACGGAGGATGCGAGTGCAAGCGCGAGCGCGGCGACGCTCATCAGCCGCGCCAGGGGCGGAGCCGAGGCCGCCAGGCCGGAACCGCGCGGCGGTAGGTCTCGTACTCGTCACCGAACTGCCGGCGGAGCGTCGGCTCCTCGTAGCCGCGGACGAACGCCGCAAAGACGGCGGCGAGCACGCCGGCGTAGGCGAGGAGCACGGTGCGTCCGAGCAGAAGCGCCTGGCCGAGGACGGCACCGACGACGGCGAGGTACATCGGGTTGCGCACGAACCGGTAGAGGCCGCCGACGACGAGGTGCTCGGCCGGCGCGACCGGCGCCGGCGTTCCCAGACCCTCGACGACGAACACCGTAAAGGCGTTGACGAGCACGATCGCGGATGCGGCGAGCACGACGACGCCGAGGACGCGCAGCGGGAGCCACAACGAGTGTGCGTCCCAGCCGGTCACCAGCCACGGCACGACCCCGGCGACAACCCCCGGGGCGACGGCGAAGAACGCCGCGCTGCCGGCCGCCGCACGTGGCTTCCGCAACGCGCCCTAATTCAAGCGTTCGACGATCATGGCCATACCCTGGCCGCCGCCGACGCACATCGTCTCGAGGCCGATCGTCTTGTCGAGCGTGTCGAGGTCGTTGAGGAGCGTGTTCATGATCCGCGCGCCGGTCATCCCGTAGGGGTGGCCGAGCGCGATCGCGCCGCCGTGCGGGTTCAGTTTCTCGCTGAACGGGTCGACGCCGATCTCGCGGCACACCGGGAGGACCTGCGCGGCGAATGCCTCGTTGAGCTCCACGACGTCGACGTCGTCGATCGTCATCCCCGCGCGCGCGAGCACGCTGCGCACCGCCTCGATCGGGCCGACGCCCATGATCTCCGGCTCGACGCCGGACACGGCGGACGCGACGATGCGCGCACGTGGGGTCAGCCCCAGCTCGCTCGCACGCGTGTCCGACATGACCACGACCGCGGCGGCGCCGTCGTTCAGCGGGCAGGAGTTCCCGGCCGTGACCTTGCCGCCGGGCTTGAACACCGGGTCGAGCTGCTGGAGCTTCTCGAGCGTCGAGGAGGCGCGCGGCCCGTCGTCGGATGCGGCGCCGTCGTACGGCGTGAGCTCGCGGTCGAAGAAGCCGCTCTCCTGCGCCGCGACGGCGCGCTCCTGCGAGCGCTGCGCGAAGCGGTCCATGTCCTCGCGCGAGACATTCCAGCGCTCGGCGACGTTCTCGGCGGTGAGCCCCATCGGGATGTAGACGTTCGCGATCGGCGCGTCGTCGCCGAACAACGCGGGGTGGAGCTCCTCGTCCGACTTCGGGTAGCCGTTGACCTGCGAGATCGACTCGACGCCGGCGGCAACGAACGCGTCGCCCTCGCCGGCGCGGATCGCGTGGAACGCCATCCGGATCGTCTGCAGCGACGAGGCGCAGAAGCGGTTGACCGTCGTGCCGGGAACGGTGTGCGGAAGCTCGGCGAGGAGCGCGGCGCGGCGGGCGAGGTTCATCCCCTGCCGCTCCTGGGGGAAGCCGCAGCCGACCATGACGTCGACGATCTCCTCGCGCGGCAGCTCAGGGACCTTGTCGAGCGCGGTCTTGATCGCGAACGCGCACAGGTCGTCAGGGCGGGCGTCGACGAGCGAGCCCTTGGCGGCACGCCCGATCGGCGTGCGCGCGGCGGAGACGATCACGGCTTCTGGCATGGCGCCAGCATAGAGTTCCGCTCGTGGGCGGCGCGCACAATCTCGCGCGGCTGGCGGAAGAGACGCTCGAGCGCCACGGCGACGTGCCCGCGCTCTGCTTCGACGGGGCGTGGCACACCTCCGGCGAGCTGCACGAGCGCGCGGCGCGCGTTGCCGGCGGGCTCGACGTGGCGCCCGGTGAACGCGTCGTCGTGCTGATGGAGAACCAGCCCGACGTCGGCGTCGTCTACCACGCCGCCTGGCGCGCAGGCGCGGTCGTCACGCCGGTGATCTTCCTGCTCCCGCCCGCGGAGCTGCGGCGGATCCTCGTCGACTCGCGCGCGAGCCTCGTCGTCACCTCCGACACGTTCCGGAGCACCGTCGAGGAGGCCGCGGACGGGACTCGCGTCGCGACCCCGGACGAGCTCGCCGCCGCCGACCCGGGGCCGATCGCTCCGCGGGACGACGGCGACCTCGCGGCGCTCATCTACACCGGCGGGACGACGGGCCGGTCGAAAGGCGTCATGCTCACGCACGACAACCTCTGGCACGCCGGCCGCGCCGGCCACGACCACGGCTACGTCCCGGGGATCTCGCGCGGGCTCACCTCCCTGCCGCTCTCGCACGCCTTCGGGCTCCTCGTGCTCGCGGTGGGCCTCCACGCGCGCGAACCGGCGACGACGGTGCTCATGCGCTGGTTCGACCCGGCCGCGTGGCTCGAGCTCGCGCAGGAGCACCGCGCGCAGATCTCCGCGGTCGTCCCGTCGATGCTCCAGCTGCTGCTCGCCCAGCCGCTCGAGGACTACGACCTGTCGGAGCTGCGCTACGTGGTGTCCGGCGCGGCGCCGCTGCCGCCGGAGATCGCGGCGGCCTTCGAGCGGCGCGTCCCGGGTGTCGAGCTCCGCGAGGGCTACGGTCTCTCCGAGAGCACCGCGATCGTCTCGGGCAACCCGCCCGGGGGCGTGCGCCCCGGCTCCGTCGGGGTGCCCGTTCCGGGCATCGAGGTGCGGATCGACGCGCCGCCGGGCGGCGTGGGTGAGATCTGCGTGCGCTCGCCGACGGTCATGGCCGGCTACTGGGAGGCGCCCGAGGCGACCGCCGAAGCGGTGCGCGACGGCTGGCTCCACACCGGCGACCTCGGCCGGCTGGACGAGGATGGATACCTGTACATCGTCGACCGCGCGAAGGACCTGATCATCCGCGGCGGGTTCAACGTCTTCCCCCGCGACGTCGAGGAGGCGCTGCTCGAGCACCCGGCGGTCGCGTCGGCGGCGGTCGTTGGCCGGCCGGACGAGGCGCACGGGGAGGAGGTGGTCGCGTTCGTCACCGGCGACATCGCGCCCGACGAGCTCGTCGCCTTCGCGAAGCAGCGGATCGGCGGCTACAAGTACCCGCGCGAGGTGCACGTCGTCGACGCGCTGCCGCTGACGCCGATCGGCAAGATCGACCGCAACGCCCTGCGGACGCGCCTCTAGAAGGCTCGGGACTGTTGCCTCCGCTGCCACCAGAAGCGTGGGTTCTCAGGCTCGGCGTTTCGGAGTGCTTCGATCGTGGTCTTGCCGTAGCCCTCGATCGTCAGTTCCGTTTGCGCGACGAAGCCCACACCGGTCACGGAAAAGGTGAGCGCATGGATAACGATCTCCCATCCGGCGAGCGGGCCGGGGTCGGCGAGCTGCGCCTCCTCGTCCTCGTCCCGCACCTCGAAGACGGCGACGCCGCCGTGTGGCTCGCCGGTGAAGTGATCGTGGAAGACGGGGAGGCCGCGACCGGCTGCTTCGATGTAGGCGTTCAGCAGGTCGTTAGCGTCGCCTGCCGGGGTGTTCTCAGCGGCAACGGCATAGACGAGGTAGCAGCGGGGGAAAGCCACCGCCACTCCATTCTACGGAGGAGGCTGCGAGACGAACGAGTTATCGGACTACCTTCAAAATGTATGGGGCTGGTGCGCACCAGCCCCATACATCGAGACTCCGGTTCAGGCGCGAATCACGTACCGCGGCCGTCGATCAGCGTGCCGAACTCGGTCCAGACCCCGTTGTTGAAGCGGATGAGCTTCACCTGTGAGATCGGGAACGGGTCATTCGCCGCCGTCTTCACCTTGACGCCCGGGATCGTGAACGGGTTCGTCCAGTTGATGCGCCGCGCCGCGCGGAGCACCGACGCACGCGTCGGGTTCTTCCCCGCCGTCTGGATCAGCTTCACGACGTCGTACGCCTTCGCGACACCGTAGAAGTACAGCCCGTTGTTCGGATCGGCGCTCGGTGCGTACTTGGCCATGATCCGCTTGTACAGCTGCATGCCGGCGGTGCTCTGGTACTGCGCCGCCTGCGGGTCCATCAGGTAGCCGGTCGAGATCGAGCCGTTCACGGTTGCCGCGTCCGCGTTCGCGAGCGAGAGCTTCATGAACGTGTCGGTCGCCGACACGGAGTTCATGACGACTTCCTCCGGCCGGTACTTGAGCGCCTTCATCGTCGCGAACGTCTGGATCGTCTTCGCCGGCGTGGCGAAGATCACGATCACATCCGCACCGGACGCGCGGATCGCGGCGACCTGCTTCGCGACGCTCGTGTCGGTGACGGCGAACTTCTGCTCGGTGACGATGTTCGAGGCCCTCGCGCCGAGGCCGGCCTTCAGCCCGTCGGAGTAGTCCTTGCCGTACGAGTCGTCCTGGACGATGATGCCGATCTTCTTCGTCGGCCAGTTCTGCGACGCGTACTTGCCGTAGATCGTTCCCTCGGCGACGTAGTCAGGCTGCCAGCCGATCGTGTACGGGTACTGGGCCTGCTGCGTGCCGAACTCGGTGGCGCCGGTGGAGACGAAGAGCTGCGGCACCTTCTTGTCGTTCATGTACTTCTCGACGGCCTGCTGCGGCTCGGTGCCAAGGCCGCCGAACGTGGCGAAGACCTTGTCCTCTTCCACGAGCTTGCGCGTCTGCTGCGCGGTGTTCGCGGGGTTGTAGCCGTCGTCGTAGTACTTCCAGACGATCTGACGACCGCCGACGCCGCGCTTCTTCGTCGCCGGGTCCCTGCGGGCGTTGATGTACGAGAAGTACACCTTCATGCCGACGGGGATGGGGGCGTACGACGACGCCGGGCCGCTCAGCGGGAACGTCCCGCCGATGACGATCTTCTTCGTCGTGATGCCTGGGTCGGCCTGGGCGCCCGCCAGCGCCGTGACGCAGGCGACCGCCGCTGCCGCGAGTGCCGCGGCGAGCACACCGAACCTTCTCTTCATGCCTCTCTCCTTGTCGAGCTGACCTGGGGGGCCACCTGTGTAGGTGAAAGTTTGACCCGTCGGTCAACGAAGCGCAATGCCGATCGCAGAAGACCTGCCACCCCCGACGGGACGAGGTACAGGACGAGCAGCAGGATGAAACCGTAGACGGCGGCGGGCGCGCCTGCCCGCTTGGGGTCGAGCGGACTGCCGAACGGCTTCTCGAGCCAGCCGAGGATGTCGGGCGCATACAGCGGGACGTACTCGATGAAGAGCGCGCCGAAGATGACGCCGATCAGCGAGCCGAGGCCGCCGACGACGACGCCCACGAGCAACAGGATCGAGAGCGTGATGTCGAACGGGACCGGGCTGAGGTAGCCGAAGGTGATGGTGAACAGGCCGCCGCCGACGCCGGCGAAGAACGCGGAGATCCCGAACGCGAGCGTCTTCGTCAGCGCGAGGTTGACACCCGACGAGACGGCCGCGATCTCCGATTCGCGCACGGTGCGGAACGCGCGGCCGAGCCTGCCGCGGAGCAGCAGCCATGCGACGACGAAGAGGACGCCTGCGATCGGCCACGTCCGCAGGTACGCCTCGTGGCCCGAAAGGGACTGGTCCATTGGCTTGCCGCTGCCGCCGCCGGTGAAGCCCGGGTACTTCTTGACGAACGCGGCGAGCGCGATCGGGATCGCGAAGGTCGCGAGCGCGAGGTAGACGCCGCGCAGGCGGAGCGCCGGGAAGCCGAACAGGAATCCGCCGGCGCCCGCGATCAGGCCCGCCACCGGGAGTGTCACGAGCGGGTTCCAGCCGTGGTCGATGCTCAGGATCCCCGTCGTGTAGGCGCCGATCATCATGAAGCCGCTGTGCCCGAGCGAGATCTGGCCCGCGTAACCGGTGAGGATCTGCAGGCCGAGCGCGGCGATGAAGTAGCAGCCGACGAACGCGAAGCGGTACTCGTGCGTGTCGCCGAGGACGAGCGGTAGGAGCACGATCGCGAGCGCGCCGGCGAGCGTCGCGCCGACGCCCCAGGGCGAGATCCGCAGGGCGCTCAAACGCGCCTCACCGCGACGCGCCCAACGAGGCCGGCCGGGCGCAGGATGAGGACGATGAGCAGGATCGCGAGCGCGACCGGAAGCTCCATCTCCGGCGTGATGAAGTCGACGTACGTCCCGAGCAGGTTGATCGTCACGCCGAGGGAGAGCCCGCCGAGAATGGCGCCGACGGGGCTCTCGATGCCGCCCAGGACGGCCGCGGCGAACGCGTAGACGATGTAGACCTGCATGAACGTCGGCGTGAAGACGAACTGCGCGGGCGCCGCGAGCATCCCCGAGACGGCCGACAGGGCAGCAGCGAGCCCCCACCCGACGGCGAGCATCACCTGGACGCGCACCCCGAGCAGCCGGCTCGCCGCCGGGTTCACCGCCGAGGCGCGCATCGCGAGCCCGAGCTTCGTGAAGTTGAAGAACGCCCACAGCAGGATCACGCACCCGAGCACGACGAGGAAGTCGTAGACGGACTGCTGCGGGATCGCGACGTCGCCGATCGACCACGTCCCGCCCGAGAGCGGCGACTGGAGCAGCTTCTCGTCCGGCTGCCAGATCCAGCTCGCGAGGCCGTTCAGGATCACGAGCAGGGCGATCGTCGCCATCACGACCGTGAGCTCTCCGCCTCGCTGCAGCGGCCGGATCACGACCTGCTGGATGGCCGCGCCGCCGAGGAACGAGATGCCGATCGTGAGGAAGAACGCCTCCCAGAATCCGAACCCGTGGTGGGTGATCAACGCCCACGCGATGTACGTCGAGAACATCCCCATCTCGCCCTGGGCGAAGTTGATGATGTGCGTGGCGCGGTAGATGAGGACGAGCGCGAGTGCGAGGCTCGCATAGATCGCTCCCTCGCCGAGCCCGGCCACGAGCTGTTGGACGAACTGCGACATCAGTAGCCCAGGTAGGAGGAGCGGACTCCCTCGTGCCGCTGCAGCTCGTCGCTCGAACCGGACAGGGCGACGCGACCGACCTCGAGCAGATACGCGCGGCTCGACACGTCGAGCGCGATGTTCGCGTTCTGCTCGACGACCAGCACGGTCAGGCCCTGCGTCTCGTTGAGGCGGCGCACGAGGCCGAAGAACTCCCGCACGACGAGCGGCGCGAGCCCGAGCGACGGCTCGTCGAGGAGGAGCAGGCGCGGCCTCGACATCCGCGCACGGGCGAGCGCGAGCATCTGCTGCTCGCCGCCGGAGAGGGTGCCCGCCTGCTGGCCGCGGCGGTCGCGGAGCCACGGCAGCTCGTCGCTGATCGCGTCGAGGTCGCCGCGCACGGCCTTCCGGTCGCGACGCAGGTACGCGCCCATCGTCAGGTTCTCCCAGACCGTCAGCTCGGCGAGGATCCCGCGGCCCTCCGGGACGTGCGTGATCCCGAGCCGCGCCGAACCCTCCGGCGTGCGCGGAAGCGCCTTCCCGTCGAAGCGCAGGCCGCCGTCGCGCGCGACCATGCCGGAGATCGCGCGCAGCGTCGTCGTCTTCCCGGCGCCGTTCGCGCCGAGCAGCGCGACCACCTCGCCCTCCTCGACGGCCAGCGAGACGCCGTGCAGCGCCCGCACCTGGCCGTAGCGCGCGTGGACCTCAGTCAGCTCGAGGAGTGGTGGCATCGTCGCTGTGCGTCGTGCCCAGATAGGCCTCGATCACCGCAGGATCGGATTGGACTTCCTTCGGCGTGCCGGCGGCGATCGTGCGTCCGAAGTTGAGGACGGTGACGCGGTCGGAGACCGACATGACGAGGTTCATGTGGTGCTCGACGAGCAGGATCGTCAGGTCGTGCTCGGTGCGCAGGCGCCGGATCAGGTTGCCGAGCTCGGCGACCTCCTCGTGGTTGAGGCCGCCGGCGGGCTCGTCGAGGAGCAGCAGACGCGGCTTCGCCGCGAGCGCACGCGCGAGCTCGATGCGCTTCAGCGTGCCGAACGACATCCCCGTTGCGGGCCGGTCGGCGTACGCGGCCAGGCCGAGCGAGTCGAGTGTTGCGAGCGCCTCCTCGCGCGCCCGGTTCTCGCCGCCGAGGCCGATCTGCGAGTGCGCGCCGACCAGGACGTTGTCGAGCACGCTCATGTGCGCGCAGAGCTGCAGGTTCTGGAACGTCCGCGCGATCCCGAGCCGCACGATGCGGTGCGCGGGCTGGTGCAAGAGGTCGGTCCCGTCGTACCGAACCGCGCCCCCGGTCGGCCTGTACAGCCGCGTGATGACGTTGAACGCGGTCGTCTTTCCCGCGCCGTTCGGCCCGATCAGCCCCGCGATCTCACCCTCGTTCACCGTGAGCGACACCTCGTCGAGAGCGACGATCCCACCGAAGCGGCGAGTCACGTTGTCGAGCTCCAGCAGCGCCAAGGCGTCTACCTTCTCACACGTGCAGGAACTTTTCGAAGGCGTCCGCCGCGTCACGTTCCGGCTCCCGCTCGGGATCGACCACGTGCACTGCTATCTCCTCCGGTCGTCGGAAGGCGGTTGGACCCTGGTCGACACGGGTTTGGGCTCGCGCGACCCGGAGGCCGTATGGGGCCCCGTGCTGGCCGAGCTGGACGCCCCCGTGGAGCGGATCTTCGTCACGCACATGCACCCGGACCACGTCGGCGGCGCGCGCGATGCGGCCGGTGTCACGAGGGCGCCGGTCCTCCAGGGTCGCGAGGACCACGAGCAGTGCAGGCGCGCGTGGGGGCCGCCTCGCTCGTCGCAGGCGCTGGCCGACTACATGGTCGAGCACGGGATGCCGGAGGCGCACGTCGGCGACTACCTGCGCGAGTCGTCGAAGCTCGCCGAGTACGTGCACTGGGTGGAGGACGTCGAGTGGGTCGAGCCCGGCGACGAGGTCGACGGCTGGCGCGTCGAGCTGCTGCGGGGCCATGCCGACGGGCACCTCGTCCTGCTCCGCGACGGCGTGCTGATCGCCGGCGACACGATCCTCGGCAGGATCACGCCCGCGATCGGCCTCTATCCCCGGGCGCGGCCCGATCCGCTGGCGGACTACCTCGAGTCGCTGCGGCGGATCGAGGAGCTCGCCCCGCGCATCACCTTCCCCGGCCACGGCGACCCGATCCCGGACGCGGCGGTACGAGCGCGGGAGATCGCCCTCCACCACGCGGAACGCCTCGACCGCGCGGAGGCGGCGCTCGGGACGGCGCCGCGCAACGCGTACGAGGTCTCCCTCCAGCTGTTCGCGAGCGACCTGTCGCCGACCCAGCGCCGGTTCGCGCTCGCCGAGTCGCTGGCGCA
>DASXTR010000115.1:0-13804 GCA_036505325.1 Gaiellaceae bacterium
CTACGCGGAGCTGACGCTGTCGGCCGCGACCGCGCTCAACCCGTACATCGGCTACGACAAGGCGGCCGAGATCGTGAAGACCGCGTCGACGACCGGGCGCTCGCTACGCGAGGTCGCGCGCGAGGCGGGCGTGGAGGACGAGGTGCTCGACAAGGCCCTCGACTACCACGCGATGGCCAAGCCGCACGGATAGCTCCCGATATAGACACAGCGGGTGTGGCCGGTCATCAACACGGTCACCGGCAACGCCCTCTTCAGGACGTTCACGCTGAAGGCGGCCGGCGAGAAGATCGAGATCTGGCTCGACAACAACCTCAGCTACCCGGCGGCGGCCGACTGCCGGAACGACGGCCTGCGGAACGTCGTGACGCAGGCGCAGATCGACTACTTCGTCGGCGAGTTCGATGCGAACATGTATCCGAAGGAGTCGCAGGTCTTCAGCCTGCCGCCGTCACGTGGGGGTGCGAACGCGTCGCTCTACACGCTCCTGCCGGTGACCTTCCCGAAGGGCTACTTCTCGGGCGCGGGGGACAAGATCGTCACGCTGGTGACAAACATCCGCGACGAGAGCTTCTCGGACGTCACCTTCCCGTCGTACGTCGCCGGCTACCACTCGTCCGGCATCAACACCTTCGTCGATCGCAACGTCATGACGATCGACTCGTTCGACTGGGTGCACCGCACGGGTGCGAATCCGCCGAACGAGCCCTCGGCGGAGCTCTGCAAGAACATGCCCGCGAAGCCGCATACGTACGAAGGCACGTTCGCGCACGAGTACCAGCACCTGCTCGAGTTCTGGGCGAGCCCCGGCGAGAAGACGTGGGCGAACGAGGGTCTGTCCGACTACGCCATCTCCGTCGTCGGCTACGCGAACCTCGACCGGTCGGTCGCCGAGGTCGGCTACGAGGGACACACGCAGACGTTCCTCGGCTGGCGGTCGCTCCAGACCGGCGCGAACCCGATCCCGCAGGCCCTCGGCGGCGCCGAGAACTCGCTGACCTCATGGCAGGACCAGGGGCCGCTCGAGATCCTCGCCGACTACGGGGCCGTGTGGTCGTTCATGGAGTTCCTGGCCGGGCGGTACGGCGTCGGGTTCATGACGGCGCTCCACAACGAGGACCGCAACGGGCTCGACGGCGTGCAGGCGGTCCTCGACCGGTTCATGACCGGCAAGACGGCGCAGCAGATCGTCCACGCGTGGGCCGCGGCGGTGGCCGTCGACCAGTCGTCCGACGACGGAGCGAAGGTTCGCGGCGGTGCCGACGAGGCCGACTACGCGATCCCGTCCATGCATGCGTCGATCAACCTCGCGAACGCGCAGTCGTACGACACCCCGGGTGCGCCGCCGAACGGTTCGGACTACGTCCTGCTCCGCGACGCCGCCGGCACGCCGCTCCATGCCGCGCAGGTGAAGTCGCTCGAGTTCGCGGGCGCGAAGGTGCACGACCTGCTTCCGGTCACGTTCACGAGCGTGACGAGTGCGCCGGGCCACGAGGGCAACGCGGCGTACTTCTCGCCCCAGGCGAACAACCTCGACCGTTCGATGATCGCGGACGTGACGGTGCCGACCCCGGCGCCGACGCTGACGTTCGATGCGAAGTGGGATCTCGAGGACCAGTGGGACTACGCGTTCGTGCAGGCATCCACCGACGGCGGCACGACGTGGAAGAGCCTCGCGAACGCGGACACGACGACCTCGCACGATCCGGGCGCGCGGGCGACGATCGTCGCGCAGCTCCCGGGCTTCACGGGCGCGGGCGGCTGGAAAAGCGAGACGTTCGACCTGACACCGTACGCGGGCCGGAGGATCCTGCTGCAGTTCCGCAACATGACGGACGGGGCCTCGACGGGCTCCGGCTGGTGGTTCGACGACATCCGGGTCGGCGGGGCGGCGATCGGCGACGGCGCCTCCTTCACCGGCTGGCGGCCGGAGCTTGCGGCACCGGCCGTGGCAGGCTTCACCGTCCAGCTCGTCGGCATCACCGGTGCACGGTCGTCGATCGTCGCCCAGGTGCCCCTCGACGCCGACTTCCGGGCGTCGCTCGAGGGCGGCAAGCTACGGCGGCTCGTCGGCGACCAGGTCGACCAAGTCGTCGCCGTTGTGACGTACGACGAGCCGACCGAGACGATCACACGCTACGCCCCGTACACCCTGACGGTGAACGGCGTCCGCCAGCCCGGCGGGCACTGACCCGTCCAGTGGACACGGGGGGCCGCCTTCGGGCGGCTCCCCGTCACCGTTACCTGTCGAACGGCTGTAGGGGCGCGCAGTCGGTCACGCGCTTCCACGTGGCGTAGGTGCCGTGCGCTCCGACAGCGCGTACGGAGACAGGTGCGCAGGCGTCGTCGACCGACGTGCCGGTGAAGCGCACCACGAACGCCCCGGTCGCGGTCGCCGACACCGCTCGATGCCGCGAGAGATCGCCCGCGGCGACGGTGACGGACACCCGCTCGCGAGCCTCGAAACCCGTTCCGCGGACCACCAGCGGCTGTTGCGAGCTGAGCCAAACGCGCGCCTTGCCCACGGCGGACGCGCCGGTGACGACGACGAGCATCAGGATCCCTGCGGCGAGCTTTGCCATGATTTCGAGTGATACCCGTTTTCGACTGATATCAGACGTTCGGAAGCGGTGATATAGACTGCTGGATCCGAACGGGAACCCGTGCTATAAGCGGGTTTGGGTGGGAGAGCGTTATCGGTATTTGCTGCGGATGCCGTTCGATCTACGCGACAAGGTCGCGGAGGCAGCCGCGCGAGACGGGCGCAGCTTCAACGCCGAGGTGCTGCACAGGCTCGAAGAGAGCTTCGAGCGCCGCGCCCCGGCGGGGGGACGAGGGGCGCTCTTTCATCGGATGCTAATTCCGAGTTCAGGGGAGAGAGGCATGCAGAGGAACAAACTGAGGCTCGCCTTCGGCGTGATGGTCGTGTGCGCGGCAGCGGCCGTCGCTGCGATCGCGGGATCGTCGCATCTCGGCTCGAGCGGATCGGTCCAGCTGAACAAGCTGCACAGTGATCCGGACGCGCTGGGGATGGGCAACCAGTTCGCGACGATCGGCGTAGCGAACGAGGAGCGTTCGCCCGAAGCGAGCGCTGCGGCGGAGGACTATCGGAACCGCGCGTATCCGGGTGACACGATCCCGTTCGCGTGGACCCAGGCCGCAGGGCAGGCCTGGAACGCCTTCGCCAAGAAGACGGCGAAGAAGAACGATAAGAACACGTGGACGCTGATCGGGCCGTCCCAGGCGCAGTATCCCGGCGTGCTCAACCGCTCCGGTGCGCAGTACAACGCGTCGGGTCGCACCACCGGGCTGCTCGCGGCGCCGACGTGCAAGCCGAACTTCTGCCGGCTCTGGCTGGCGGCAGCGGGAGGCGGCATCTGGCGCACGGACAAGGCGCTCAGCAACACGCCGCACTGGGAGTTCATCTCTGGATCGTTCCCGACGAACGCGATCGGGACGATCTACGCGGACCCGAACGACGCTTCCGGAAACACGATCTACGTCGGCACCGGCGAATCCCACGCCTCGGCAGACTCGGAGGCCGGGTTCGGCGTCATGAAGACGACGGACGGCGGCGACACGTGGAAGGAGATCGCCAACAACACCCCGTTCCTCGACCGCGCGATCAGCACGATCCGGGTCGTGCCGCGCTCGCCGAACACGATGTACGTGGCGACGACGCGCGGCGTGCGCGGCGTGAGCTCTGTCTCCGGAGGCGCGGTCTCGCTCAAGCCCGGCGCGGCGGCGTGGGGGTTGTGGAAGACGACCGACGGCGGACAGACGTGGACGTATCTCTTCGACGCCGGCGAGGATCCGGGCCAGTGCTCCGCGTTCTCTCCTGCGGGGCAGAACCCGTGCTCCATCCGTGGCGTCAACGACGTCGAGCTCGATCCCCGCAATTCGAACACGATCTATGCGGCGGCGTATGGGCGCGGCATCTTCCGCTCCGACGACGCGGGACTCACCTGGCGGCAGATCTTCACACCGCTCGTCCCGCAAAACGTTGCCCCGCCGACCGGGACGTGCAACCCGAGCCAGCCGCCGCCGTTCTGCTCGACGACCGATCGTACGATGTTCGCGGTCACGCAGCTGCCGAACGGCAACGTACGCATCTACGCTGCCGACGGCGACGTGGGTCCCGACGGCGGAGAGCCGGGTCTGTACAGCCGCGTCTGGCGCACCGACGATGCCGACACTGCCCAGGCGGCGGGGAACGCCGGCTGGAAGTCGCTCACGAGCGACCAGCGCGGCAATCCGTACTACGGCACGTACGACTACTGCTGGGCGCAGTGCTGGTACGACAACGACATCGTCACGCCGAAGGGACAGCCGGACACGGTCTACGTCCAAGGCGCGTACCAGTACGGCGAGGCCGGCAACCTCTCGAACGGCCGCGGCGTCGTCGTCTCGTACACCGCGGGCGAGCCGAATCCGGCGTTCAAGGGCGGCTCATGGGCCGACCTGACCCGCGACGCGACGCCGTCCGACCAGCCGGACGGGATCCACCCGGACCAGCACTCCTTCGCGTTCAATCCGGAGAACCCGGATCAGTGGTGGGACGGTTCCGACGGCGGCATCGTCCGCAACGACGGCAAGTACGTCGACGACTCGGACGAGTGCGACGAGCGGACGATCGTGATCGAAGACCCGGCCGATCCGACGAAGACGAAGACGGTGCCGCTCCCGCAGGACCCGGCGAGCTACCTGACGTGCCGGCAACTGCTTTCGCACGTCCCGCACGACATCGAGGACGACCTGAACAAGGATCTGTCGACGCTGCAGTTCCAGAGCGTATCCGTCAGCCTGCAGAAGCCGCTGCACCTCGTGCAGGGTGGGACGCAGGACAACGGCACATTCGAGTGGAACAGCCAGGGCTCCGGCCTCTGGTGGCAGATCATGTACGGCGACGGCGGGCAGTCCGGGTTCGATGCGACCGACGATTCGATCCGCTTCAACGAATTCACGGGTCGCGCGACGGACTCGAACTTCCACGGCGGACAGCCGAAGTGGTGGGTCGTGACATCGGGTCCGCTGTACCAGACGACCGAGTCCGCGCCGTTCTACTCGGCGATCACGCAGGACCCGGTCGTCCACGCGCAGCGGTTCATCGGCCTCAAGCACATCTGGCGCACGCAGAAGAACGGCGGCGACCAGGCGTTCCTCGAGGCGAATTGCCCCGAGTTCACGACGGCTGCGAGCCAGCCCGAATGCGGCGACTGGGTGGCGCTGGGCGGTCCGAAGAACGTCGCGACGGACGATCCCACCGTTCCGAATCCGGGCGACCTGACCAGCTCGTTCTACGGGGGCACCCGCACGGGCGGCAACGTGATCGCGATCGAGCGGACGCGCGGGAACACGAGCACGCTCTGGGCGGCGACGACGACCGGGCGCGTGTTCGTGTCGTCGAACGCGAGTGACCCGAACGCGCTCGCGGTGACGTTCACGCGGTGCGACGACAAGGCGACGAACGACCCGGCGCGGTTCGTGTCCAGCATCCATCCCGATCCGGCGAACCCGAACCGGGCGTGGCTCTCGTACTCGGGCTACAACGCGTCGACACCGGCGCAGCAGGGTCACGTGTTCGAGGTGACCTGCGACCCGGTCGCGGGCACGGCGACGTGGCGCGACCTGGGCGTCGAGGCGGGGAACGGCGACTACCCGATCACGGACCTCGTCCGCGACGACGTGACCGGGAACCTGTACGCCGCGACCGACTTCGGCGTACTCCTCGGCACGGCGAGCGGCGCGAACTACGTCTGGTCGGCGACGACGGGGCTACCTCGCGTCGAGGTCCCCGGGCTGACGATCGTGCCGGAGGCGCGCGTGATCTACGCCGCCACGCACGGCCGCAGCGTCTGGCGGATGCTGCTCAACTAGCTGCGCCATGGAGAGGTAGTGAGGAGGGCCGCCCCAGCGGCCCTCCTCCATCTGGGAGCGTGGCGTAGGTTGGGCGGATCGGGGGCATCATCTCCGTATGCGCGCTGCCACGCTAACCGCGCTCATGCTCCTGGCTACCCCGGGCGCCGGCGGCACGGCCAGCGGCCTGCGCGGGCTCGTGACGCGCGGCCCGACCTCCCCGGTCTGCCGCGTCGACCAACCGTGCAGCGCCCCGGCTGCGCACGTCAAGCTGACGTTCGTGCGCGCCGGCCGCTCGTGGAGCGTCACCACCGGCGCGGACGGCCGCTACCGGATCTCCCTTGTCCCCGGGCGGTACGCCGTTCGGATCGCCGGGGCCCGGTTCGGGTACTCGCCGACGGCGGCGACGGTCCCGCGCGGGCGCGTCGCGACGGTCAACTTCGACGTCGACACGGGCATCCGCTAGCCGATATCACCGGTAGCCGACCGGCGATATCAGCCCCGGCATATCCCTTCCGTGATTCCCGGCTAGACTGCGCGTCGCCGCGGTAGAGGGGACGCTGCGGCCGGGTCTATCCACGAAAGGGGAGCATGAAGAATTTCGGTCGTCGCCGGACGATCTCTGTGATCGTCGCGGCGATTCTGGTTACCGCGGCCGCGCTCGTCGCGGCCCGCTTCGACGCCCGCCCGGCGTCGCTCGGCGCGTCCGAACGGATCGCGCAGAAGCAGCTGCAGTTCGAATCCCAGGGGACCGAGAACGGCGGTGCCGGCGGCGAGGCTGCGGAGTTCGCCACCGCCTCGCAGCAGTTCATCGAGGCCCGCACCGCACCGGGAATCGTCGCACCGGGTGCCTACTCGGCTGCGTTCGCAGAGCTCACGGGTCTGAGCGCCGCGGGCGGGTCGTGGTCGGACGTCACCAAGGTGCCGTACGACGCCGACGATCCCGACTACCGGGACTACTACTCGAACTCGAGCGGCGGCTCGGGCCTCGTCACGGGCCGCATCACGGGCCTGGCGGCGGACGGCTCCGGCCACGTCTATGCGGCGGCCGCGGACGGCGGCGTGTGGCGCTCGTCGACCGGCGGCGGCAATTGGACGCCGATCGCCGACTCGCTCCCGACGCTCTCGTCCGGCGATCTCCAGCTCGCGTCCGACGGCTCGCTCTGGTACGCGAGCGGCGAGGCGAACACCGGCGGCACGAGCTTCGTCGGCTCGGGTGTCTACCGGCTCGCCAACCCGGCCACCGGCACGTTCTCGCCGGCCGACCGGGTCGGCGGCACCGAGCTCGAGAGCACGACGATCAACTCGATCCGCTTCACCGGCACGAAGGTGTGGGTCGCGACGCTCCGCGGCGTGTGGTCGCACGCGCTCGGGAACTACCCGGCGCCGTGGACGCTCTCCTTCGCGCCGAATCCCGCGTACCTGCCGGCGAGTGTCGCGCAGTACGCGCAGGACCAGTCGACCGCGGCGCAGTACGGGACGGGATCGACCTCGTCGGAGACGAACGCGCCGTACAAGAACATCGCGAACGACGTCGCGATCGATCCGAAGAACCCGAAGCACATCCTCGCGGCGATCGGCTGGCGCAGCGGCGACACGTACAACGGCTTCTACGAGACGACGAACGACGGGGCGAGCTGGACGAAGATCAACCCGACCGGCGGGCTCGACGCGACCGACATCGGCAACGTGAGCTTCGCGTTCTCGAAGCAGGGCGACACGCTGTACGCGATCAACCAGTCGCCGCGGAAGCTGAACTCCTTGGGTGCGCAGAACACGTACCTCGACGGCGTCTACGTCTCGAAGACGGGCTCGCTCACCGGGCCGTGGAACAAGATCGCGTCGTCCGACAAGCTCAGCTCGCACGGCTCGGCCCTGAAGGGCGTCTTCGGCCAGGGCTACAGCCCCGGCATCCAGTCCTGGTACAACCAGCTCATCATCGTCGACCCGGCGAACGCGAACCACGTGTACGTCGGGCTCGAAGAGGTGTACGAGACGACGGACGGCGGCTCCAACTGGACGACGGTGGGGCCGTACTGGAACTTCTACTTCTCGTGCTGGGCGCCGGACGCCCTCTATCCGCCCGACGGCGGGCCGAACCGCTGCCCGCAGACGACGCACCCCGACCAGCACTCGATCGCTGTCGGGTCGTACCAGGGCAAGCAGTACGTGTTCGTCGGCAACGACGGCGGGATCTACCGCCGGCCGCTCAACGGACAAGTCAACGGCAACGGGAACGGCACGGACTGGCAGAGCCTGAACGACGGCTCGATCGACGCGCTGCAGTTCTACGCGGTCGGCATCGGCAAGGTCGCCGGCGCCGACGGGTCGCGGCCCGATCTGACCTCGGGCGACGGCGTGCTCGTCAGCGGCGGCCTGCAGGACAACGGCGGCTCGCTGCTCCGGCCGGGCGCCGCGAAGATGGTCTCCAACTTCGGCGGTGACGGCGGTGACGTGCTCGTCGATCCGAACGACGGCTGCAACATCGTCCAGGAGTACGTCTTCCTGTCGATGAGCGTCACGCAGACGTGCGCCAACCCCGGCCCCGACCACCCGAACGCGTTCCTCGACCTCAGCCAGTCGACGACGTTCAAGGTCGGCCCGCCGGACATCAACGCGCGGTTCATCGCGCCGTTCGCGGCCGACGCCGAGAACATCGACAACTGGGTCGCGGGCGGCAACAGCCTCTGGCTCCAGTCGAAGGGCTTCGCCATCCGCTCGGGGAGCGAGTGGACGAAGGCGTACACCTTCGGCGGCGGCGCCGCGCCCGCGCGCGTGGCGACCGCGCTGGCCTACTCCGGCTCGAAGATCGTCGCCGGGTGGTGCGGCCAGTGCAACAACAACGGGTTCACCCGCGGCCTCGTGATCGGGACGAAGAACGCCCAGGGTGCGTGGACGTGGACGCAGACCGTCCCGCCGTACCAGGGCGGCGGCGCCGCGGCGACGCAGCTCCCGAACCGCTACATCGGCGGCGTCGCGGTCGACCCGAGCAACTCGAACCACCTCGTGGTCGTGATGAACGGGTTCAACCGCCGCTTCACCGAGGGCCCGGGAGCGGACGTCGGCCACGTCTTCGAGTCGACCGACGGCGGCACGACCTGGACGAACGCCGACGGGAACTTCCCCGACGTGCCGTCCAGCAGCGTCAAGGTCCTCGGTGACGGCTCGCTCGTCGTCGGCACCGACCTCGGCATGGTCTACCGCGCCGCCGGCTCGACGACCTGGCAGCGGCTCGGGACGAACTTCCCGGTCACGGTCGTGCTCGACGTCGAGCTCGGCCCGGACAACAACATCTACGCGGCGACGCACGGCCGCGGCATCTGGCGGATCGCCTCGCCGGCCCCCGCCGCGGCGGCAAAGCGTAGGTAACCGCTCGCTCACGATCGATCGAGAGGGCCGCCTTCGGGCGGCCCTTCTCGTTCTCTAGTACGCGACGGCGCCGCGGCCGGTCTCGGCGGCGTGGCGCTGCTCGTCCGCGCGGTAGCTCGAGCGGACGAGTGGGCCGGAGAACACCGAGCCGAAGCCGAGCGCCTCGCCCTGCTCGCGGAACCGGCGGAACTCGTCCGGATGCACCCAGCGATCGATCGCTGCGTGCTTCGGAGACGGCTGGAGGTACTGGCCGATCGTGACGACGTCGACGCCGTGGGCGCGGAGGTCGCGCATCGTCTCGACGACCTCGTCGTTTCGCTCGCCGAGGCCGACGATGATCCCGCTCTTCGTCAGCACCGGGTAGTCGGCGATCTCCTTCGCGCGCTGCAGGAGCCGGAGCGCGCCGTCGTAGCTCGCCTTCGCGCCGCGCATCCGCCGGTGCAGGCGGCGCACGGTCTCGATGTTGTGGTTGAAGACGTCCGGGCGCGCCCCGATGACCGTGTGCAGGGCGTCCTCCTCGACGCCGAGGAAGTCCGGCGTCAGCACCTCGATGGTCGCCCCGGGCACCTTCGCCTTCACCGCGCGGATCGTCGCCGCGTAGTGGCCCGCGCCCTTGTCGGGGACGTCGTCGCGGTCGACGGAGGTGACGACGACGTGCTTCAGACCCATCTGCTTCGCCGTCTGCGCCAGGCGGAGCGGCTCGAGCGGGTCGACCGGCTCCGACGGCCGGCCGGAGTGCACGTAGCAGTAGCGGCACGCGCGGGTGCACGTATCGCCGAGGATCTGGAAGGTCGCGGTGCCGCGGCCCCAGCACTCGGCGATGTTCGGGCAGCGCGCCTCCTCGCAGATCGTGTGCAGGCTCGCGCCGTGGATCAGCTTCTTGACGTCGAAGTACTTGCCGTTCGCCGACGGCGCGCGCACCTTCATCCACTCGGGGCGGCGCGGACGGTCTGCGACGGGCTGCGACCCCTGCATCTCCGGCAGTCTAGAGGCCCAGCGCGGGCTGCCGGTCGACGACGGGCGTGCGCTCGACGAGCTCCGCGTAGCGTCCGCCCAGGGCGACGAGCTCGTCGTGTCGGCCGCGCTCGACGACGCGTCCGCGGTCGAGAACGACGATCTGGTCGGCGTCGTAGACCGTCGAGAGGCGGTGGGCGATCGCGATCGTCGTCCGCCCTTCGGCCAGCCGGTCCAGCGCGTCCTGCACCTGGCGCTCGGTCTCCGTGTCGAGGGAGCTGGTCGCCTCGTCCAGGAGGAGGATCGGCGGGTTCCGGAGGATCGTCCGGGCGATCGCGATCCGCTGCTTCTCGCCGCCGGAGAAGCGGTACCCGCGCTCGCCGACAACCGTGTCGTACCCGTCCGGTAGCGACACGATGAGATCGTGGATCCGGGCGGCCGCTGCGGCGGTCTCGATCTCGTCGTCGGTCGCATCGGGCTTCGCGAAGCGCAGGTTCTCGCGCACGGTGGCGTGGAAGAGGTACGTCTCCTGCGACACGACGCCGACGAGCGACGCGAGCGACGCGAACGACAGGTCGCGGACGTCGACGCCGCCGACCGAGACTGCGCCGCGGTTGACGTCGTACAGCCGCGCGGCGAGGTAGCCGAGCGTCGTCTTGCCGGAGCCGGTCTCGCCGACGAGCGCCGTCTTCGTGCCGGCGGGAACGGTGAACGAGACGTCTCGCAGAGTCCAGGCACCTTCGTCGTCGTACCGGAACCACACGCCGTCGATGACGACGTCGCCGGCCTCACGGAGCTCGCGGGGCCGCGTGCGCTCGACGATGTCGACGGGCTGATCGAGGTACTCGAAGATCCGGTCGAAGAGCGCGAGCGACGTCTGCACGTCGAGCCCGACGCCGAGCAGGGAGCCGACGGGGAAGAAGAGGCGCGTCTGCAGGGTCGTGAAGGCGACGAGCGTCGGCACCGTGATCGCGTGCGACCCACCGGCGAGCGCTAGCCCGCCGAACCAGTAGACCGCCGCGGGCATGACGGCGAACGTGGTCTGGATCATCGCCATCATCCAGCGTCCTGCCATGCGCTGGCGGATCTCGAGATCCGCGAGCTGACGCGACTCCTGCTCGAAGCGGTCGGCGAGCTCCGTCGTGCGGCCCATCGTCTTGCCGAGGAGGATCCCGGACACCGAGAGCGACTCCTGGACGAGGCTGGAGATGTCGGCGAGCGTCTCCTGCGTCGTCTTCGCGATCCGGCGCCGTTCCTCGCCGACGCGGCGGGTCAGCAGCACGAAGACGGGGATGAGCGCGAACGCAAACAGCGAGAGCTGCCAGCTCAGGGCGACCATGCCGACCATCGTCGCGACCACCGTGGTCACGTTCGAGACGATCGACGTGGCCGTGCTGGTGACGACGTTCTGCACGCCGCCGATGTCGTTCGAGATCCGCGACTGCACCTCACCGGTGCGCGTCCGCGTGAAGAACGCGAGCGACAGGCGCTGCAGGTGCCGGTACACGGCCGTGCGCAGGTCGTGCATGACGCGCTGGCCGACCTGGTTGGAGAGCAGCGTCTGCCAGACCCCGATGACGCCGGTGACGATCGCAATCGCGATCATCCCGCCCGCGAAGACCGACAGGCGGGTCGTGTCTCCGCTCCCGATCGCCTCCAGCACGCCGCGGAGCAGAAACGCCGGCACGACGCCGACCGCGGCGGAGAAGAGGATCAGCGCGAGGACGACGCCGAGGCGCAGCCGGTACGCGCGGAAGAGCGCGGCGATGCGGCGGAGGTTCGCGCGGCGCACGGCCGGGTCGGCGGGGCGCTCGGGCGCCTCCGGCTCGTGACGGAAGAAGGTCGACATCCCGTCAAGGTAGTGATCCGGAGGGCGCTCGCGCGGCTACGGCTTCCAGGAGAGCCCGAAGCTGCCGCCCGGGACCTGCGTGACGTGGAACCGGCGCCCGTCGGAGATGCGCAGGACCCAGAGGTCGTGGTAAGTCTCGCCGCCCTTCGGGAGGATGAGGGCGTAGGCGAGGAGGCGCCGGTCGGGCGACCACGCGGCCTCGACGTAGTCGGGGTGCGGCCGCGCGAGGAAGTAGCGGTCCTTGCCGGTCGTGAGGTCGTGGCGGCGCGGCACAGACGCGACGTACGCGTTCTGGCGACCGGAGAGGTAGTAGACGCTCTTGCCGTCGGCCGACCACGCGGGATCCGCTGCGGGCCACTTGCTCACGCGCAGGAGGCCGGTGCCGTTCTCGCGGATGACGTAGAGGACGTCGTCGGCGACGAACGCGAGCCGCCGCGAGTCGGGTGACCAGGCGAGCGGGCCGTCGACGGCTCCATGGCGACGCCGCCCGATGAGGCGATGGACGCCGCCCCCGTCGGCGCGAACGACCCACACCTCGTAGTTGCGCACGAACGCGATCCGCTTCCCGTCCGGAGACCACGCGGGGTAGAACGCGTTCCTGACGACCGTTCGCCGTCCGATCATGAGCCGCCGCTCGCCGCGCGCCGGCTCGGCGATGTACGCGAAACGCGTGCCGCCGGGCGCCCAGGTCGGTTGCCAGAGAAACCGGTTCCGCCCGTCCGCAAGCAGGGCCTGGCGGTGCGTCCCGTCGGCACGAATCGTCGCGATGCCGCCGTGATGGCCCGGGAGGCACGAGCCGCATCCGTACGCGAGCACGAGCGCGGCGAGGACTGCCATTCGAAGAGCGTAGGCGAGCGCGTAGCCTGACCGCGTGTCGCGCGACGGGCAACGGCTCCTTGTGCACCAGAGCACGATCCTTCCGGGAACGATCGGGTCCACCGTTCACGGCCTCCACCATGGGGGCCAGGCGACCTCGACCTCGTCACACCGCGAGGCCTGGGCCTGGTGAAGCGCGTCTGCGTGTTCTGCGGCGCCTCGAGCGGGCGCCGCACGTCTTACCTCGAGGCCGCGCGCGCGTTCGGCGCGACATGCGCACGGCGTGGGACGGGCGTCGTCTACGGCGGCGGCCGCGTCGGGATGATGGGCGCCGTGGCGGATGCGGCGCTCGCCGCCGGCGGCGAGGTGATCGGCGTGATCCCGCAGGAGCTCGTCGAACGCGAGCTCGCGCACGACGGGCTGACCGAGCTGCACGTCGTCGGCTCGCTCCACGAGCGGAAGGCGATGATGGCCGAGCTCTCGGGCGCCTTCGTCGCGCTCCCCGGCGGCTTCGGCACGCTCGACGAACTCGCGGAGCAGCTGACGTGGTCACAGCTCGGCCTGCACGCGAAGCCGGTCGGGCTCCTCGACGTCGAGGAGTTCTGGCGCCCGCTCGTCGCGCTCGCGCGCCACATGACCGACGAGGGCTACGTCCGCGAGAGCGACATCCGCTCGATCGTCGTCGCCGGCGAGCCGGACGCGCTCCTCGACGCGCTGCACGACGTCCCGCGCCCGCGCCCGAAGTGGGCGAAGCCGCCCGCGCCGTAACGGCTTTGGCTCTTGACGGCCGCACGCCGACCGAAGAAGCTCGCATAGACGCGGTGATATCACGCGGCGTTCCTGATGCGGGGGGACGAAAAACGGAAGGGGAGAAGATGCGAACCAGACGTATGCGGTGGGCTTTCGCCGCACTGGTCGTGCTCGCGGCAGCAGCGCTGCCGCTCATCGGGGGTGCAACCC
>DASXTR010000116.1:0-25542 GCA_036505325.1 Gaiellaceae bacterium
TGCGTCTGCACGGCGCCGACCTGTGCGGCGCCGGTCGAGTTGTCGGCGGTATTGCCGCCGCCGACCTGGACGACGCCCGTGGAGTCGTTCGCGGTGTTGTCGCCGCCCGACACGCTGGTCGGCGCCGACGCCTGGGCGTCGGCAGGCTGCGAATCCACGGTCGCGGATGGATCGGCCGAGACGCCGCCGACCTGAACGGCGCCGGTCGAGTTGGTGGCTGTGTTGCCCGGGTCGGCCAGAGCAGGCCCGGCCGCCCCGAGGGCCGCCGCGCAGAGGACCGCGGCGAGTCCGGGGAAGAGTCGTTTCATCGGAAATGGCTCTCTTTCTCGAGTTGTAGGTGCCCACCGGAACCCACATCCGGTGGTGGCCGGCTGGAGCGGCGCTACCCGGGGCGTTCGAGTTCGAGAGCGAGTGACGGAGGCCGTGGTCGTTGCAGGAGGAGCCGGAGACGACGGCCGATGCCGGGCGGCACGAGGGCGAACGCCTCGACCGCCAAGACGATCAGCAGGAGGACGAAGCCGAAGGTGCCCGGCGCCGCCCCTGAGGGCTCGCCGGCGCCGGTCCGGGACCGCGAAGGGAACCCCGGCGGCGCGGGAGCCGGCCCGGTGGCGGCGCCGGCGATGGAGGGAGCGTGGTCGCGCCGCGCGATCCGTGTCGGAGCCGGAAGGCGCCTCGCGAGAGGGGCGGCAGCGGCGGGGCGGCGCTCGTGGGGGCGGACGGCAGCCGTGTGCGGCGCAAGCTTCGGTTTCGTTGCGGCGACCGCGGCGACCGGCGCCTTCGCGGCGGGCCTCGGGCGGGCGGGAGCCGCATGCGGCCTGGGAGCGGGCCGCTGGCGAACCGGCGCGGCGCGGCTGGGCACCGGGGCCTCCGCCCGAACGATGGGAAGTTCTGCGGCCTGAACGTCGACCCGGGGAACCGGAGCGGTGTCGAGCACCGGTGCGGCCACGGTCGGCGCGGCCGGTTGCGGGGTCACGACGGGCGCTGTGGGCGCTGTGGGCGCTGCGGGCGCTGCGGGCGCTGCGGGCGGGGTCGGCTCGAGTGCCGGGGCAGGCGGAACCGCAGGCGCCGGAACGGCCGGCGGCACAAGCGGCACCAGATCGTCGGCGGAGGCCGGCGGAGCGACGCACAGGCTCGCGACTACGACGAGCGCAACGCGTAGAGCGACTCGTGTGCGAAGCGACGGAGACCCACTCTCCATGCACTTCTCCTCAGATTGCTCTTTCTCGCAAGTCGTCCTACCACGTCTTCAAAATTGCAAACACATCGGGCGCCAGTCACTCGATCGAGTGATGCGCGACGAGCAGGACGCAAGGAGACTCTTGTCCGGCGGGTCGTTCAGTTTGTCGACAGTGCCGGGAGCCGTCCGGCAGCCGCCCAAGGCTACGCCTGCTGTTGGGTCACCGGTATGCGCGGAGAAAGAGCAGTACGCGCATCGGCGCAGCAGGCGTAGCCTTCGGCGGCTCGACTACCGGCTGGAACGGCCGCACTCGCGCCGAAGATGCGCGCGTTCGCGCCCTCGCCCACGCCGGGTGCCCCCGTTTCAGCCCTCATCCGTTTCCCAACCCGATCGATCCCCTAGAGCCGCTCCGCACAGGATCGTTCATCGCTCTCGATTTCGCAAGGTACGAGGAAACGCGAAACGTTTGCGATTTGGAAGACATGGCAACACCACTCGAAGAGAAGGAGCAACCTGCGACGAGGAGAAGTGCATGGGGATTGGGTCTCCCGCGCTTCGCACGACTCGCGGCGGCATGCGGCGCCTGCGTGCATACGGACGGCTCGTCCTGCTGCTCGCCCTGACGGGCACGGTGGGAGCGGCCGACGGCAGCGCATCGGCAAGCGACCCGCCCGTGAGCCTGTGCATCGTCGTCGATCCGCTGCTCAGGCTCGGCTGTCCGCAGCCGAAAGCACCGTCGGCGCCGTCCGCGGAACCTCGCACGAGCCGGGCTCAGACGTTCGAGTCGGCGGCGGTCAGGTCGACGTCGCCGGTCGCGCGCTACGACCCGCGCCGGCTCACCGTGACGTTCGTGCCCGGTACCTCGCGGGTTACCGTGGATCGGACGTTCATTCGCGCCGGTGTCACGGTCGAGCGCGCGATTCCGAAGATTCGCGCGTACATGGTCGGCGTCGCGCCGAACCGCCGCGATGAGGCGCTCGACGCTCTGCGCGACTCACCTGCGGTCGCGAACGCCGGCCGCGAGGTCCTCGTAAGCGCGTTCGACACCACACCCGACGACACCGACTGGCCGCGGCAGGCAGGACTGCGGCTCGTGGGCTTCCCGAAGGCGTGGGACGTGACGCGCGGATCGAACCGCGTGGTGGTCGCCGTCCTCGACACGGGCGTCGATCCGACGCAGGCCGATCTTCGAGGCGCGCTCCTCGCGGGCTACGACTTCGTCAACTCCGACGCAGATCCGGTCGACGACGAGGGCCACGGCTCGGCGGTGGCGGGCATCATCGCCGCACGCGCCGACAACCACCAGGGCGTGGCGGGCATCTGCTGGAGCTGCTCGATCATGCCGGTCAAGGTGCTCGACGGCCACGGCTCCGGCGACGACACCGTGATCGCGGCCGGGATCGTCTGGGCCGTCGACCACGGCGCACGGGTGATCAACCTCAGCCTCGGAGGTCCGGAGACGACCCAGGCGCTCGGCGACGCGATCGCGTACGCGGTCGCCAGGCGCGCGGTCGTGGTCGGCGCCGCGGGGAACAACGGCGCTTCGGTTCCGTTCTATCCGGCGGCCGATCCGAACGCGATCGGCGTCGCCGGGACGACGGCGACCGACCAGCTCTATCCGTGGTCGAACTTCGGCCCGTGGGTCGGCGTCGCCGCGCCCGGCTGCAACATCGCTCCGGTCCTCACCGGCGGCTACGGCCCGTTCTGCGGCACGTCGTCCGCGACGCCGGTCGTGTCGGGACTCGCGGCGCTCGTCTTGTCGATCGATCCGAACGCCGGCGCGACGGACGTTCGTCAGGCGCTCGCGCGTTCCGCCGTGCCGCTTCCCGGCGCAGTGCAGTACGGACGCATCGACGCCTCTCGGACGCTCGCGTCGCTTCAGCCGGTGTCGCTCGCACGGTCGTCGCTGGTCAGGCGCGGCACGGTCGGCGGGCCGGTGCGGACGCGGACCTACAGACTGTCGGCGGCGGGCGGCGACGTCGAGGCGACGCTCGCGTTCAAGGGAGCGCCGCAACTGAAGCTGTCGCTCGTGCCGCAGACCGGAAGCGCGATCCGTCGTGCGGGGACGAGCCCGCTGCTCCTCAGGCGGAGCGTCGCGGAGGGGACGATCAAGCTGGTCGTCCGCGGTGGGAGGACACGCGTGTCGTTCGTCCTCAGCGTGTCGTACGCCGGGCCGAGGAGGTGACGCCGAGCCAAGTCCTTTCGCATTCTTTGCGCTCTGCTTACAACCGGTGGGAATGACGTCCAGGGCAGGTGAGTACGAGCAGCGCATCGGGGCGCATCGCCACCGTTCTCGTCGCAACCGTCGTGCTGCTCGCGACGGGCGTCGCAGCGACAGCCGCGTCGGCGCCGACAGCGACGACCGGGCCGGTGACCGCGGTGGGGCCGACGACGGCCACCGCTGCAGGGAAGGTCAACCCGAACGGGCTCGCGACGACGTGGTACCTCGAGTACGGCACGAGCACGAGCTACGGCTCCAAGACGTCCGTTCACAGCGCCGGATCGGGCACGACGAGCGTCGACGTCACGGCGACGCTGAGCGGCCTCGCGCCGGGAACGACCTACCACTACCGCATCGTCGCGACATCGAGCTCCGGGACCGGCCGGGGCGCCGACGGAATCTTCAGCACGGCCGCGCCGCCGGCTGCCGAGACGGGCTCGGCGACGGACGTCACCGCGACGTCGGCGAAGCTGAGCGGGACGGTCGATCCCAACGGGCGGGCGACGAGCTGGTACTTCGAGTACGGGACGAGCACGAGCTACGGAACGAAGACGCCGGAGAAGAGCGCGGGCTCGGGCACGAGCGCGGGCGGCGTCTCGGCATCCGTGACGGGTCTCGCGCGGGGCAAGCTCTACCATTTCCGGCTCGTCGCGACGAGCGACGCCGGAACGGCGCGCGGTGCCGACCGGACCTTCTCGACCAGCGGCGCACCCGCGGCGGTCACGGGGTCTGCGAGCGCCGTCACGCCGACGACGGCGAAGCTGAGCGGCGCGGTCACGCCGAACGGCCGTTCCACGAGCTGGTACTTCGAGTACGGAACGTCCACGAGCTACGGCTCGAGGACGTCGTCGAGGAGCGCGGGGTCGGGCACGAGCGCCGTCGGCGTCTCGTCGTCGCTGTCGCGGCTGAAGGCGGCGACCACCTACCACTACCGCCTCGTCGCGAAGAACGACTCGGGGACGAGCGCCGGGAGCGACCGGACGTTCAGCACATCGCTCCCGCCGGACGTCAGCACGGGAGCGGCGCAGAGCGTCGGATCGTCGACGGCGACGGCGACCGGATCGGTCGATCCCAGGGGCCGGCAGACGACCTGGTACTTCGAGTACGGGACGTCGACGAGCTACGGCTCGCGGACGTCGTCGAGGAGCGCGGGCTCGGGCACGACGAGGCGCGGCGTGAGCGCGTCGCTCTCGGGCCTCGTCGCAGCGACGACGTATCACTACCGCCTCGTGGCGACGAGCGACGCCGGAACGAGCCGCGGCGCGGACGCCACCTTCACCACGGTCGGCGTCACGCTCACCGCTCCGGCGGGCCCGGTGGTCTACGGACGCGCGATCTCGCTCTCGGGCACGGTTCCGACGAAGCGCGCACGTGAGACGGTGACCGTGTTCGCCCAGCGGTACGGCGAGAGCTCCTTCGCCTCGGTTGCGACCGTGCTCACCGGGGACGGCGGAGCGTGGACCTACCTCGCGCAGCCCGGCATCCAGACGACCTACAAGGCGGGCTGGGGCGGCGGGCTGAGCGCACCGACGATCGTCGGCGTCCGGCCGGCGGTGTCGCTCCGGCGCCTGGCGACGGGCCGCCTCGTGACGCGGGTCGCCGCGCGCCACTCCTTCGCCGGCCGCTACGTCCAGCTCCAGCGCCGGACGGCGAGCGGCGGCTGGCGCACGGTCAAGCGCGTGCGCCTGAACGCGAGCTCGACGGCCAGGTTCCGCGCGCAGCTTCCCCGCGGCAAGTCCGTGCTCCGCATCGCTTTCAGCATCAACCAGGCCGGCGCCGGTTACCTCGGCGGCGTCAGCCGCACGATCGTCTACCGCCGCACCTGAGCCAGGGCGGGGCCGGAGCGTGCGCGGCCGACCCCTCGCGGAGCTAACGCATCTGTTCTCGGGGAGCTAAAATCAGCTCGATGGCAGCTGCGGTCCCCGACCCGATCGTGCGTATCGCCGAGAAGGAGATTCACTGCCTGCGCGTGCTGATCGCCAATGAGCGGCGCGACCGGCTCGAGCTGCTCGCTCAGGTTGTCGGGGGACTCGGACACGAGGTGATCGCCCGCGAGATCGACGTCACGGCAGTCGCCGCGGTGACTGCGCGGGAACGGCCCGATGTCGCCCTGGTCGGGCTCGGTCTCTCCTCGCAGCACGCCCTCGAGCTGATCGAGCAGATCGTCCGCGAATCCAGCTGCCCGGTGATCGCGCTGCTCTCCGCCGAGGACCCTGCCTATGTGCGCGAGGCGGCCAAACGCGGCGTCTTCGCTTACCTCGTCGACACGACCCCTGCGGAGCTGCAGAGCGCGATCGACGTCACGCTGCAGCGCTTCACCGAGTACCACAACCTGCAGGGAGCGTTCGGGCGCCGGGCGGTGATCGAACAGGCGAAGGGGATCCTGATGGCCCGCCACGCGATCGACGCCGACAGGGCGTTCGCGATGTTGCGCGACCACTCCCAGCACAACGGCCGCAAGCTCACCGACGTCGCCGCCGCGATCGTCGACAGCCACCTCCTGCTACTGCCACCGATCCCGCAGCCGGACGCGGCTGAGCGCCGAGGCTGACGCCCCGCCGCTGCGGCCGATGGGCTCTTCCGCGACCTCCTCATCGCGGTCGACGAAGAGACGCTGAAGCCGGCACAGCCGTAGCGGTCATTCTGTGATAGCGTCGGCTGTGCGGCGCCATAACTGCCGGCCGCCGCCTGCAGGATCCTTCCTCAAGAACAGTAGGTCGGAGCAAGTGGGCCGACGACGTCGTCGTCGGCATCCAAGCTCTCGGGGCGGGAGGATCCAAATGAGACGTTTCCGTTTCACCGGCGCTCGGCGCAAGCTCGACGCGCGCTTCGTCGCACACGCAGTCGGCCGTACGAGCCTGTTCACGCTTCTGGCCGCGGTCGTGCTGGTCGTCCCCACGGCGGCGCTCAGCGGCAGCGCCGAGAAGGGGCCGCCGCCCGGTCAGGCGGGCAAGGACGCCGCAAGCGTGCCACCCGGCCAGGCGAAGAAGGACGACAAGCCGGCGGAGCCCGCCAAGTCCGCGAACCCCGCGAACCCCGCCGACGCGGCCAAGCCCGCCAAGCCGGCCCAGGCAGCGAAGCCCGCCAAGCCGACGAAGGCTGCGAAGCCCGCGAAGGCTGCGAAGCCCGCCAAGGCTGCGAAGCCCGCGAAGGCTGCGAAGCCCGCCAAGGCAGCGAAGCCAGCCAAGGCAGCGAAGCCCGCGTCCTCGCCGGGCAAGTCAGCCGAAGCGCAGCACCACGTCATCATCTGCCACCGCACCGGCTCGGCGAAGAACCCGTACGTCGTCATCAACGTGAGCATCCGGGCATGGCTGCACGGCCACCAGACGCATCCTGCGCTCGACGGCCGCGTCGACCATCTGCTCAAGGACCCGGCGAGGCCGGGCGAGAAGCTGTCGGTCTCATTGTGCCCGGGCGGGGCGAACCCCTCCGCCGCGAGCGTCTCCGAGGTCCCGAACAGGACCGTCGTGGTCAACGCGACGTCGCCGACTGCGGGGAGCGTCCCCGCCACCACGACCGTCGGCAAGCGGCTCGTGATCGTCGTGAACACGACGCCGAACGCGACGGTGACCGTCAAGGGCCCGGGCGTGCTCGGCGCAACGAAGACGATCAGCAACAAGCGGGGCGTCGCCCGCATCAGCATCACTCCGAAGCAGCCGGGCGTGCTCGCCGTAATGGTCGATCACCGGCTCGTCAAGAAGGTAGGGGTGCTCGGTGCGCAGACGTCGGGTAAGACGCTCACCGGCTAGCATCGCGGCCGCCCTTCTGCCGCTCGCCGCCGTCATCCTCGGGTCGGGATGCGGCGGGGGCGGCGACGGCCGGCCGGCGGGCACGGCAACAGAGGCGTCGCCCTCGGTGAAAACGAGGGCGGCCCCGCGCGGCTCGGTCGAGACGCGGCCGGCCACGTTTCCGCAAGCGGGCATGATCCTCCGGGAGAAGATCGCCGTGCGCGCAGCGCCGTCTCGGAGCGCGCGTGCGATCGGAGTGCTCCGGCAGTTCCGGCCCGACAACCGACCCACGATCGTGTTCGCAGTCAGCTCCGTCCGCAACCGGACCGGCGTGTCCTGGTACCGGATCGACATCCCTGCGCGGACGAACTCGCTGCAAGGATGGATCGACGCCGCAACGGTGAAGCTCCACCCGGTACGCACGCGGCTCGTGGTCGACCGCAGCGCGCGGACACTGAAACTCTATGACCAGGCTCGCCTGCGCTTCCAGACCAAGGTTGCCGTCGGCCGTCCTGCGACGCCGACGCCGACGGGAACCTTCTACGTGCAGGCGGGTTTCCGGGCGACCGAGCCGTGGCTCGGCGCCTATGCACTCGAGACGAGCGCCTACTCGAAGCTGTCCGAATGGCCGGGCGGCGGCATCATCGGCATCCACGGCACGCCGCAGCCGGAGCTGCTGGGCACGGCGGTCTCCCACGGCTGCGTGCGTGTGTCGAACGCCGCCGCGCTGACCCTCGAACGCCTCGTCCCGATGGGCGCGGCGATCTCGATCGTGAACTAGACCGCGCGTACCGCCCCCGGAATGGCCCCGAGGGCGGTGGACGCGCGGCGCCGGCGGCTCGTTCAGCCGCAGGTGATGTCCGACTCGGCCGAGGCGACGACGAGGTCGATGCCGGGTCCGGTCACGTGAATCGCGTTGACGGTGATGGAGCCCTGGGTGCCGCTGATCGAGCTCTTCTGTTCGTTGAGCATGACGCTGAAGCCGCCGGGCACGGTGAGCGCGACATTCGGCATCGCCACGGTGATCGGCATCCCGAGCACCGCGATGTTCACGAGCTGCGCACTGCCGCTGACAGACGGCGTCGTCCCGCTGCATGAAGCCGTCGTCTCCGACTTGACGACGTCCACCGTGAGGCCGACGATCGGAAGCGACACGCTCACGAGCGACGCCTGCGACGTGCTCTCGTCGCCGGTGCCGCTGGTCGTGCCCTGGAGCAGGCCGACCGACACGAGCCCGAGCACGTTGATGTTCGTGAGCGAGGCGGACTGCGAGCCCCCGGAGGCCGGTAGCGCTCCGGTGTCGCCGATGCTCGCACCCACTCCGAAAGCACCGAAGCTCAACGGCCTGGCGCGGCCGCTGTAGCTTGTCGGCGCGGCCGTCGCAGCCGTGGCCGAGATCGCTGCCACCAGCGCGAGCGCGGCGGCGAGGATCGAGATACGACGTGCCATGTACCACCCCTTGCTTGCGGTTCGTCGCCTTCGATGAGGCGACCTGACCGCGCGCTTGTTCCCACGGCGGGTAACGGGCGCGTAACCGCGAGGGAACGCGCGGCGTTCCACCGGCGAAGCCGAGACGGAGGGAACACGGCATGAAGCGCTGCAAGCACCTTCTCGTCGTCGCGATGGCGGCGGCGGTGCTCTCGGCGGGTCTACCGGCCGCCGAGTCCACACCCGACGCGGGCATCTGCATCAAACCCGCGTGGGGAAACTGGTCGATCTGCGTGTAATCGCTACAGGGGCTGCGGCGTAACCGAGAGTTCGGCAAGTGCGGTGCGCGAGCGCAGCGCGGCCGACCTGCATCCCTTTTCCTCGTAAAGCGCGAGCGCCTCCTCGACGTACGGGAGCGCCTCTGCCCCGCGGCCGTCGAGACGAAGCACTTCCGCGAGATCGAACGCCGCATCGCCGCGGGCGGCCAGGAAGTCCGTCGTGCGGACGAGCGCCATCGCCTCCCGTGCGAGCGTCTCGGCCTCGGCACCTCGACCCGCACGCGCGAGCGGCTTCGCCCGCGCCGTCCGCCACTGGACCTGTGCGAGGAGATCGTCTGCTCCGGCCGCGTCCCGGCTCCGCTCGCTGAACTCGAGCGCCTCGTCGTCCCGGCCTTGCGCGTGCAATGCGTCTGCCAGCAGCGCGGCGAGCAGCGACGACAGCGTGCGCTCGCGCATCTCGTCGAGGCTGTCGTACCCGCGGCGGAACTCGGCTTCGGCCGCGACCGGGTCGCCTGCGGCGAGCTCGACGATCCCGTACGTCTCGGCAGCCGACGCTCCTGCAACGCGCAGCCCCAGATCCTCGACGAGGGCGCGATGGCTCCGGACGAGCACACGGGCCCGCGCATCGTCGCCGGCCCAGGCCGCGAGTCCGGCCAACGCCCGCAGCGCAGACGCCCGCAGGCGTGGCTGCGTGCAGGGCCGCGCGAGGATCTCCTCGCACCGCCGCGCGGCCGCGTCGATCGGCGTCGGCCCGAAGAGCATCGCTCCGATCGAGAGGTGAAGGCTCTGCGCCTCGGTCCGGCCGTCGCCCGCACGCCGGGCGCAGGTGACCGCCTGCTGGAGCGCGGCGTCCGCCTGCGCGGCCTGGCACTGGAACCACGGCACCCACGCGAGGAGCTCCCACGCCTTTGCGAGCCGCCGGTCTTCGCGGCGCTCCTCGAACACTGCGATCGCGCGTCGCGCCTCGTCCGAGACCGCGTCGATCTCGACCTCGCGATCGGCCTGGAGCTGCAAGCGCAGGCGTGCGATCTCGACGTAGGCGCGGTCCGACGGGTCACCGCCCCGACCCGCCGTCTCGGCTGCTTCGGCGAGGACCGACGTGGCGCGCTCCAGCTCTCCGGTCTCACGCAGCGCATCGCCGAGGTCGACGAGGAGCTCGAGTCGCCCGGCCGCTCCGCCGTCGCAGACGGCGGCCGCGCGCGCGAGCAGGGACACGGCCGCGGGGAGATCGTCACGCGCGTACGCGCGGCGCCCACCACTCGTGAGGCGCTCGGCTGCACGGGCTGCCAGCTCCACGGCGCCCGGCCCGCCGAGCCGAAGCTCGCCGTGATGCCGGTGCGCCGCCTCGTAGTGGTACCCCAGGATCTCGTCCAGCTCGGCGACGCGCATTGCGGGCGATTGCTCGAGCCACAGCGCGAACCGCTCGTGGAGCTCGGCGCGCAGCCGCTTCGGGAGCGAGTCGTACGCCGCTTCGCGCAGGAGGACGTGGCGAAACTCGAATCCATCCTCGCCCGCGAGCAGCGGCCGCGCCGGCCGGATCAGGTCCCGCCGCAGCAGCGCGTCCAGGTGCTCGTCGACGTCCGCAGCCACTTCGGCCGGCGCGAGCTCGACGACGGCATCGCGCCAGAATTCCTTGCCGACGACGGAGGCGCGCTCGAGGACCTCCCGCTCACCGGCCGGGAGACGGTCGAGCCGCGCTTCGAGCAGCGCATGGATCGTCGGCGGGACGGCGAGCTCGGCAGACGGCCCGCGCTCCCGCAGCATCGCCACCATCTGCTCGAGGAAGAGCGGATTCCCCTCGGCGACGGCGGCGACGCGGTCGAGCAGGCCCGGCGCGATCGTCGTCCCGGAGGCGAGGTGTCCGATCAGCGCGTGCGACTCGCGCTCGGAGAGCGGCCCGAGCAGGATCGACGTCGCGTTCAGCTTCCCTCCACCCCACGCGTCCCGCGTCTCGAGCAGCTCGGGACGGGCGAGGCAGACGACGAAGATCGGTACGTCGCGGTTCCGGTCGACGACGTGCTCGACGAGGTCGAGCAGCGTCGGCTCCGCCCAGTGCAGGTCGTCGAGAACGAGGACGAGCGGCCGCCTGCGGGCGAGCGTGCCGAAGAGCTTCGAGACCGCCCAGAACGTGTCGTCCGTCGACGTCGTCGGCGCGCCTGGCCCGGTGGCGGCAGTGATCCGCTCGACGATCATCCCTCCTTCGGGCTCGCCCGCAAGGAGCGCCGCGAGCTCGTCGCCGCCGCAGAGCTGCTCGACCATCTCCGCGATCGGCCAGAGGGCGATCCCGTCGCCGTAGGACGGGCACCGGCCGTGCAGGACCATCGCTCGACCGCCGTGCGCCGAGACGAATTCGCCCGCGATCCTCGACTTCCCGATGCCCGCGGCGCCGAGAACGGTGAAGAGATAGGGGGTCTGATCCCGGAGAGTCCGCGAGAGGGCCTGCGCGAGCGCGCCCAGCTCCCGCTCGCGCCCGACGAGCGGCGGCTCACGATCGCGCGAGCCCACGGGTGCGGCCGGGAGGACATCGTCGAGCCGCCACACGTTCGGCTTCGCGCGGCCGACCGGCTCGGCGCGAAGGCGGTCCGGCAGGAGACGGCGCGTCGCGTCCGCGACCAGGATCTCGTTCGGTCCTGCCTCTGCCTGCAGACGAAGCGCAGCATCGATCGCGGCGCCGGCGAGGCCGGCGCTGCCGACCGACGCCGCGTCGGCCAGCACACCACCGGTGGTGACCGCCGCACGAAGGGCGAGCCGAACGCCGAGCTCGCGCTCCAGGAGGCCGCTCGCCGCCGCAACCGCCTCGCGCGCGTCGATCGCGGCTCGGACGGCCCGCAGTGGGTCGTCTTCGTGGACGGCCGGAATGCCGAAGACGGCGACGACCGCGCCGCCCACGGCCCGGTCGACGGCGCCGCCGTGGCGTTCCAGAGCGCGCGAGATCTCGTCGAGCGTCTGAACGAGCGGCTCGTGCAGCACCTCCGGGTCGAGCGGCGGGCCGAGCGGCACGAGCTCGGTGATGACGACGGAAACGGTCTTGCGGACCTCGCGCACGCGCGGCACCGGCGGCTCCCGCTGCTCGTCAGCGGCCGCCGGCGCGAGCTCGAGCGCCGGATCCTGGAGCAGGATCGCCCGCTGCAGACGCTGGAGCGCAGGACCCGGGTCGATCCCGAACTCGTCCACGAGGAGGTTGCGGGCGGCCTGGAAGACGCCGAGCGCCTCGGCCTGGCGGCCGGCCCGGTACAGCGCGAGCATCAGCTGCGTCCGCAGCCGCTCGCGAAGCGGGTGCAACGCGACGAGCGCCTCGAGCTCGCCGACGAGCTCCGCCGACCGCCCGCCGGCGAGATCCGCGTCTACGCGGTCCTCGAGCGCCGCGAGCCGAAGCTCCTCGAGCCGGCTGCGCTCTCGGTCGGCAAAGGGCGCGTCCACGAACTCGGCCAGCGTCGGACCGCGCCACAGCGCAAGCGCCTCGCGGAGCCGCGCCGACGCGGCCGCCGGGTCCTCCGCGGCCAGCGCCTGCCTCCCTTCCTGCACGAGGTGCGCGAACCGGAGTGCGTCGACCCGCTCGGGTTCGATCCGGAGCTCGTAGCCGGCCCGATGCCGCACCAGGAGCTCGTACGAGCCGCCCCCGCCCGACGCCACGTCCGGTTCGAGCAGCTTCCGGAGCTGCGAGACGTTGTTATGGACGATCTTCGCCGCCGTCAGCGGCGCCTCGTCGCCCCAGACCGCATCCACGAGGCGTTCGGTCCCCACCACCTCGTTCGCATGCAGGACGAGAACCGCGAGCACCGCGCGCTGCCGCGCGCCGCCCAGCAAGACGGGTCTCCCGTCTCTCAGCACCTGCAGCGGACCGAGGAGCCGCACCTCGAGCCCGCCGCCCCCGCGCGTTGCCGACATCTGTTGAACAGACCTCGCCGCGTGGGCGGAACTTGCGCGTAGCGGTCGCTACGGAAACCGCTTCAGCCCTGGGTAGAGGTCGTAACGCCCTCCGTTCTCGCACCCGCCCGGGACGAGGTAGCGGCTGTCGCCGCTCGAGTCGAGGGGGTTGTCGGCGAGCTGCTGCCGCATCATCGCCGCGGCGGTCGACCGTGGAAGTCCGAGGCGAACGCCGAGCTCGACGCCCGACTGGAACGCGTAGCAGTTCGTGAGGCCTTCGTCCGCGACGCCGCGGAGGTGCCACGCCTCGTGGGCGAGCACGGCGATCGCCCGGCCGGTGCCGCTGAACGAGACGGCATCGCGGTTCCGTCGCGCCCGGTACAGCCGGTAGCAGATCGCCGGTGTGAGCCACGCGTTGCGACCGCCTACTTCGGCGAGGCCGTCTGCCTCCTGAACGGCGCCGACGTGCCGGCCCGACGTGTCGCAACGCACGACGACTGGATGCTTCGCGATCGCCTGCGCGTCGCGCGAGAGCTGACGCTCGAACCTCGTCTGCGTCTGCCGGTCGAGACTGCTCCAGCCGGGGCTTCCGCCGATCACGAGGACCGCGAGGCCGACCACGGCGAGGACGACGGCCGATTCGGCGAAGCTGCGAATGCGCCGCCCGTCGGGGCGTCGTCGCGGGACGGGAGCGGACTCCCAGAACTCCGGCTCGTGCTCTTCGGGAGGCTCCTCGTCTCCCCAGCCGAACTCCTGGAGGTCGCGAGGCTGAGGTGCGCGGCTCCGGGGACCGGCGCTCGGCGTGTCGCTGCGGAGTCCACCGACGAAGAACTGCAGCTCGAGCAGCAGCGCCGCGCCGAACGGCAGCCACAGCGGCACCGCATACCGCCATGCGGGCGGCGAGAAGAACCACACCACGAGCAGGCCGAGCAGGACCAGGCGCAGAAGACGAAGCGAGCGCAGGCGGCGTGCGTCCATCTACGCGCAGCGTAGGCTCGTCCGACACGCAAGATCAGGCGTGACGAGAGAGGAGGCGGAAGTGTCGTACGGGATTCTTCTCCTACGGGTCTTCGTCGGGCTCGCGTTCGTCGGTCACGGAACGCAGAAGCTCTTCGGCTGGTTCGGCGGCTACGGCCCCCAAGGGACAGGACAGTTCTTCGGGTCGCGCGGCTTTCGCGCTCCCGTGCTGATGGCGGTAATCGCCGGATTGACCGAAGCGGGAGGCGGCACGTTGCTCGCACTCGGCTTCCTGACGCCGCTCGCCGGGGCGATGATCGCGGTGGTGATGATCAACGCGATCGTCTCCGTCACGCTGAAACGCGGCTTCATGCTCGGCTCGGAGATCGAGCTGCTCTACCTGACGATCGGCGTCACGCTGGCGGCGACCGGCGGGCAGCGCTTTTCCATCGATCGGGCGATCGGCTGGGACGACAATCTCTCCGGAGTCTGGTGCGGCGTCGGCGCACTCGCGGCTGCGTGCGTCGTGTCGTTGCTGACGCTGACGCTCGGACGGACACGGACGGAAGGAGCAGGAACGTGATGCGTACACGTCGCTTCGTCGCGCTCGTCTCGGCCGCCGCGCTGTTGGTGCTCGCGACCGTCGTCGCCGCTCAGGCGCGTTCGAACCGGAGCAGCAACTGCTGTGACGAGCAGCAGGTGAGCATCCCTGCGGGCGGCTACTCGATTCCCGGCGTCCTGACGTTGCCGAGGACCGGCGGACGCCATCCGGAGTACCCGACGGTGCTGATGCTGCACGGCACGGCGTCACAGAAGGACGAGGTCGGCGACATGTACAAGCGCGAGGCGCAGAAGCTCGGCGCCGTGGGAGTCGCCTCGCTGCGAATCGACTTCGCGGGCTCGGGCGACTCGACCCTCGCGCAGACCGCGTTCACGTATACCGAGGAGGTCGCGGACACGAAGACGGCTCTGACGTGGCTCAGCCGCCGGCCGCAGGTCGACGCGGGCCGCCTCGGGCTGCTCGGGTTCTCGCAGGGCGGGCGCGTCGCGGCGACGGTCGCCGGCACCGATCGGCGCGTGAAGGCGGTCACGACGTGGTCGACCTGGTCGGAGGACGGCTCCACCGCGTACCTCCTGTTCGGTCCCGACGTGTACGCGGAGGCACAGCAGAACGGCCAGGTGACGGTCGACCTCGGGTTCAGAACGTGGACGTACTCGCTCGCGTTCTTCGAGTCGATCAAGAGCTCACACCCGCTGCAGGACATCGCGGCCTATCACGGGCCGCTGCTCGGAGTCGACGGCACCGACGACTACATCTGGCCGCAGACGAAGGACCTCCTCTACGCCGCGGGCTCGTACGACGAGACGTTCCACGCGATCCCGGGGGCGGACCACATCTACCACGTGCTGACGCCGGACAAGACCCAGGCCGAGGAGGTGATGGACACGACGGCGGCATGGTTCGCCGAGACCTTCGCGGCGAAGTAGCGATTCGGCCGCTAGCTCAGGCCGGCTTGCGCGGCGCGATCCGCATCCCGTCGAGGAGCGCGGCCGCCGCGGCACGGACGTCGCGCGACGCGTCGGGCCCGAGGCCGTAGAAGACGTAGAAGGCGCCGTCGGGGCGCCAGGCGCGCTGCAGCGCCGGCTCGCAAACGCCGGACGAAACCGGTGCCGGCCGCAACGGGAACGTGCTCACGGTGAACACCGTCACCGGATCGACGACGCCGTTGAGGCGGCCCAGCGTCAGGTGCCAGTCCGCCGGCACCTGGAACGTCACTCGATCGCGCGTCACGCGGGTGCCGCCGCCCGCGTCGACTCCGGCATTTGCGGCCGGCGTCAGCGCGACGATTGCGACCGCCGCGATCGACAGGCGCTGCTTCATCCGCTGGTACTACTGCAGCGGGCTACGCCGGGTCCGCTCCGCGCTCGGTCGCTCATACAGCGCGTCCGTCTTCGCGGCCATGATCAGGTCGTTGCGGTGGAGGCCCTTGATCTTGTGCGTCCACCAGGTGACCGTCGTCCTACCCCACTCGGTCAGCAGCGCAGGGTGGTGGCCCTCTCGCTCCGCGAGCTCGCCGACCTCGTCCGTGAATGCCAATGCCTGCGCGAAGTCATCGAACGTGAAGACGCGCCGCAGGCGCTTGATCCCGTCGAGCTCGACGACCTCCCAGGTCGGGACCTGCGGACGAAGCTCGTCGAGCTCGGCGTCCGTCAGGGTCGGTGCGTCCTTGCGACACGCGACGCACGTCATCCGCGACAGCGTCTCCATCTCCTGAGCCAGACTACTGCTCGTCGCGTTGCGCATCGTCCCCTGGATCCCGCCGCTGTTTCACGACCGCGCTGCCGCAGGTCGCGCGCTGGGGGAAGCGGTGGCTTCGCTCGACCTCGACGCGCCGGTCGTCGTCGGCGTCGCCCGGGGCGGCGTCGCGGTCGCGGTCGAGGTCGCCCGCCGGCTCGACGCGCCGGTGACGGCGATCGACGTCGAGCGCGTGAACGCCCAGGGGCTGCGACTCGGCGCGGTGTCGGCCGCGGGCCCGCCGTACCTGCGCGAGGCTCACGGCGTGGCGGACGAGGTGGTCGAGCCGGCGCTCGAACGAGCCCGCCGCGACGCAGAGGCGCTCGAGGCGAGGCTCGAGCTCGAGACGCTGCCCGTCGCCGGCCGGACGACGGTCGTCGTGGACGACGGACTGATCACCGGGCTGACGCTCGCCGCCGCGTGCCGGTGGGCACGGGCGGAGAACGCCGCACGGGTGATCGCGGCAACACCCGTCGGCCATGTTCGCGGGCTCGCGCGCGTGCAGGCGGAGGCCGACCTGGTCGCGTGTCCGCACGAGCTCGACGAGATCGCCGTCGTCGGCCAGGCCTACGACAGCTTCGATCCTCTGGACGAGTGGTACGTCGCCGCACTGCTGACGGACGCGGCGCGTTGACGACACGCGCCTCGAGCTCTTTGGGATGCTAAAGGGAGGCTCACCATGGCCAAGCTGATCTACTCGGCGATCACGTCGCTCGACGGCTACGTCGCGGACGAGGACGGCAACTTCGACTGGGCTGAGCCGGACGAGGAGGTGCACGCCTTCGTCAACGACCTCGAGCGGCCGGTCGGCACCTACCTCTACGGGCGCCGGATGTACGACGTGATGGTCTACTGGGAGAGCGCGCACACGCTCACCGACCAGCCGCCCGTCGTGCAGGACTTCGCGGAGATCTGGCAGTCGGCCGACAAGATCGTGTACTCCAGGACGCTGGAGACGGTAGCCAGCGCCAGGACGCGGATCGAGCGAGACTTCGATCCTGAAGCGGTTCGGCAGCTGAAAGCATCAGCCGGTCGTGACATCACGGTGGGCGGTCCGGAGCTCGCCGCGCAGGCGATCAAGGCGGGGTTGGTCGACGAGTTCCACCTGTTCCTCACGCCCATCGTCGTGGGAGGCGGCAAACAGTCCCTCCCCGACGATGTCCGCCTGAAGCTCGAGCTGCTGGACGAACGTCGTTTCGGCAACGGCGTGGTTCAGCTCCACTACCGCACGAGGACGTGAGCAGACTAAGCACGTCGCTCAGCGTGCGTTCTCCTTTCGACGTCGTTTCCGCTCGAGCTCGGCCTGGCGCTTGCGGAGCGAACGCAACTTCTCCGAGAGCTCGTCGGCGAACTCGGAGAGCCGCTGCCGGCGTCCGCGGACGAGCTCGAGCTGCCGCTCGATCACGGGAATCGCTGCCTCGACGATCCGGGCGCGCTCGCTGTCGCTTGCGCTCTCCGCCCATTGATTGCGCAGGGCGGCGCGGGCCTCTTCTGCTTCTGCAAGCCCGACGAGCTCCTCGAGCGAGAGTCCGAGCAGGTCGCGGAGCCGGATCAGCTCCTCCAGGCGCGCGATGTCGGCGTCGGTGTAGAGCCGGTGTGCGCCTTTCGCGCGTCCTGGTCTTCCGAGCAGCCCGAGCGAGCGTGCAACGACTCGTCGGCGAGCTGCTCGAAGCCTGACAGGTAAGCCTCCCGGGCGGACGTAGGCTGGGGGTCGTGCGTGCAGTCGTTGTCGGAGCGGGGATTGGTGGCCTCGCGACGGCGATCGCGCTCGAGCAGGCAGGCGTCGAACCGATCGTGGTCGAGCGCGCCCCGCGGCTCCACGAGTCGGGATTCGGCCTCGTCCTCTCCGCGAACGCGGTCACGGCGCTGCGCTCGCTCGGGCTCCGCGACGGTGTCGCCGCGCGCGGGACCAGGGTCCGGCGCGCGGAGATTCGCAATCCGCGCGGCGACCTGCTGACGCTGATCGATTACGAGGCGCTGGGCTGGGAGACGTACGGAATCCTGCGAAGCGAGCTTCAGCAGGCGATGCTGGACATGGTGCCGGCCGACCGTCTGCGTCTCGGGACGACGTGCCTCGACGCCACCGAGGACGGCCAGGTGCTCCTCGACCGTGGCGAACCGGTGATCGGCGACGTGGTCGTCGGCGCCGACGGGATCCGCTCAGCGGTGCGGCGGTCCCTGTTCGGCGAGGAACCGCTGCGCTACGGCGGACATCGCGCCTGGCGAGCGGGGACTCGCTTCGATGACGAGCTGGTCCGTGACCGCTTCGTCGAGGTCTGGGGCGTCGGCGGCGGCTTCGGCTTCGGTCCTGCCGGGCCGGGTCGCGTGTACTGGTACTGCTTCGAGACAGTGCCCGAAGGCGCGTCCGCGCCCGAACGACCACGAGACGAGTTCCTCCGCCGCTACTGCGCCTGGTTCAACCCGATTCCGGCGCTGATCGAATCGACCGACCCCGACGAGATCGAGCCGACGTTCACCTACGACCGGCCGCCGCGGCGCACCTGGAGTCGAGGCCGCGTCACGCTGCTCGGCGACGCCGCGCACCCGATGAAGCCCAACCTCGGCCAGGGAGCGGCGCAGGCACTCGAGGATGCCGTCGTGCTCGGCTCGTGCCTTGCCGGCAGCGGCGATCCCAAGGAGAGCCTTCGGAGCTACGAGCGTCGCCGTGTTCGCCGAGCGAATGCGGTCGTCCGCGCCTCTCGCCAGGCCGGGCGCGTCGCCGAGGTCCACTCCCCGCTCGGCGCGCGAGTGCGCGATGCCGTCATGAAGGCGCTGCCCGACCGCGTCGCAATCGCACAGCAGCGACGGATCGCTGAGTCTCGCTAGAAAGAACCCCTCGAGGCAGTGTGGGGGCGCCAATGCGCCCCCACACTCACCGCGGCGTCTAGCGTCGCCGCGTCATTTCTGCCAGATCCGGACGAAATCGACGTCGTAGTAGGCGGGGAAGACCGTCGACGCGTCGGGCGCGCCGGGCCAGTCACCGCCGACGGCGAGGTTCAGCAGCACGTACATCGGCGACGACGTGACGGTGGACGAGTTCGTGTAGCGGAACCGCTCGACGCCGTCGACGTACCAGATGATCTGGCCCGGCTCCCAGTCGGCCGCGAAGGTGTGCCAACCGGTGGAGAAGTCCGGGCCGGTCCAGGTGCTGCCGACATCCGTGCCGGAGTAGTGGTAGTGCATGTGGGTCACCGTGGTGCTGTCGCCGAGGATCTCCGTCATGTCGATCTCCGGCGGGTAGGTGTAGCTCGCCGGCAGCGTCCAGAACGCCGGCCACAGCCCCTTCCCGGCCGGGACACGGACGCGGGCTTCCATGTACCCGTACGTGAAGGTGAACCCGGGCGGGATGACATCCTTTCGTCCGCCGGTCATCACCATTCCCGACGTGTAGTGGTAGAGCTTGCCGTTCCAGCCGACCATGTCGCGCTTCTCGGCCCGGAGCCGGAGGTAGCCGTTCTGCACGCTGACCTCGTCGCGCGTGTAGAGCTCGAGCTCGTTGTTCGACTCGATCGAGCAGGTGTCGGTCGCCCACCAGAAGCACGTGTGCCACTTGCCCGTGTCGAGTGTCGTGCCGTCGAACTCGTCGTCGAACGCGAGCCTCCAGCCGGTCCCGGGCGGAGGCGCCACGCAGGCGAGCGTCGAGCCGCTCGCGGTCGCCCGGCCGGAGACGTTGCCGGCGGCGTCGAATGCGTCCACGCCGAGCGTGTGGCTGGTGCCGCAGGCGAGCCCGGAGAACGTGTAGCTGAGGGCGGTCGTCGTCGTGATCTTCGCGCCGTTGGCGTAGACGCTGTAGCCGGCGACGGCCTTGTCGTCGGTCGAGGCGTTCCACGAGAGCGTGAGCGAGTCTTTCGTCGCCCCGCTCACGCTGAGGCCGGTCGGGGTCGTAGGCGGCTGCGTGTCCGTCGCGGCCGCGACGACCGCCGTCTGTGCCGAGGTGGCCGCGCTCGATCCGGCCGAGTTGGTCGCGGTGACGACCACGCGGACGGTGAAGCCGACGTCGGCCGCGGCGAGGGTGTACGCCTGTGCCGTCGCGCCGGCGATACTCGCGCAGCTCCCGCCGGCCGAATCGCAGCGCCGCCACTGGTAGGCGAAGCTCATCGGCGTGGAGCCGGACCACGACCCGTTCGACGCGGTGAGCGTCTGGCCCTGTCGCGCGGAGCCCGAGATCGTCGGCGGGGACGCGTTGCTCGGCGGCGTCGACGTCGCACCCGAGCCCCCACCGCTCGCGCGCAGCGCGTCGAGGTACGCGCCGTAGCCCGAGGCCGTCGCCCATTCGGTCGCGCTCTCGACCGCCGTCCCGTCGCTCCATTGGTTGAAGCTCGTGACGAGCTGGAACCGGGCGCCCGACGCGGCCATGTTGGCGATGTTCGTCTTCCACCGCGTGAGGTCGCGTGCGACGCGCGGCGTCGACTCGTCCGCCCTCCAGAAGCCGGGGCTGATACTGAACGAGTACGTTCCCTGGCTGTTCTCGGCGCCCGCCGGCGCGTACCCGTACCAGCCGCTCGGCTGGCTCGCGCAGAGCGTGTAGCCGGAGACGACCCGCAGGACGACGTAGGCACCGGGCGTGTTCGCCTGCTTCCAACGGTCGGGCATGGCACAGCCGTCGCTCGCGTCGGCGGACACGAAGACGACGAAGCGGCCGGCGATGCGCAGGTAGCTCGGGTCGCCGCCGTAGCGCCGGCGGATCGAGATCAGGTCGGACTCGATCTGCGCGACGGTCGGGTTTGCCTGACCTTCGAGTTCGTAGAGCACCGCCCAGCGGAACGCGCTTCCCGCTGCGTCCGTGGTCGAGAGGAGCGTCGCGAACCTGCCGTCGGTCTTGCTCGCGACGCCCGCCCAGGACGCGAGCGCCGTCTGGATCCCGCCGTACTGCATCGCCGCGACGTGCTGCTGGACGACGGCGCTCGCGCCGGAGTCGTAGAAGCCGAGCGTCGGGTGGTAGTGCGTGTACGGAAAGATCCCGTTCTGCGTCCACGCCTCCGGGTACGACGGGTAGTAGAAGGCGGCGCGGAGGGGCAGCGGCGGCTGCGAATCCGGGTAGCCGACGACGGCGAGCTGCGGCGCGTTCGCTCCTTCGCGGCTCGAGTAGCGGACGTTCGTGCCGCTCGCAGTCGTCACGGCGAGGCTGACGAGGCCGTTTCCGTTCACCAGCGGGGTGACGTCGATCGACGCCCAGCTGCCGCCGCTCAACGAGCCGGAGGAGCCGATCGTGGCACCGAACGCGGGCGCGTTCGAGTAGGTGATCTTCGTCTCGCCCCAGCTCGAGTCCGACACGCCGTGGACGTCGAGGACCTGGCCGGAGGCGCCGGAGTTCTGGAGGTAGACCCTGAGGATCGCGCTCGTGACGCGGTAGCCGTCGAGGCCGCTGACGTTGAACCGCAGATAGCCGCGAACGAGCGGTGAGCCGTCGGTGTAGAGCTTCGTCGAGGAGCCGTAGCTCGAGCCCGGATGAAGCTGATTGACGTAGGCGTCGGCGACGGGCGTGAACGTCGGGGCGAGCGCCTGGCTCGGGTCCTGCGTACCCGTGGTGGCGACCGCGACGGTGGCGGTGTTCGAGTCGAGGCTGCCGTCACTGGCCTTGAAGGTGAAGAAGTCGAGACCCTCGAAGCCCGGCGCAGGTGTGTACAAGACGCTGTTCCCGAGGAGCAGGCCCAGCGTCCCGTGGCTCGGGCCGCTGACGATCGAGTAGGTCAGGAGGTTCCGGTCCGGATCGCTCGCTCCGAGCGTCAGCTGTTTCGCCATGCCGCCGGCGGTCGCCGCCGAGCCGTCCGTCGCCACGGGTGCGTGGTTCGCCGGCGCGATCGTGAGCACGACGGTGGCGAGGTTCGATTCGAGGCTGCCGTCGCTTGCCTTGAAGGTGAACGAGTCGACGCCCTGGTAGCCGGGAGCCGGCGTGTACGTCACCTTCTCGTCTGCGATCGGTCCGAGCGTTCCGTGCACGGGGGGCGTCACGATCGCGAACGTCAGGCCGTCTGCGTCCGGATCGCTCGCCCCGAGCGTCAACTCCTCCGGGGTATTCGCATCGGTGACGGCCACACCGTTGTCCGCCACCGGCGCTTGGTTCACGTAGCCGACAGTGAGGGCGACCGTGGCGACGTTCGAGTCGAGGGTGCCGTCGTTCGCCTTGAACGTGAACGAGTCCGCCCCGAGGAAGTTACGGTCCGGCGTGTAGGTGACGCTGTTGCCGACGACCGGGCCGAGCGAGCCGTGCGCCGGCGGGCTCACGATCGCAAACGCGAGTGGATCCCCGTCGACGTCGATCGCCACGAGCGTGAGCGGAGTCGGGGTGCCGAAGACGACCACGACTCCGGCGTCGGTCGCGAGCGGCGCGTGGTCGAGGAGTCCCACCGAAGTCGAAGATGTCGCGGCCCGCCCGCCGCCTGCACCGAGAAGCACCGCCGCCGCGAGTAGAGCGACCGGCACCGCAGCAGCGCGAATTGGAAGTCGAAGTGTCATTGCAAACGCTCCCCTCGAGCTCGTCGTGCAGGGCGGACGGCCGCTCGTCAGGGCGACGACGCCCTGCGGCTGAATTCGGCTCCGGTCCACCGGACGACGTCCCGCGCAGGCGAGGCGTGCGCAAGCACGTTCAGTGGCACCAGCCGACTAGTCCGACTGGCTCACGCTGTTGCTTGCGACTATTGCGGGGCTGCCGGTCGAGCCGGCGCCGTTATGGGAATTGCGCTCCGTCGCGCCGAGCCGCAGGCGGCGTGGAAATGCTCGGGCGCGAAGCGCTGTGGTTCACGACCAAAGACACGGTGGATGCCGCGAACGTCCTCCTTCTCCGCATTTGTCCCTCTTCCTTTGGACGCATCTTCATATCCTTTTCAGTAAACAAAAAACCCGGACCCGGGGCCGAGATCGGCCATTTCGGGCGCCTGATCCGGCCAACGTGAAGTTGGACCGCTGCAGGAGTCGCACCGCACTGCCATCAGTGTCCTCATGCAGACCGAAGGACGGGCTTGATGTCGACCACAGGCGTCCCGTCGATTGCTTCGAGCGGCCCCACCTTCAGCTCGCGCGGAGAGATTTCGAGGACGGTGACACGGTGCAACCCGAGCGGATTGGGCCGGTCGGGCGAGCGGGTTGCGAAGACGCCGGTGAGTGGAAGCGTCTTGTCCGCTCGCGGGTGCAACTTCAAGACGTCGCGCCGAGCCTTGTGAAGCCACGTAACGACGATGAGCTCGTCGCCTACGTCGATCCCCTCGACCCCGTCCAGGACCGACGGGATCAGCTCGATCCATGCATCAGGCGCGCCTTCGCTACCTTGCTTGGGTGCCGCCTCGCGGTCTTCGAGCGGCGATCGGACAACTCCGATCGGGAACAGCAAATGGGCGTCGAGCTCGCCCATCATCTGGGGTCGTCGCGGAGCACAGCCACGCCTGACCTGCGCTGCCGCGCCGCCACCGTAGTCAGTCGAGATCGCGCACATGCGCGGCCGGCACCACCTCGGGTTCCCGCACCAGATTCCGGACGGTCGACCTCTTGGTTGTGGTTGGTCGGGGTGAGTTGACGGATCGGGAGTGGGCGCGGATTGAGCCGCGGTTGCGGTGTCAGGGGCGGGGGTGGCGCGATCACCGGCAGGTGCGCAACGGGATTCTGTAGAAGTGGTTGTCAGCTCCAGTGGACGACGATCCGCCCACCGATGTCGGGCAGCGGCAACGATTCGGCCTCTGCGAGAACCGCCTCCCGCGCGGCACGCGAGAGCCGCTGCCAGGCCTGGATCGTCACCGTCCGCTGGGCGCGGCGCCACGTGCCGACGACCTCTCCTGCCACGAGGAGCGCGCCGGGCCACACACGCGGCGTCCACAGCTCGCGACGTTGGCTGGCATCCGGCACCAGGAGCGCACGGTCCTCGCTCGTGGCGCGCAACGTGTAGGCATCCCCGCTCGGTAGCAGTCGCGCAGCGGCCGCGGGGCCCGGAGCCTCGCGGATGGTGGGCTCATCGCGAGCGAGCATGAAGGCGTCATCCGGCGGAGTCAGTACCGGGATCAGCTCATTGCTGAGATGGTCGAACGCGCGAACGGCCTTCTGGGCGCCGATGCCCGCCCACTTGCCGAACGCCTCCGCCCCCGCTGGGCCGAAGATGTGCAGGTAACGGCGCGCCAGCTCGAGGGTCGCCTCCGTGGGAGCGGTGTCTGGCGGAGGGACGGTCCACACAGTGGGCCGCCGTGCGCCCTCCCACCGAATCGCGAGCCTGCCCGTCAAGGCGGCGTAGCGAAGGGTGTTCCCGTGCACCCCCAGCGCGTGGCCGGCGTCGTCGTACCTCATTCGGGCCCCGCCGAGGAAGACGTGCAGGCGAGCAGCCAGGTCCTCCGCCGTCCGGCGGGTCTTGCCGGCGTCCGGGAGCCTGCCAAGCGTGAACACCGCGAGATCGCGCGCGGCGACGACATAGACCTGGTACCTAGGCCCCCACACCTGCACGAGCGAGGGGTCCTCCCAGGCGGACGGCCCGGCGCCTTCCACGCGTGCGTGGATGGACAAGAGCGCGGCACGGGGCATGCTGTCCTGCAGACCGGCCCACGCCGCACGCCGCAGCGAAAGTCGTCCCGCTGGGAGTCGCTGATCCAGTGCTCCGACGCGCCGTCGGAACGCGAGGATCTGCGTTCGCGTAACCCTCAGCCGCGCCATCGTCGCGTCACGCCGCGATGTCGAACGGCCGAGTGAGGCCGATTGGTGATCATCCCGGGATCGTAGGTTGCGAATCTCGTTTGGGTGCTCGTAGGCGAGCGCACGGGAGATCGATAGCGGCTTCCGTCGCCGGACACGCTCCGGATACAGGCTTCGAAGAGCACCAGCTCGACAAGAAGAAGGCCCGCGCTAGCGGGCCTTGCTGCGAATGGGCCGAACCGAGTATTACGCGAAGCTAAAGGGCCGATTTGCAGCGGCTTTCTCCGCGGTGGGGAAGGATTTGGGGAAGTCCCACGCCGGAAAGGGCGGATCCTGACCGACTACAGCGGACGCATGGACCCAAGCTGGTCGCTCCTCCCAAAGCGCTTTGACGGCGTCGGGAACCGGCTGCCCGCCTGCGAGAACAGCCTCGCGAATCTGGCCATTGTCATTGCACGCGGCGTCGACCTTGATCCGGCGTTCCGGCGTCCATAGAGGTCGCGGGATCCGCCGGAGGAACTCGAACCGTTTGCGCGTAAGGTCGAAGGATCCGCTGGAGCAGAACTGGTTGATGACCGCATCAGCGAGATCGTTGATCAGCATTGCGGAGCCGGGCCGGGTTCCACGGAAGACCGCCGTGGACAGCGCTGCTGCGACTTCTCTCAGCAATTAGTTCGGGAGCCTCGGCGAGTGCCCCTCGAACAGCCTGAATGGCTCCGGTCATCAGACGCGCTCCTCGTCCTGGCTCTGTGCGGAGGCATTCGACTGATGCCGCTGGCGCGGGCCCCGACCCTCCGGGCCGAGGCTACGTCGCTCGCCCCCTGACCGTTTGCGCTTGTGACAGCGCCGGATCCTCATTGGTGTTGGTCTTTGTCAACGCGAGGAGTAGCATCGGGTGAAGAGAGCCAAACCGACGGGCTGCAGCGATAAGGAGGCGTGTTATGACGCTTCTGCGGAGATCGGCCTGTTACCACAAGGTGACC
>DASXTR010000117.1:0-5290 GCA_036505325.1 Gaiellaceae bacterium
AAGCGCATCCTCGCGATCAACACCGACAAGGACGCCCCGCTCGTCGCGAAGGCCGACTACGCGGTGATCGGCGACCTGCACGAGGTCGTGGCCGCGATCGTCGCCGAGCTGCGCGCCGCGCGGTGAGCCGTCGTTTGTGCACCAGAGCACGAGCCGAGACTACGTGCTCCGGTGCACAAGGTTCGTGACGGCGCGTGCTCGTCGGTCTCGGCCACGTCGACCTCGTCTGCCGCGACCTCGAACGGTCGCTCGCGTTCTACGCGGCGGTGCTCGGGCCGCTCGGGCTCCAGTCGCCGGTGCTGTTCGACGGCGAGCGCGGCGAGCAGATCCACTACCTGCGCTTCCCGGCGCCCGGTTCGGGCTCGCTCGGGCTGCGGCAGGCGCTCGAGGAGCAGGAGTTCGCGCTGTACGCGCCCGGCCTCCACCACATCGCATTCGCGGTCGAGTCGCGAGCGGACGTGGACGCGTCCCATGCGGCGGCGGTCGGAGTCGGCGCCGACGTTCTCCACGAGCCGCGCGTCTTCCCGCAGTACCACCCGGAGTACTACGCCACGTTCTTCCTCGACCCGGACGGCTTCCGGATCGAGGTCGCCACGGCCCGAGATGCCCGTGTGCGTTGAATCAGATTTATCTGATACGCTCCATACATGGCCCGCCTCACCGCCACCGAAGTCGCACGCCGCTTTTCCGAGGTGCTGAACCGCGTCGCAGGAGGCGAGGAGATCGAGGTCACCCGCGCCGGCGCGCCGGTCGCCGTCATCGCGCCGCCGAAGTCGCGTGTGCTCTCGCCCGAGCGTTTCCGCGAGCTGCTCGCTTCCGCACCGCCGGTCGACGACGACTTCGCGGACGACATCAGGAGGATCCGCCGCGAGGTCCGGCCGCCGGAGAGCCCTTGGCGGTCCTGATCGACAGCGGACTCCTGATCGACTGGGAGCGCGAAGACGATGCGACCGGACTGGAGTCTCTCGTCGGCGACGAAGACCGAGCGATCAGCGTCATCACGGTGAGCGAGCTGCTCCACGGCGTCCATCGCGCGACGGGCGCGCGGCGCACGCGTCGGCGGGCCTTCGTGGAGCACGTGCTCGCCGGGTTCGATCCACTCCCGATCACCGAGCCGGTCGCGCGCGTGCACGCTGAGGTCTGGGCGGACCTCGCTCGCCGCGGCGAGGCGATCGGTGCGCACGACCTCTGGATCGCTGCGACAGCGCTGACGCACGGGTTCGGCATCGCGACGAGGGACCGGGAAGACTTCGAGCGCGTGCACGGACTCCGCGTACTGGCGCCCGCTTCGTAGCGTTAGATCACGCGGGCTGCGCGTCGCGCCCGGTCGGCATGCCGACGAGCTTGCCGTAGTCGTGACTGAGCTGACGGAGCACGTCTTCCAGCTCGCCCGGGCTGATCGCCTCGGCGAGCACGGTGAAGACGGCACGGATCGCGTCGCGCGCCTGCTCGTTCGCCAGCGGGACGACGCACGCGACGCGGCGCTGGAACTCGCTCGGCGCGAAGCGCGCCGCCTCGCCTTCGTGGCGGAGGCAGTGGCCGAACGAGTTCGGCAGCTGCGCCGCCAGGTCGTCCGCCTCGCCCGGGTCGATGCGCGTGCCCAGCATGACGAACGTCGCTCGCACCGCTCGCTCCGCGTGCTCCTTGTCGAGCCCGGTCAACTCGCAGACGCGCTTCAGGAACGTCGGTGAATCCACGCCAACTCTCCCTTCTCGCTGGATCGTTCCCAGCGGGCGTACCCGCACCGCACACGCCGAAGCATGGCGCGCGCGGAGGGACGTTCTCCGGGCCGCCCGGGCCCGAAAGGACCCTTGTGACAAGTTGTCACAAGCAATGAACGGGCCTCGCGCCTCTGGTCGCGGGTTGACGGCCGGGTGGCCGGTCCGGAAGAATGATGTGGAACGGGCGTCCCACATCGTGAGCACACAGACCGGCACCCAGTCGATCGACCGCGCGGCGCAGCTCCTCGTCCGCGTTGTCGAGAGCGCGCAGCCGCTCGGGGTCGGGGAGCTCGCATCGACCTCCGGCCTCCCGAAGAGCACCACGTCACGGCTCGTCGGGGCGCTCGAGCGGCAGGGGCTGCTGCAGCGCGTCCCGGAGGGGCTCCGCCCCGGGCCCGTGCTCCTGCGCCTCGCGCAGCGCGGCCTCCCCGATTCGAACATCGTGGAGCTCGCCGACGAGGCGCTGCGCTGGCTCGCCGACGCGAGCGGCGAGACGATCAACCTCGCGGTGTCCGCGCCCGCCGGCGTCGAGCATCTCGCGCAGCGCGACAGCCGGCACTTCGTCGGCGTGACGAGCTGGGTCGGCCGCCGCGTGCCGCTGCATTGCGCGGCGAACGGGAAGGTCTTCCTGGCCTTCGGCGCGGCGCCGGTCCCCGACCGGCTCGACGCGCTCACGCCGCACACGATCACGGACCGCAAGGCGCTCGACCGCGAGCTCGAGCAGGTGCGCGCCCGCGGCTACGCCCACGCGGTCGACGAGCTGGAGCTCGGACTGGCGGCGATCGCCGCCCCGGTGCGCGGAGCGGACGGCGCCGTCGTCGCAGCGCTGAGCATCTCCGCCCCGACCGCCCGCCTGACGGTCGAGCGAGTCGATCAGCTCGCGCCGGTCCTCCTCGAGCAGTCGCGTGCGCTCTCGCGGAAGCTCGGCAACGTCCATTTCGAGCGAGGTGCTGCATGACCCACGACGAGATCCTCCAGGGCCTCTACGACCACACCCTCGTCGGCGACGCCCCCGAGGTGCGCGACCTCGTGAACGACGGCCTGGCCGACGGCATGGACCCCGAGAAGATGCTCTACGACGCGCTGATCCCGTCGCTCGAGGAGGTCGGCGCGCGGTTCGAGCGCGGCGACTACTTCGTCCCGGAGATGCTGATCGCCGCGCGCGCGATGCAGGGTGCGCTGGACATCCTGCGCCCGCTCCTCGCCGAGACGGGCGCGAAGCCGATCGGCACGTTCGTGATCGGCACCGTCAAAGGCGACGTCCACGACATCGGCAAGAACCTCGTCAACATCATGCTCGAGGGTGCCGGCTTCACCGTGCACGACCTCGGCGTCAACGTTGCGCCCGAGAAGTTCGTCGAGCAGGTGGCCGAGCACGAGCCCGACATCGTCGGCTTCTCGGCCTTCCTGACGACGACGATGCCGATGTTCAAGGCGAACATCAACGCGCTCGAGAAGGCCGGGCTGCGCGACGAGGTGATCGTGATGGTCGGCGGCGCGCCGGTGACGCAGGAGTACGCCGACGCGGTCGGCGCCGACGGCTACGCGGCCGACGCCTCGACCGCCGTCCGCATGGCGAAGGACCTCATCGAGCGCCGCCGAAACGCATCTGCTGCTGTCCCGGCCTAGGCATGAAGCCGCTCGCCCTCGTCGAAAAAGCGGTCAAGGGGCCGGTCTTCGGCTGCCGGATGTGCGGACAGTGCGTGCTGCACTCGACGGGGCTGACGTGCCCGATGAACTGCCCGAAGCTGCTGCGCAACGGCCCGTGCGGCGGCGTGCGCCCCGACGGCGGCTGCGAGGTGAAGCCGGAGATGCGCTGCGTGTGGCTGAAAGGCTACGAGCGCTCGCGCAGGCTGCCGTGGCGGGACGAGTTCGACCACCTGCGCCCGCCGGTCGACAACCGCCTGTGGGGGACGTCATCGTGGCGCAACCTGCTCACCGGGCGCGACAAGCAGACGCCGTCCGGGTGGAATGTCGAGGCTTGAGGACGCGCTGCGCGCGGGGCGCTTCGTCGTCACCGCGGAGCTCCTGACGGTGAACGCCGGCGGCCTCGAGGCAGTGCGCGAGCGGTTCGAGCCCTTCGAGCCGTACGTCGACGCCGTCAACGCGACCGACAACACCGCCGCGCACGCGCACGCGTCGCCGGTCGCCGTCGCGATCGCGCTCCAGCTGCTCGGCATGGAGTCGGTGATGCAGCTCGTCTGCCGTGACCGCAACCGGCTCGCGCTGGAAGCCGACATCGCCGGCGCCGCACTGCACGGGATCGAGAACATCTGCTGCCTCACCGGCGACGACGTCACGGCGGGCGACGAGCCCGAGGCGAGGCGCGTGTTCGACCTCGACAGCATCCAGTTGCTCGCCATGGCGCGCGGCATGGCCGCCGGCCGCTACCTCTCCGGCCGCGAGATCGACCCCGCGCCGAAGCTCTTCCTCGGCGCGGTCGAGAACCCGGGCGCGCCGCCGTTCGAGTACCGCGTCGACCGCGCGTTGAAAAAGGTGCGCGCGGGCGCACGCTTCTTCCAGCTGCAGCTCTGCTTCGAACCGGCTCTGCTCGAGCGCTTCATGGCCGCGGCGGTCGCGGAGGGGCTCGCCGACGAGGCGGCGCTCCTGCCGTCGATCTGCCTCGTCCGGTCGCCGGCTGCGCTCCGCTACGTCGACGAGCACGTGCCGGGAATCTCCGTCCCGCACGAGGCGATCGAGCGCATCGAGCGGGCGGCCGACCCCGAGGAGGCGTGCTTCCAGTACGGGCTCGAGCTCGCCGCGCACGCGCTCGCGCAGCCCGGCGTCGCCGGCCTGCACCTGATCAGCTTCCGGCGCGAGGCGGGCATCGCGCGCCTCTGCCGCGAGCTCCGCATCCCCACACGCGTCGAAAGGGAATCGAGTGGTTACCGAACTCCAGTCGCGGTCTAGGACCGTCCTCATCGGGCCTGACCTGCCGTTCTGCATCATCGGCGAGCGGATCAACCCGACCGGGCGCAAGGCGTTCCAGGCGCAGCTGCAGAACGGCGACCTCTCGCAGCTCGAGCTCGACGTGGCCGAGCAGGGCTTGGCCGACATGCTCGACGTGAACGTCGGCGATCCGCTGGCCGACGAGATCGGGCTGATGGCGCGGGCGATTCCGCTCGTGCAGTCGCTGACGGAGCAGCCGATCTGCATCGACTCGTCCGTGATCGAGGCGCTCGAGGCCGGTCTCGCGGCGTACGAGGGGAAGGCGCTCGTCAACTCCGTGACCGGCGAGGACGAGCGGCTCGAGGCGATCCTGCCGCTCGTCGCGAAGCACGGCGCTGCCGTGATCGGGCTCGCGAACGACGACGAGATCCGCATCGATCCGGAGGACCGGCTCGCGATCGCGAGGAAGATCGTCTCCGCCGCCGGCGACCACGGGATCCCGGCGGAGGACGTCGTGATCGACCCGCTCGCGATGCCGGTCGGCGCGGAGCCGCGTGCGGTGACGTCGTTCGTCGAGACCGTGCGGCTGATCCGCGAGGAGCTCGGCGTGAACATGACGTGCGGCGCATCGAACACGGCGTTCGGGCTGCCGGGGCGGCCGACGCTCGGCGCCGCCTTCC
>DASXTR010000118.1:0-17151 GCA_036505325.1 Gaiellaceae bacterium
TGCGACCCGTTCCGGCGAACACTGCGAGGCGACGCGTCTTCACGTCGTAGCGCAGCACCTGATGGCGCAGCCCGTCGGCGATGTAGACGACCGAGCCCCTCGCCGCCATGTCGTATGGGAGCATGAGCCTCGGTGCCGGAGCAGAGGACCCGGCTGCCGCGGCGCCCGCGGAACGAGGAGCTGGAAGCCGTCGGCGTGCCGCCCGAGCTCTTCTCGTTCCTCGGCTGGGTCTACGCGCTGCAGCCCGTCACGCCGGGCGATCTTGCGGCCGAGACGGGCATGCCCGCGACGACGATCCGCGACTACGTCCGTCGGCTCGTCGAGCGCGGTGACGTGCGCAAGGTCGCGAACCCGGCGGACGGCCCGTCGTACCAACTCGTGCTGACGGCAAAGGGGAAGCGCCTCGCGGATCGCGGCTGGCCCGCGGTCGTCGTGGCGTTCAGGCGTCTCGAGCAGCACCTCGACGCGCCCGCGGCCGCTCACCTCGCCTCCGTCCGGGAGCTGCGGCACGCACTGAGGCTCGCCGTGGCGCCAAGACAGAGCCAGGGCCGCCGGGCGCGGAGCGTGTAGCCACTTCGGCGGGCGGCGGCCGGCGGCCGCTACCGTCCCGGCTCGTGGACCTCGGACTGACCGGCCGGACCGCGATCGTCTGCGGCGCCTCCTCCGGGCTCGGGCTCGCGAGCGCCGAGGCGCTCGCGGAGGAAGGCGCGAACGTCGCGATGTTCTCGCGCCGCCCCGACGTGCTGGGGCGCGAGGCGGAGCGGCTCGGAGCACTCGCGGTCGACGGCGACGTCTCGAGCGGCGCCGATCTCGAGCGGCTCGTCGAGCGCACCGTCGGAGCATTCGGCGGCATCGACGTCGTCGTGTGGAACGGCGGCGGCCCGCCGCCCGGCACGGCGGCCGACATCACGGACGAGTCGCTCGAGGAGGCGTTCCGGCTCGTCCTCGTCCCGCCGGTCCGGCTCGTTCGCGAGTGCCTGCCGTACCTCGAGCGCAGCGCGGCGGGCCGCGTGCTCTGCATCACGTCGAGCGCGGTCAAGGAGCCGGTCTCGCACCTCGCGCTCTCGAACACGCTGCGCCCCGGCGTCACGGGCTGGGCGAAGACACTCTCGCGCGAGCTGGGCCCGAAGGGGATCACCGTCAACTGCGTCGCGCCGGGCCGCATCGACACGCCGCGCATGCAGGAGCTCTACGGCGAGAGCGGCCCGGGCCCCGACGTCATCGGCCAGATCCCGCTCGGGCGGCTCGGCACTCCGCGCGAATTCGGCGACGTCGTCTGCTTCCTCGCGTCCGACCGCGCGAGGTACGTCACCGGAACGACCGTCGTCGTCGACGGCGGCATCTCGCGCGGGCTCCTGTGAAGCTGCTCACGCCCGGCCGCCTCGTCACGACCGGCGTCGTCCTCCTCGCCGTCACGCTGGCGCTCTGGGTCTTCCCTTCGAACGAGTACATCTTCCTCCCCGACAAGGCGCACCCGGTCGCGCCCCTCGTCACGGTGCAGGGCGGCCACGACCCGCCGCCGCCCGGCGGCATCTACTTCGTCGACGTGATCGTGCGCAAAGCCTCGATCCTCGAGCGTCTGCTCGGCGGCCTGCACGAGGGCGCCGACCTGCGGCCGCCGCAGGAGGTCGTGCCGCCGGGCGTGGACGAGGCGCAGCGGCGTCAGCTCGACCTGCGTGAGATGCGCCGCTCCCAGCAGGTCGCCGCGGCCGTCGCGCTGCGCGCGCTCGGGCGCAAGGTCGTCGCGCGGCAGACAGGCGCGCTCGTCGCCGCGGTGGAGCCCGGCCGTCCTGCCGTCGGGAAGCTGCAGCCGACGGACGTGATCGTGGCGATCGCCCGGAAGCGCGTGCGCTCGCCGCTCGACGTCTTCCGGGCGATGCGCGGGCGCAAGGCCGGCGACGTGGTGCGCTTCGCGGTCCGCCGGAGCGACGGCCTGCACACCGTCGAGATCAAGACGGTCGCCGCCGGGCACGGGTCGAAACGGGCCGTCGTCGGGGTGCTGCTCGAGCCCGAGTTCGACATCCGGCTGCCGGTGCACGTGCGGATCGACGCGGGCAACGTGGGCGGACCATCGGCCGGCGTCGCGTTCGCGCTCGACCTGATGGAGGAGCTCGGCCGCGACGTCGACCGCGGCCACAAGATCGCGGCGACGGGCGAGATCTTCCTCGACGGGCGGGTCGGGCCCGTCGGCGCGCTGAAGCAGAAGACGATCGGGGCGCGCAAGGCCGGTGTGGACGTCTTCTTCGTGCCGGCTGGGGAGAACGCACGCGAGGCCAAGCGGTACGCGAAGGGGCTTCGGATCGTCGCTGTGGAGACTTTTCCACAGGTGTTGCGCACCCTGGCAACCTTGCCCCAGCGGCAATAGATAACACAAGATTTCGGCAGATTCTAACTTATCGGAAAATGCGTGTTTTCCCGCCGGGCAAGCCTTGATCGCACCCGGCGCGACCGTAGGATCCTTCGTCGTTGCGCCCAGTGTCCCCGATCCCCGAGGCAGGCCATGACCCAGCCAGGACCGACGTGCGACGACTGTTACTTCCGTCGCCAGGGCCTTTGCGCGCTCGCCCTCGAGCGTCCCTGTCCGACGTTCCGCGTCGCGGGCCGCATGCTCCAGCCGCCCCGCCAGCCGCGCCTCGTCGCCCGTCCGGCAACTGTGCCGGTTTCGGCCGGCGCAGTCGCGTAACGAGAGAGCGCCGTGGGCGGACGGCGCGATCTCCCTCGCCGCCTCGAAGAGGGTCGTCAGGACTTCCAGCCCGCCCTCTGGGCGCCTGCTGGGGCTCGGCACGAGCACGCGCACGTCGCTGATCTGGGTGATCCTGCTCTCGCTGCTCGCCGGACTGGCCGGGGGCGTGCCGCTCTCGCAGCTACACCGTCACCGGCAGCGCGGCGGCTAGCCGCGCGACGCCCTCGGCGATCTCGTCCGGCGACACGAAGCTGTACGCGAGGCGCACCTCGGTCGGCGCGCCCCCGAAGTCGGTGCCGAGGACGAACGTCACGCCGCCGGCCTCCGCCGTCTCGACGGGGCCGGGTAGCTCGAGCCACACGAAGTACCCGCCGTCGGGCCGCGACCAGTGCGCCGCCGGCAGCTCCCGCTCGAGCGCGGCGAGCATCGCGTCCCGGCGCGACCCCAGGAGACCGCGGACGCGCTCGAGGTTCGGCTCGAACCTCCCACGCGACACGAACTCGTGCACCGTCGCCTGGCCGAGCAGGACCGGTGTGATGTACGTCGCTGTGGCGGTCGCCTCGACGGCGCGCGCGAGCTCCTCGGGAAGGACGAACCACCCCACGCGCAGACCCGGCGCGATCGTCTTCGAAAAGGACGAGCTGTACGCGATCCGCCTCTCCGAGAGCTCGAACAGCGACGGCAACGGCTCGCCGTCGAAGCGCACGAGCCCGTACGGGTCGTCCTCGAGCACGAGCAGGTCGCGCTCGGCCGCGAGCTCGACGATCCGCCGGCGCCGCTCGGTCGAGAGCGTCCGTCCGCTCGGGTTCTGAAACGTCGGGATCGTGTACAGGAACGCGGGCGCCTCACCGTCGCGCAGTGCCGCCTCGAGAGCGTCGGGGTCGAGCCCTTCGTCGTCCATCGCCAGCGGGACGACGTCGGCGCCGAGCTCGCGCAGGATCTTCAGCGGGCGGTCGTATGTCGGGCGCTCGACGAGCACGCGGCGCCCGGGCGCGAGCCGCTGCGCGAGGAAGACGAATCCCTGCAGCGAGCCGTTCGTCAGGAAGACCCGTGCGGGGTCGACGCCGTGGCGCTCGGCGATCCACTCCCGCAGCGGGGCGTAGCCGGGCGACGGCCCGTAGGAGAGGATCGTGCGACCGTCGCGCTCGAGCGCCGCGCGCGCGCAGTCGGCCAGTTCCTCGACGGGCAGGCACTCGGGCGCTGGGATCCCTCGGGCGAAGGAGATCGTCGCCATGAGGCCAGCCTACCGACCGAACGTGTCGGCGAGCCCGGCTGCGAGCGGCCGCGGGTCGTAGCCGAGCTCGCGACGCGCCTTGTCGTCGCGCGCCCAGTACGTGACGCCGTCGCTCGCCGAGATCAGCTCCTTGAGGTTCGGGGAGGTCCCCGTCACCCGCCCGACAAGCGGCCCGACCGGCACGAGCGGTCGCATCAGCGCCGTCGGCATCGTGATCCGAGGCGGCCGCTTCCCGGCGGCGGCGGCCGACCCGCGCACCGCGTCGCGCATCGTCGTGATCTCGCCGCCGAGGACGTACGCCTCGGCGAGCCGACCGCGGTCGTGCGCGAGCAGGATCCCGGCGGCGACATCGTCGACGTGCACCGCATTGAAGCCGAGCGCTCCGAACGAGACGAAGAGCAGCTTCCCGCGCGCCGCGCGCTCGAGCTGGCCGCCGATCTCCGACCGGTCGTCAGGACCGTAGATCACGCCCGGATGGACGATCACGATCGGGTCGCTGCGATCGATCCTCTCCCGCGCCGCGCGGTGCGCGAGCCACTTCGTGCGGTCGTACTCGGAGACGAAGTCGCCGCCCGGCCGCTCGTACGTCTCGTCGACGATCTCGCCGCGCGTGTTGCCGAACGCGTTGACGGTCGACACATACACGGTGCGCGCCACGCCGGCATCGCGCGCAGCGTCGAGCACGTTCTCGGTGCCGCGCACATTGGCCTCGTGCATCGCGGCACGCTCGCGCGGCGGAATGCCGATCCGGTAGTCCGCTGCGAGGTGGAACACGGCGTCCGCGCCGGCCATCGCCGCGGAGAGTCGTTCGCGCGAGGAGAGGTCACCCTCGACGAGCTCGGCATCGAGCCCTTCGGCGCGCGCGGGCGAGCGCACGAGCGCGACCACGACGTCGCCGCGCGCGCGCAGAAGTGCAACGAGCCGGCGGCCGACGAACCCCGTCCCGCCGGTCACGAACGCGCGCACGCCGAGACCTTACTCGCGGTTGTCGCCCCCTCCGGGGGGCACGCGAGTCCCCTTCCGGAAGCGTCGCAGAAATTCCGTCACACGTGGGAAACGGCTTCGTGCCGAAACCGTGACTTCTGTTACACGGGCTCGAGCGGGTCGCGGTCGTCCAGCCGCTCCCACACGCGCCGCGCCTTGCCGGTCTCCTGGCGCGGGAGCGTGCCCGGAGCCAGGACGTAGACGTCGGTGCGGACGCGCAGACGCTCCTCGAGGCGGCGGCGGAGGTCGGCCTCGACCGGCTCCGGCTCTTCCGCTTCGCGCAGCTCGGCTCGCACCTCGAGGTTCGTCATGGGCGTGCGGCGGTCGAGGACGATCGCGTACTGACCGCCGAGCGCAGGGTGCTCCAGCACGACGTCCTCGATCTCGCTCGGGAAGACGTTGACGCCGCGCACGATCAGCATGTCGTCGACGCGGCCGCTGAGGCGCGCGATCCGCCGGTGCGTGCGGCCGCACGCGCACTCACCGTCGACGAAGCGCGTGATATCGCCGGTGCGGTACCGGACGACCGGGAGCGCCTCCCGCGTCAGCGTCGTCAGCACGAGCTCGCCGAGCCCGTCGGTCGGCTCACCCGTCTCGGGGTCGACGATCTCCGGCAGGAAGTGGTCGTCGAAGACGTGCAGCGCGCCCTTGCCCTCGCGGCACTCGGCGGCGACGCCTGGCCCGCCCACCTCCGACAGCCCGTAGATGTCGCACGCGTCGATCCCCCACGCGTCCTCGAGCTTCTCGCGCATCGCCTCCGACCACGGCTCGGCGCCGAAGACGCCGTACCGCAGCCGGATCCCGTCGCCCGGCCGCCGCCGCTCCGCGAGCAGGAGCGCGAACGACGGCGTGCAGCACAGGCCGGCCGCTCCGAGGTCCTCGAGCAGCTGGAGCTGGAGCGCCGTGTTGCCGCCCGAGGCGGGGACGACGGTCGCGCCGAGCCGCTCGCCGCCGTAGTGGAGGCCGAGCCCGCCCGTGAAGAGCCCGTAGCCGTACGCCACGTGCAGCACGTCCGCCGCACGTCCGCCCGCACACGCGATCGCGCGTGCGTTGACGTCGGCGAACACGTCGACGTCGTGCGCCGTGTACGCGACGATCGTGGGCTTCCCGCGCGTGCCCGAGGAGGCGTGCACACGGACGGTCTCCTCGAGCGGGACGGCGAGCATCCCGAACGGGTACGTGTCGCGGAGCTGCGACTTCGTCGTGAACGGGAGCTCGGCGAGCGGCGTGTCCGCGTCGCGGCCGAGGCGTGCGAGCAGCGCGCGCAAGCGCTCGCGCTGGAGCACCGTCCGTTCCCCGGGCGGCTGCGCCTCGAGCTCCGGCTGGAACACGCCACGAGTCTAGGGCGCCGCGGGCCGCACGTAGCGCCACGTGCGGCCGCCGTCGCGCGTGCGGTACAGGCCGGTCCACGGGTCCTTCGCGTAGCCGACGCGTGCGCTGACGAAGTCGAGCTCGCTCGCGGCCGGGATCATGTTCAACGAGATCCGCTGCCAGCTGCGGCCGCCGTCGCGCGTGCGGAAGATCGCGCCCGCGCAGTTGGGCCGAGGGTGGGAGCACGGCGGCGCGGCGACGATCCACGCGTGCGACGCGCCGAGCGTCTCGATGCTGAGTGGCCGAAGCGGCGTCGCGAGCACGCGCCAGTGAGCTCCACCGTCCCGCGTGCGGTACAGCGTCTGGTCGAAGAGCGCGTACCCGACGTGCGGCTGGCCGAACGCGAGCACGCTCTGGCCGATCGCTCTCGAAACGACCCGCCACGAACGGCCGCCGTCGCCGGTCGCGTACAGGCGACGCCGGTCGTCGCCGAGGACCCCGTGCTCGGGACTCGCGAAAGCGACGTTGAAAAAGCGCGCGCCCGCAGGCGTGCCGACGCGAACCCAGCTGCGCCCGTCGTCGCGCGACCGGTAGAGGAGCTCGCCGCTCGAGCGGTGTGCGAGCGCGACGGCGTAGAGACCCGCGCGCGAGACCCGAATGAGCTGCGACACGGAATCCACGCCGGCGATGCGACCGCGCGCACGCCACGTCCGGCCGCCGTCGACGGTCGCGACGACTGCCCCGGGGTCGTAGACGAGACCGGCGCGCCCAGCGCCGACGCCGCGCAGGTCGTCGGCGAACGCGAAGACGTTCGGCTGCGGCAGCGTGTGCGGGTACACGAGCCGCCACCGCCCACGCGCGCCGTCCTGCCGCGCGAGCTCGCCGTCCGACAGCAGCGCGTATCGCGTCCGTGCCGACGGCCACGCGACGGCCGCCACGAACGGCCCGTCGTCGGTGAAGAGCGCGGTGCGCCAGTGGAGACCGCCGTCGACGGTCGCATATACGCCCACGCGATTCGCGATCACCGCGCCGTGCAGCGCATCGCGAAACACGAGTCCGGCCGCATGCCCCGCCGACGGCATGCGAGCGGACGCGCGCAACCGCCACGTGCGGCCGCCGTCAATCGTTGCGTAGAGACGTTTCTGCTGTTCGATCGTCGCCGGCTGGCCGCCGCAGAGCGCGAACCCGATCGCGCCGTCTGCGAGAGCCACGTGGACGCTGTCGTACGGGCCGCACGGCGTCCGCAGCGACCGCCACGAGCGGCCGCCGTCGGAGGTCGCGCGCAGGCCGCGCCGGCCGTCGAGCCAGCCGTGCCGGGCATCGGCGAAGTCGATCCTGCCGGGGAACGGCAGCGTGGCGGCGCGCCGCCACGAGCGACCGGCGTCGGTCGTGCGCAGGAGCGTCCGGCCGTGGACGGCGAACGCCGTCCGCCTCGCGACGACGACGTCCGCAGCCGCAAACGGCGTGCTGCGGCCGTGCGTCCAGGTCCGCCCGCCGTCGGCGGTGCGAAGCAGCAGTCCGTCCGGGAACCCGAGCACTCCCTCGCGAGGCGTGAAGAACGCGACCGCGCTCGGCGCGCGCGACGCGGCCGCCGCGCCCGTGTGGCCGCGCACCGTACCGGTGACGTGCATTCCGGGCGCGAGCGCGAGCAGTGCGAGCACGGCGGCCCGAACCATGGCCCGAGTCTAGGAAGCGGCGGTAAAGGAACGGTTCAGGCGTGCTGCGCGTGCAAGACGGCATGGCCGCGCCCGCGTGCGATCAGCCAGCGGTTGACCGGAAACGCCGCCACGAACGCGAGCGCGAGACCGAGGGCGAGCGCCCACCAGAACGTCACGTCGGCGAGCCCTGCGGCCATCGCTCCGGGCACCGCGAGCACGATCGCGTTGTCGACGATCTCCATCACCGTGATCGAGAGCGTGTCCGACGCGAACGCCAGCGTCAGTGCGCGGCGCAACGGCACCGCGCCGCGCACGAGCGGCAGCAGCGTCAGCGAGTACCCGAAGGGGAACGCCAGCGCGATCGCAAGGACGATCGACGCGAAGTTGCCCCATCCCCACCACGTCGCCAGCACGAGGCCGAGGATCTCGCCGATCGCGCAACCGGTCAGGCAGTGGACGGTCGCGCTGAAGGCGAGCCGGTTCAGCGAGTCCGCGCGAACCGGTGCACCGCCTGGAGGAGCTCCTGGGCCTTCTCGGCCGCGTCGGCCTTGTCACCCGAAGCGATCGCGCCGCTGACGCAGTGGTTGACGTGGTCGTCGAGGATCCGGAACGCGAGGCTCTCGAGCGCGGTCGAGACGGCGCCGATCTGCGTCAGGATGTCGACGCAGTAGCGGTCGTCCTCGACCATCCGCTCGATGCCGCGCACCTGGCCCTCGATGCGGTGCAGGCGCTTGATCAGCGCGTCCTTGTTCTCGGTGTAACCGTGGGTCATCTCACGCTCCTGAAGCGCCGAAGGCGCAAGCTGTTGGTGACGACGAAGACACTGGAGAAGGCCATCGCGGCCGCCGCCAGAATCGGGTTGAGCTCGCCGGCGACCGCCAGCGGGATCGCGGCGACGTTGTACGCGAACGCCCAGAAGAGGTTGCCCTTGATCGTCCGCAGCGTCCGGCGCGAGAGGCGGACGGCGTCGACCGCCGCGCGGAGGTCGCCGGAGACGAGGGTGAGGTCGCTGGCCTCGATCGCGACGTCAGTGCCGGTGCCCAGGGCGATGCCGAGGTCGGCCTGCGCGAGCGCGGGCGCGTCGTTGACGCCGTCGCCGACCATCGCCACGACGCGGCCCTCGTCCTGCAGGCGTTTCACCTCGGCCGCCTTCTCGTGCGGCAGCACCTCGGCGCGCACGTTGTCGATCCCTACCTCGGCGGCGACGGCCCGCGCCGTCTCGTCGGCGTCGCCCGTGAGCAGCACCGGCTCGAGCCCGAGCGCCCGCAGGCCGGCGACGGCTTCGGCGCTCGTCGGCTTGACGGTGTCGCGCACGACGAGCGTCGCGCGCGGCTCGCCGTCCCACGCGACGATCAGGCGGTCGATCCGCACCTCGCGTCCCTCGACCGTGCCGACGACGCCGCGGCCCGGGACGTTGCGGAAGCCGTCCACGCGCGGAAGCGGGCCGAGCTCGGCCCGCGCGGCGCGTGCGACGGCCTGCCCGATCGGATGCTCGGAGGCGGCCTCGACCGCTCCCGCGAGCCTGAGGATCTCGGCGCGGGCCGCGCCGTTCTGCGGCACGACGTCGACGAGCTCCATGCGCCCCTCGGTGACGGTGCCGGTCTTGTCCAGGACGACCGTGTCGATGCGCCGCGTGCTCTCGAGGATCTCCGGGCCCTTGATCAGGATCCCGAGCTGCGCGCCGCGGCCCGTGCCGACCATGAGCGCCGTCGGCGTCGCGAGGCCGAGCGCGCACGGACACGCGATGATCAGGACCGCGACGGCTGCGCTGAACGCGTACCCCCCGGTCGCGCCCGCGCCGAGCCAGAACCCGAGCGTCGCCGCGGCGACCGCGATCACGATCGGGACGAAGACCGCAGACACGCGGTCGGCGAGCCGCTGCACCGGCGCCTTGCCGCCCTGCGCCTGCGCGACGAGCCGTGCGATCTGCGCGAGCGCCGTCTCGGCGCCGACGCGCGTCGCGCGCACGACGAGGCGCCCGTAGGTGTTGATCGTCGCGCCCGCGACCTCCGATCCGGGGGCGACCTCGACCGGCACGGACTCACCCGTGAGCAGCGCCTGGTCGACGGCCGAGGCGCCGTCGACGACGACGCCGTCCGTCGCGATCTTCTCTCCCGGACGCACGACGAACACGTCGCCCGCGCGCAGCTCGTCGACGGGGACGAGCACTTCCTCGCTCCCGCGGAGAACGCGCGCCTCCTTCGCACCGAGCTCGAGCAGCGAGCGGAGCGCCTCGCCCGCCCGGCCCCTGGCGCGGATCTCGAGATACCGCCCCACGAGGACCAGGACGGTCACGGCCGCCGCCACCTCGAGGTAGATCTCGGCCCCGTGCGCACCCAGGCTGAGCTCGAACGGCATGCGCATCTCGTTGTCGCCCGCGCCGAAGAAGAAGAGCGCGGCGACCGACCAGCCGAGGGCGGCGAGCGTGCCGACCGAGATCAAGGTGTCCATCGTCGCGGCGCCGTGGCGCAGGTTGAGCGCCGCCGCGCGGTGGAACGGCCAGCCGCCCCAGAGCACGACCGGGGTCGCGAGCTGGAGCGCGAGCCACTGCCAGTTGTCGAACTGGAGCGGAGGAACCATCGCGAGCGCGAGCACGGGGAGCGCAAGCACGAGCGAGACGAGCAGGCGGCGCCGCGCATCGCGTACGGGGTCGTCCGGGTGTGTCTCCTCGGTCTCCTCGCGCAGGACGGCGCGGTAGCCGGCCGCCTCGACCGCCGCGGCGAGATCCTCCGGCTGCACGTGCGCGGCGTCGAACTCGACGCTCGCAGTCTCGGTGGCGAAGTTGACCGTGGCCGCGACCCCGTCGAGCTTGTTCAGCTTCTTCTCGACGCGAATCGCGCAGGACGCGCACGTCATTCCCTCGAGCGGCAGGTCGAGGTGCCGGACGCTCATTCGGCCTCCAGCGTGAACGCGACCGTGCGAACGGTGCCGCCGTCGACGAACTGCAGGAACGCGCGGTACCGGCCGGGCGTCGGGAACGTCGTCTCGAACTCGAGCGCGTCCGCGTCGGCGTGCGCGTGGAGGTAGGCGAGGTCGCCGTCGCGCAGGATGACGAGGTGGCCACGCGCGCCGAGGTAGCGCCCGGGTGCCACGGCGCGGCCGTCGCGCCTGACGGTGAAGGAGAGCGCCTGCTCGTCCTCCGCCGCGTAGCGCGTTCGCGTGAGCTCGACCGCGTAGGGGCCTGCGGTCGCGATCTGCCGGGCGCCCGGGAGGGACGACGGCGACCACGCTCCGGCGACCGCGAGATCGGCGCCGAGCACCGTCTTCTCCCCTCCGGAGACGAAGTCTGCGAAGACGCGGTAGGCGCCCGGCTCGAGCCGAAGCCCCCGTGCACGCCAGGTCCCGTCACGATCGAGCCGCGGATGCAGGTGCAGGAACCCGGTCAGGTCGCGCCGCGCGACGATCAGGTGCAGCCGCCGCTCGTGCGCGACGTCGAAGTCGTGCACGGGCTCGCCGCGCGTGTCGAGGATGCGGAATGCGAGCTCCGCCGGCGCGCGAGCTGGAAGGGTGTGGCGCTCCAGGGCGAGGCGGAAGCCGTTCGCGGCGAGGGCGAGGCCCGTCGTACCGTCTACGGGCGCCGACGCGTCGTGGCCGCCGTGGGCCTCGGCCGGGCTCCCGCGGTCGAACGGGCCGACCGCCGCGCCGAGGCCCGCCGAGGCTGCGAAGACGGCCGCGAGCAGGGCCGCGAAGATCGCGACGCGAGCGCGGCCCGTCATGCCGCTGCGTCGCATGCCGGCCTTCCCGGTCGGGCGACGCAGACGGACGCGCGGGAGACCCGCGCGTCCTGAAGACGGCGTCGCAAGCGCCGCCTCATGCGGCCTCGTACCCTGCTTCCTCGATCGCGTCCCGCAGGCGTGCGTCGTCGAGATTCGTCCCGCGAACCGTGACGAGCTTCGTGTCGAGATCGACGTCGACGGCGTCGACGCCCGCGACTGCCGAGACCTCTTCGGTCACGGCGGCCCGGCAGTGCTCGCAGCTCATGCCGGGGACGGTGTAGGTGACGGTGTCGTTCATGGCTCGCCAAAGTATACCCCCTATGGGTATTGGTCAAGCACCTACCTCCTTCGCGCCGCGACGCCCCGGCACCTCGCCGGACCGCGCGCCGCCACCCGCCGCGTCCTGCGCCCCGACGGGGGCGGCGGCGCCCCTTCCGGAAGCGTCGCAGAAATGTCGTCACGCGTGGGTGTCGCGTCTGTGACGAATGTGGAACTTCTCGCGGAGGCGAGCTCGAGCTAGCGGGCGCGCTCGGCGACGAGCTGGGCGACCTCGGTCGGCGTCGTCCCCACGGTGATGCCCACCGCCTCGAGCGCCTCCTTCTTCGCCGGCGCCGTGCCGGACGAGCCGGAGATGATCGCGCCCGCATGGCCCATCGTCTTCCCCGGCGGCGCCGAGAAACCGGCGATGTACGAGAACACCGGCTTCTGCATGTGCTCGGAGATCCAGCGCGCGGCCTTCTCCTCCTCGTCGCCGCCGATCTCGCCGACGAGCACGACGTACTCGGTCTCCGGATCGACGTTGAACTTCTCCAGCACGTCGATGAACGACGACCCGACGACGGGGTCGCCGCCGATCCCGACGATCGTCGAGTTGCCGAGGCCGAGCTGCGTCAGCTCGTGTCCGATCTGGTACGTGAGCGTCCCGGAACGGGAAACGAGCCCGATCTTGCCGGGTGTGAAGATCTCGGCCGGGATGATCCCCACGTTCGCCTTCCCCGGCGACAGCACGCCGGGGCAATTCGGGCCGATCATCGTCACGCCCTTCGGGCGGATGTATGTGTAGACGCGCAGCATCTCGTGCGCCGGCACGTGCTCGGTGATGCAGATGACGGCGCTGATCCCGGCGTCGACCGCCTCGTAGATCGCATCGGCCGCGAAGCGCGCCGGCACGAAGATGAGCGTCGTGTTCGCCCCGGCCTCCGTGACCGCTTCGGCGACCGTGTTGAAGACGGGGATGCCTTCGACGTCCTGCCCGCCCTTGCCGGGCGTGACGCCGGCGACGACGTTCGTGCCGTAGTTGCGGTTCCGCAGCCCGTGGAACCGCCCCTCGGAACCCGTCAAGCCCTGGACGACGAGCCTCGTGTCCGTGTCGACGATGATCGCCACGCTACGCGTTCCAGTATCGGGTGGTGGTCAGAGAGCGCACTTATCTTTGTGACTTCCTGGCCTTGAGGATGATCTTCGTGTCGCGAAACGTCCTGCCGTCCTCGCTCGAGTCGGGACGCAGCAACTCGCGCACGCGCTCCGAGGCCTCACCGGTGCAGCCGGTACGCGCGAGCCAGTCCTCGACGTCGTGGATCTTCTCGAAGTAGAGGACCTGCTCGATCTCGAGGCCCGCGTCGACGAGCATGTCGCGCCACTCCTCCTCGGAGTACGACCGGACGTGCGTCGGGTCGCGCAACTTCTCGGCCTCTTCGTGCTCCTCCGAGCTGTAGAGCGTGTCTTCGATCACGACGAGGCGGTTCGAGACGCGCACGATCTCTCCGAGCGCGGCGCCCATGTCCTGGAAATGATGCGGCGCGATCCGCGTCACCACCACGTCGAACGAGCCGTCCGCGAACGGGATGCTCTCCGCGGACGCGACCACGTCCGGCTGCATTCCGGGCGAAGGGTCGAGCGTCACGACCTCGGCGCCCTCCTCGCGGAGTCGCCGGGCGACGTGGCCGCCGCCCGTCGCAACGTCGAGGATCTTCACACCCTCGTGCGGGTTGCAGAGCTCGACGACGATGTCGAGGTCAGCATCGGTCGCGTGCGTCACCGACGTGCGGTACGCGTCCGCGCGATCGTCCCAGACGTTGCTCATGCGGCCAACTCCACCGCGCGCCTGGCCGCATCGAGCATCGTCGGCTCGACGTACAGGTCCGTCGGTGCCGCGTCGGCGAGGATCTTCCGCCCCTCCTCGGCGTTCGTGCCGTCCAGCCGAACGACGATCGGCACGTTGATCTCGATGCGTTCGAGCGCCTCGAGGATCCCGCGCGCGACCTCGTCGCAGCGGGTGATGCCGCCGAAGATGTTGAAGAAGATCGATTTGACCTGCGCGTCGCGCGTGATCACCTCGAGCGCGTCGACGACGCCCTGCGCCGAGCCACCGCCGCCGAGGTCGCAGAAGTTCGCGGGCCGGCCGCCGGCGACGACCACGACGTCGACGGTCGACATCGAGAGCCCGGCGCCGTTGCCCAGGATCCCGACCTCGCCGTCGAGCTTCACGTACGTCACGCCCTTCTCGCGCGCGAGCGCCTCGAGGGGTTCCGCTGCGCTCGTGTCGCGCCAACCGGCGATGTCGGGATGGCGGTAGAGCGCCGAGTCGTCGACCGTGAACTTCGAGTCGAGCGCCTTCACCTGCCCGTCGGGCGTGACGATCAGGGGGTTGATCTCGCAGAGCATCGCGTCCGTCTCGACGAAGCAGCGGTACAGCCGCCCGATGATGTCGAGCACCTGCTTCTGCTCGCCCGGATCGTCGATGCCCGCGCCGTAGATCAGCCGCCGTCCCTGGTACGGCTGGAAGCCCTCGAGCGCGTCCACGTGGAGCCGCGCGAGCGCGTCGGGGTTCTCCTCGGCGACCTGCTCGATCTCGACGCCGCCCTGGGTCGTCAGCATGAAGAGCGGCTTCTTCGTCCCGCGGTCGAAGGTGATCGAGAGGTAGTACTCCTTCGCGATGTCCGACGCCGTTTCGATCCAGACCTTGTGGACGACGTGCCCCCGGATATCGAGGCCGAGGATCTCGCGCGCCTTCTGCTCCGCGTCCTTCGCGTTCTCGGCGAGCTTCACGCCGCCGGCCTTGCCGCGCCCGCCGGTCAGCACCTGCGCCTTGACGACGACGGGTCCGCCCAGCTCCTCGGCAGCCATTCGCGCCTCGTCGGGCGTCGTCGCCAGCCGCCCCTCCGAGACCGGGATCCCGAAGCGCTTGAAGACTTCCTTGCCCTGGTACTCGTAAAGGTCCACGGCGCGGGACTCTAGCTGCGCCGCGGCAGCAGTCGCCTCGCCGGCACGCGCAACCGCCGCAGCGGCCGACTACCCCCACGGGGGGCGCGAGCGCCCCTACCGAAACGGTACGCGTTCGGCTGCGACGCGTGTGCAACGCCTTCGTCACAATTGCGTGCCTTCTTTTGCACACGGCGAACGGGCGCCGGTAGCCTCGCAGCCGATGGACGCGATCGTCGCCGACGGGCTCCGGAAGCGCTATCACGAGGTTCAGGCGCTCGACGGCGTGTCCTTCTCCGTACGCGAAGGCGAGGTGTTCGGGCTGCTCGGTCCGAACGGCGCCGGGAAGTCGACGACCGTGCGCGTCCTCGTCACCCTCACGCTCGCCGACGACGGCCGCGCGGCGGTCGCGGGCCACGACGTCGTGCGCGAGGCGAACGCCGTGCGCCGCACGATCGGCTACGTCCCGCAGGACTCGGGCGTCGACCAGCTCGGCACGGGCCGCGAGAACCTGATGCTCCAGGGCCGCGTCCAGGGGATGCGCGGACGCGAGCTCCGGGCGCGCGTGCAGGAGCTCCTCGAGCTCGTCGGAATCGCAGACGCGGCCGACCGCGTCGTGAAGGGCTACTCCGGCGGCATGCGCCGGCGGCTCGACATCGCGCTCGGCCTGGTGCACCGGCCGCGCGTGCTGTTCCTCGACGAGCCGACGACCGGCCTGGATCCGGAGGCGCGCGTCGCCATGTGGACCGAGGTGTCGCGCCTGGCCGAGGCGGAGGCGCTGACGATCCTGCTCACGACGCACTACCTCGAGGAGGCCGACCAGCTCGCCGACCGGCTTGCGATCGTCTCGCAGGGGAAGGTCGTGGTCGAGGGGACGCCCGCCGAGCTCAAGGCGGGCCTGCGCGGCGACGCCGTGCACGTCGAGCTCGCGAACGGCCAGATCGACCGCGCCAGGCACGTCCTCGCGGGCATCGGCGCCGCGCCCGAGCAGGTCGTCGACGGACGCACGATCGTCTCGCGCGTCGAGAACGGCGGCCGCGCGCTGCCGGGAATCATCTCCGCGCTCGAGGGCGCCGGCATCGGCGTCGAGTCGGTGTCGCTCTCGCGCCCGTCGCTCGATGACGTGTACCTGCACTTCACCGGGCGCGAGTTCGCCGCGGAGGACCGCGCGGGATGACCACGCTCCGCGACACGTGGTTCATGATCCTCCGCCAGGCGCGGAACCTCATGCGCGAGCCGATCTGGATCGTCCTGCTGCTCGTGCAGCCGATGGTCTGGCTGCTGCTCTACGGGCAGCTGTTCAAGAACGTGACGCGACTCGGCGGCTTCGGCACCGGCTCGTACGTGACGTTCCTCGCACCCGCGATCGTCGTCATGAACGCGTTCTTCGGTGCGACGTGGAGCGGCATGTCGATGATCACGGACCTCGACCACAAGGTCGTCGAGCGCTTCCTCGCCACTCCCGCGTCGCGGTTCGCGATCGTGCTGTCGCAGATCGTCCGCTCCGCGCTGACCGCGGCCATCCAGGCGGTCGTGATCCTCGTCGTCGCGCTCGGGCTCGGCGTGCGGGTGCACACGGGCGCGCTCGGCTGGCTCGTCGTGATCCTCGCCGCGATTCTCGTCAACAGCGCGTTCGCGGGCATCTCGCAGGCGATCGCGCTCCTGACGCGGCGCGAGGCGACGATGATCGCGGTCGCGAACTTCATCGGTCTGCCGCTGCTCTTCCTGTCGACGACGATGATCGCGCGGGCGCAGATGCCCGGCTGGATGCAGACGGCGGCGAAGTTCAACCCGGTCGACTGGGGCGTGAAGGCGGCGCGCGAGGTCGTCCTGCCGGGCACGTCGTGGGGCTCGGTCGGCTGGTACCTCCTGCTCCTGTTCGCGCTCTCGGCGGGGACCTCCGCGTGCGCGACGTGGACGTTCCGCGCCTACCAGCGGTCGCTCTAGCTGCAGCTCGAGACGTTCGTCGACGATGCGCGCGGGCGCACGCTCGCGACGCACGTCCACCTTCCGGGGAACGGACGAGCCCGCGCCGCTCGTCGCCTTCGCGCACGGCCTCTCCGGGCACCCGCAGCGGTTCACGCGACTGCTGACGGCGTGGGTGCGCGCAGGCTGCGTTGCCGCGGCGCCGGTGTTTTCCGCGCACGAGCGAGGAGGCGCCCGGCGGCGTGGTCTTCGACGACGTCGTCGAGCAGCCCGCCGACGTCTCGTTCGTTCTCGACTCCGGCCCGCCGCGCCGCCGAAGGCGCTGGTGACGCTGCACCTGGACGGACATCACGAACCGTTCGAGGACCACGGCACCGACGCCGGGCCCCCTGATCGACGCGGTCATGACGGCGTTCCTCGACCTCGCGCTGCGCGGCG
>DASXTR010000119.1:0-1580 GCA_036505325.1 Gaiellaceae bacterium
CGGCTCTGCCACCTGGCGTCGATCCGGTTGTTCGCGCGCGAGCAGGAGACGGACGAGAGCACGATCGGGACGACGACGGCGCGTCCCCCGTGGGCGCCCGTCTCGCTCGGCCTTCTCGCCGGGCGCGGCCACGAGCCGGCGAAGCGCACCTCGATCCACCATCGCCACGAGGAGGCCGGCGCGACGATGATGTGGACGGGCGCGTGGCGGCGACCGCACTCGTACGGGAATCCAGCCGGCGAGGCGCGCCATGTCCACGAGGCCGTCGGGCTGATCGACGTCTCGACGCTCGGCAAGCTGCTCGTCCGCGGACGCGAGGCCGCAGCCTTCCTCGAGCTGCTGTACCCGAACCGCTTCGCCGACCTGAAGGTCGGCCGGATCCGCTACGGCGTGCTCGGGACGGACGCGGGCCGGATCATGGACGACGGGACGATCGGCCGGCTCGACGACGAGACCTTCTACGTGACCACGACGTCGACCGGCGCCGACACGGTCATCGAGTGGTTCGAGTGGTGGAACGCCGTCTGGGGCCTGGACGTCGAGACCATCAACGTGACCGGCGCGCTCGCAGCCGTGAACGTCGCGGGCCCGCGCGCGCGGGACCTCCTCGCGCGGCTGACCGACGCCGACGTCTCGAACGACGGCATCGCCTACCTCGACGCGAAGGAGGCGAGCGTCGCCGGCGTGCCGTGCCTGATCCTGCGCATCGGCTTCGTCGGCGAGCTCGGCTACGAGCTGCACTTCCCCTCGCCGTACGGCGAGTACATGTGGGACACGCTGCTCGAGCGCGGAGCCGACCTCGGCGTCCGCCCGTTCGGCCTCGAGCCGCAGCGCATCCTCCGGCTCGAGAAGATGCACATCCTCATCGGCCAGGACACCGATTCCGAGTCGAACGTGCTCGAGGCCGGGATGCCGTGGATCGCGAAGCTCGACAAGGAGAACGATTTCGTCGGCAAGTGGGCGCTCGAGCACATCGAGGAGCGCGGCTTCCGCGAGCAGCTCGTCGGGTTCGAGATGGTGAACGGCGTCGTGCCCGCGGAAGGCGGTCAGGTCGTCGTCGGCGGGCGGTCCCGCGGCCGGGTTACGAGCGCGCGTCTGAGCCCGCACCTCGGACGCGCGATCGGCATGGCGTGGGTGCGGCCCGAGCTGGCGCACGAGGACGCCGAGATCGAGATCAGGGTCGACGGCAGCGTGGAGAAGGCGCGCGTCCGGCTGCGGCCCTTCTTCGACCCCGACGGAGAGCGGCTGCGGTCGTGACGGAGCTCGCGTTCCTTTCGCCCGACCGCGCCGTCACCGGCGCCGGCTTCGAGCCGCGGTTCGCGTCGCCCCTCGCGCGGGCGCTCGCGGGCGAGACGCGCGTGCGCGACCTCTCGGGCCTCGGAAAGCTCGAGGTGCGCGGCGACGTCGACGTGCGCGACGTGGATGCCGAGGTGGTGCGGATCACGCCGCGGCGCGCGCTCGTGCTCTGTCCCTACGAGCGCTGCGCCGAGCTGCGCGCGCGAATCGGCGCGACGGCGATCGACATGACCGCCGCCCTCGCCGGGCTCGAGCTCGAGGGCGAGCGCGCGATGCGGCGACTG
>DASXTR010000120.1:0-38845 GCA_036505325.1 Gaiellaceae bacterium
GTCCCGAAGGGACATGAGGGCGGCGGAGGAAGCCCGCCGGACCGGCGGAGCTAGGCCTCTGGCCCGCCGAGACGCGCGATCTTGCCGTTCCTCTCCGCGCGATCCTTGATCGCCTGCTCCGAGCGCACCGCGTCGACCGCCGCCTCCAGCAGCTCGACCATGCGCTCGAACCGCTCGCGCGGCGACCTCAGCTCGAGCAGCTCTTGCTTCAGCTCGTCGCCGAAGTCGATGCGGGCGCCGAGGTCGAACGAGAGGTCCGGGCCGTCCGGGTCGGGATCCTCGGCCGGCGAACCGGTCCGCTGCACGAGCTCCCGGTAGAGCTCGATCGCCCGCGCGACATCCTCGTCGTCCGGCGGCTCGTCCTTGTCGTCGACCGGCTCGACCTCCGCCGTCTGGAACGTCCGACCCGACGTGAGCTCGAGGATCCGGAATCGCTCACCGCCCTCGACGACGACGTTCAGGCGGCCGTCGTCGAACTCCTGGAGCACCCGGCGGACCCGCGCCCGCGTCCCGACCTCGTGGATCCCGTCCTCGACGGCGAGGACGATCCCGAACTCGCGGTCCTCGTCGATGCACTCGCCGATCAGCTCGCGGTAGCGCGGCTCGAAGACGTGGAGCGGGATCCGCTCGGTCGGGAAGAGAACGAGCCCCAGGGGAAACAGGCCGAGCTCGGGCACGGGCGAAAGGCTACTGACGGCGAATATGCTTCCGCGCGTGGCCTCGACCTTCGCCGACATCGCCGCGAGCTTCTTCCGTCCGGCCGTCGACGCGCTGGTGCCGTACGAGCCGGGCAAGCCGGTCGAGGAGGTGCAGCGCGAGCTGGGGCTGGATCGCGTCGTCAAGCTCGCGTCGAACGAAGGGCCGTTCGGGCCGTTTCCCGCCGCACTCGCGGCGATGGAGCGCGCGGCGCGCGAGCTCAACCGCTATCCCGACGGCGGCGCGTACCGCCTGCACGCCGCGCTCGCGGACCGGCACGGCGTCGCGTTCGACGAAATTGCCGCCGGCGCGGGGGCCGACGGCTGCATCGACATGCTGAGCCAGGCCGTGCTGGACCCGGGCGACGAGGTGGTCTGCGGCTGGCCCTCCTTCCCGAGTTACGTCATCTACGCGCTCAAGCAGGGCGCCGTCCCGAAGACCGTCCCGCTGCGCGAGCATCGCTATGACCTCGAGGCGCTGCTCGCCGCGGTGACGCCGCGCACGAAGCTCGTCTACGTCTGTCATCCGAACAACCCGACCGGGACGATGAACACGCGTGCGGAGCTCGACGCGTTCTTCGACCGCGTGCCGGAGCACGTGCTCGTCGTCGTCGACCAGGCGTACTTCGAGTACATCGACGACGCCGACTATCCGGATGCGGTCGAGGAGTACCTGAAGCGCGGGCGGCGCGTGATCGTCCTGCGCACGTTCTCGAAGATCTACGGGCTCGCCGGGCTTCGCGTCGGCTACGCGGTCGGGCCACGGCGGTGCATTGCAGCGATGGCGAAGGTGCGCCGGCCCTTCGACATCACGACGCCCGCGCAGGTCGCGGCGCTCGCGAGCCTCGACGAGACCGCGGAGGTCGAGCGCCGCCGCGCGGTCAACCGCGAAGGCCTTGCACGTCTCGAGGCGACCCTGCGGGAGCACGGCTTCGAACCGGTGCCGTCCGTCGGCAACTTCGTCTACGCCGAGACCGGAGGCGACGGTGCGGCGCTCTTCGACCGGCTGCTGCGCGAGGGCGTCATCGTGCGCCCGCTCGCGGGGTTCGGCGCAGCGGATGCGATCCGTGTCTCGGTCGGGACGCCCGAGGAGAACGACTTCTTCGCCGAGGCGCTCGGCAAGGTGCTCACCACTGCGTGATGCTCTTGCGTCGGCGGAATCGCTCGCCGGCGCGTGCACCGCGATGCTCGGCGACGCCGTGCACGCCGTCGTGCTGCGCGGTTCGCTCACGCTCGGCGGCTATGTCCCGGGTCGCAGCGACATCGACCTGCTGGTCGTCGCCGCCGAGCCGTGCGACGACTCCCGGCTTGCCGCGCTGACCGCGGCTGTGCGTGCGGAACGGTCGAACCTGCCGGTACGCGTCGACCTGCGCGTGGTTTCCCGCCGTATCGCGGCCGTTCCGACGCCGATGCCGCCGATGGAAGCCTCGATCGTGATCGCTCCCGACCTCCCGTCCGGCTTGCGCGTCACCGGTCGGCATCCCGGCGAACGCGATCTCGTCGTCGAGCTCTCGGTGGGCCGGGCGCACGGCCGAAGCCTGCGCGGCCCGGCAGCGGCCGACCTGATCGGCGAGGTGCCCGACGAATGGGTGGACGTGATCGGCGACGCGCAGCTGGCCGACTGGGAAGCGATCGGCGACGACCCCGCCCATGCAGAGCTGACGGCGCTGACGGCGTGCCGCATGTGGCGCTTCGCAGCCGAGCGCCGCCACACTGCTCGAAGAGCGAGGCGGGGGGTGGGTACTCGCGCGCGATCCGACGCTGGACGCGGTTCGCGGCGCCCTTCCCCGGCGACTCGGCGACGAGACGGCCCCGATCGATGCAGCGGAGATCCAGCGCCTGCTCGGCGTCGTTCGGGGCGCAAATCGCGGGGCGCGGGGAAGTTGGCCGGAAGCAGCCACTTTTGTCCTAGGGTTCTCGCTCGTGCCCGGCCCTCTCCAGACGCGGTTCGCGCCGCTTGCCGACGGGCGCTTCCGGCTGCTGTTCCTCGCCACCTTCGGCTCGGGGACCGGGAGCTGGCTGGCGGTCATCGCGCTCCAGATCGATGTCTACGACCGCACCGGCTCCGGCTGGTGGGTCGGCGGCCTGCTCGTGGCGAACATCCTCCCCGCGATCTTCCTCGGCCTCCTCTTCGGGCCGCTCGTCGACCGGCTGTCGCGAAGGGGGCTGATGATCGCCTCGGACCTGATCCGGCTCGGCGCGTTCGTCGCGCTGCCGTTCGTCTCGAGCGCCGGCGCGATCGTCGCGCTCGCGGCTGTTGCCGGAGTTGGCAACGCATTCTTCCGACCCGCCGTGCTCGCAGGCCTGCCGAACCTCGTCGGCGAGGCGCAGCTCGCGGGTGCGAACGCGCTGCTGCAGCTCGTCGAGTGGACGACGACCGCGGCGGGGCCGCTGGCCGGCGGCGCGATCGTCGCGGCCTCGGGGCCCGAGCTCGCGTACTGGATCAACGCGGCGACGTTCGCGTTCTCGGCGGGGCTCGTCGCGTTGATCCCGGCGCGGCTTCTGCAGAGCGACCGGCCGGTCGGGCGCGGCCATTGGGCCGATCTCGCCGACGGCTTCCGCGTCGTCCGCGGGTCGCGCGCGCTCATGGCCGTGCTGGTCGCGTGGACGATCGTGATGTTCGCGGCAGGCGCCGTGAACCTCGCCGAGGTCTTCCTCGCGAAGCGCTCATACGACTCCGGCGACTTCGGGTTCGGCGTGCTCTGGGCCGCGACCGGCGTCGGTCTCATCGTCGGCGGGCTCGCCGCGGAGCGGCTGATCGACCGCTTCGGCCTCAGTGGTGCGTACACGCGGCTGCTCGTCGTCTACGCGATCGGCATTGCCGGCGCCGCGGTCGCGCCCGGCCTCGTGCTCGGCGCCGTCGCGACTGCCGTCTACGGCTTCGGGAACGGGGGCGCGCTCGTCGCCAACATCACGCTCGTGCAGACGGGCGCGCCCGACCGGCTTCGCGGGCGCGCGTTCACCGTGCTGATGAGCGTGACGTACGCGTCGCTCGGGATCGCGTTCGTCGTCGCCGGCCCGATCACGAATGCGCTCGGCGCCCGCTGGGTCTACGGGGGCGCAGCGGTCCTCGTCGCGCTCGCCGCCGCCGTCGCCGCGCGGATGACCCGCCGCGTCGACCTCGCGCGCCCGCGGATGGCGGAGGCCGCGTGACCGCGTGAGGCGACGCTTGCGGAAGCGTGTGGCGGAGGAGTGACCGCTTGAGGCCCCGCAGGAGCTGGACGCGCGAGTCGCTCGTCGAGGGCGTCCGCGCCGGCGACACGCGCGCGCTGGCGCGCGCAATCACGCTCGTCGAGAACGCCGACCCGCTGGCCTACGAGCTCGTGCGCGAGGTCTACCCGGAGACCGGCCGCGCGTTCGCCGTCGGCGTGACCGGGCCGCCGGGCGTCGGCAAGTCGAGCCTGATCGCCGCGCTCATCCGGCACGTGCGCGAGCGCGATCAGAGCGTCGGCGTCATCTCCGTCGACCCCTCGAGCCCGTTCACGCAGGGGGCGCTCCTCGGCGACCGCATCAGGCTCGCCGACCACTTCCTCGACCCGGGCGTCTTCATCCGGTCGATGGGCACGCGCGGGCACCTCGGTGGGCTCGCGGAGACGACGCTGCAGGCGATGCTCGTGCTCGACGCGGCCGGGAAGGACGTCGTCTTCCTCGAGACGGTCGGCACCGGGCAGAGCGAGGTCGGCGTGCTGGCGATCGCCGACACGGTCGTCCTCGCGCTCATGCCCGGCTCGGGCGACTCGATCCAGGCGCTGAAGGCAGGCATCATGGAGATCCCCGACGTGATCGCGATCAACAAGATGGACCACCCGATGGCGAAGACGATGCTGAACGAGGTCCGTCAGGTGCTCTCGCTCGGCGGCGAGCGAGAGTGGAAGCCGCCGATCGTGCTGACGGAGGCGATGCGCGGCGAGGGCATCGACACGCTCTGGGAGAAGATCGCGGCTCATCGCGCGTGGCTCGAGCAGGACGGCCGCCTCGAGGAGCGGCGGCGGCGCAACCTCGCGCACGAGGTGTTCGCCGTCGCGTCGACGCGGGCGAAGCAGCACCTGGAGAACGCCGTGTCGGGCGACGCCGAGCTCCGCCGTCTGCTCGACGAGGTGCAGCGCCGCGAGCTCGACCCGCTCACGGCCGTGCGTGAGATCCTGGACAAGGTGTTCCACATTGGCGACGAGAACGGCACCGACGCTCGCTGACGTCGAGGCGGCCCGCGCGCGGATCGCGGGGCACGCGCGCGTTACGCCCGTCTACGGCTCCGAGACGTTGTCGCGGCGCGCCGGCCGGAAGGTCTGGCTGAAGGCCGAGAACCTCCAGCGCACCGGCTCGTTCAAGGTGCGCGGCGCCGTCAACAGGCTCTCGCTGCTCGGCGACGCCGAGCGCGCCGCCGGCGTCATCGCCGCGAGCGCGGGCAACCACGGGCAGGCCGTCGGGTGGGCCGCACGCGAGCTGGGGCTCAAGGCGACGATCGTCATGCCCCAGGACGCTCCGATGGCGAAGGTGGACGCGACGCGAACGTACGGCGCCGACGCCGTCCTCGTCGGGGCGAGCTTCGACGAGGCGATGATCGAGGCGAGACGGCGCATGGACGAGACGGGTGCGACGTTCGTGCACGCGTTCGAGGACGAGCAGGTGATCGCCGGCCAGGGGACGATCGGGCTCGAGCTCGTCGAGCAGCTGCCGGACGCCGAGACCTTCCTCGTCCCGGTCGGCGGCGGCGGACTTGCAGCGGGGATCGCCACCGCGCTGCGCGCGCTGAGGCCGGGCGTCCGGCTCGTCGGCGTACAGGCCGGCAAGCACGGGCATACGATCGCGGACGGCATCGCCGTCAAGTACCCGGGCGAGCTGACGATGTCGATCCTCGACGAGCTGCTCGACGACATGGTGCACGTCGCGGACGACGAGATCGCGGAAGCGATCACGCTGCTGCTCGAGCGCGCGAAGCTCGTCGTGGAGGGCGCGGGCGCGGTCGGCGTCGCCGCACTCCTCACCGGGAAGGCCGGCGGCTCCGGCGACGCGTGCGCGCTTCTCTCCGGCGGCAACATCGACGCGACGCTGCTCGTCTCCGTGATGCGCCACGGCCTCACCGTCGGCGGCCGCTACCTCGTCGCGCGCACGCGCATCGCCGACCGGCCCGGGTCGTTGATCAAGCTGCTCGAGCTCGTCGCCGCCGAGCGCGGCAACGTCGTCTCGGTCGAGCACCACCGCGAGGGGATGGCGATCTCGGTCACGGAGACGGAGGTCGAGCTCACCGTCGTCACCCGCAACGAGGAGCACTGCCGCGCGCTCTGCGCCGCGATGGAGGCGCAGGGCTATCCGGTCGAGCGCTTGCGGTGACGCAGATCCGCGTCGCGGCCGGCGACGACGATCTTGCGCATGTCGTCGACCTGCGCCGCCGGATCGACGACCTCACCGCAACGACCGTCGAGGACACGAAGGTCTTCCACGCGCAGGCCGACGGGCCCCTGCAGCTCGTCGCCGACGACACGGCGTTCGGGTTCACGGCGAAGTTCCCCGGTGAGCGCGACGCGACGCTCGACGTCGGGGTCGTGCCCGCCGCGCGCCGGCAGGGGATCGGGGCGGCGTTCTACGACCGGCTCGTCGAGCACGCGCGCGAGGCCGGCTGGCCCTCGCTCGGCGCCGGCGCGTCCGAGCCCGAGGGCATCGAGTGGCTGCGCCGACGCGGTTTCGAGGAGGTCGACCGCCAGGAGCGCGTCGTGCTGCGCCTCTCCGACGCGCCGGTGGAGGCTCCCGAACCGGCCGTCGAGCTGACGGACTTCGCGGCGCGTCCCGACCTGGCGCCGAAGCTGCACGCGCTTGTCGTCGAGGGCCTGCAGGACATCCCCGGCGCGCTCGCGGAGGACGTGCCCACGCTCGAGCACTGGCTGAGCTGGCAGCAGGCGCCGAGCCGCCGGCCGAGCTTCCTGGTGATCGCGCTCGAGGACGACGAGCCGCTCGGGTACGCGCAGCTGCACGTCTACCCGGAGGTCGGCTACCACGGCTTCACGGTCACCGCGCGCCGCGCCCGCCGCCGCGGGATCGGTCGCGCGCTCAAGCTCGAGCTGATCCGCCGCTCGCGCGCACTCGGGCTCGAGCGGCTGATCACGAACTCGAACGTGGACAACATGCCGATGCGCACGTTGAACGCCGAGCTCGGCTACCGGCCGGCACCGGCGCGTGTCTACTTCCGCAAGGCGTTCTAGGCCAGGGCGGGCTGCGCGGCGGGCGCGCCGTCGGCCTGGAGCGCGCGCCACTCGCCGGCGCGGAGCGCGGGGAGGAGGCCCGTGACGTCGCGGCGCTCCTGGACGATCGCCGTCAGCTCCGCGGCCTCCAGCGGGTAGCCGAGCAGGATCCCTCCGACCGCGCGGCCCTCGCGGACGACCAGCTTGCGGTAGCGCGCCTCCGCGGCGTCCTCCGAGCTCACGACCTCGTCGCCCTCTTCCTCTTCGAACCGGCCGACGGACGTCAGGTCGACGCCGGTCACCTTCAGCAGCGTCGCGGGCGGGACCGCAGCGTAGGACGCGTCGAGGCCGAGCGCGGCGAGCGCGGCGACGCGCCCCTGCTCGACGGCCGTCGGCCAGAGGCCGCTCACGACCTCGCGGTGCTCGGCGACGTCGCCGGCGGCGAAGACGTGCGGATCGCTCGTCCGCATCGCGTCGTCGACGATCACGCCGCGACGGACCGCGAGGCCCGCGTCGCGCGACAGTTCGTTGTTGGGGACGATCCCGGCCGTCACGAGCAGCAGGTCGCACGCGAGCTCGGCGCCGGTCGAGAGCTCGACGCTGCGCACCCGCTCGTCTGCGTGCACGCGCACGACCTCCGCGGGTACGGCGAACTCGAAGCCGAGGCCCTCGAGGTACGAGCGGAGGTATGCCGCGCCGGTGTCGTCGAGCTGCCGTCCGAGCACGCGCGTCGAGCGCTGCACGACCGTCACGCGCATCCCGAGCTTGTGCAGGGCGTACGCGGTCTCGAGCCCGAGCAGGCCGCCGCCCGCGATCACCGCGTCGCGCGACTGGTGCCGCTGGACGTCCGCGCGGATCGTGATCGCGTCGTCGGCGGTGCGCAGCGCGAAGGTGCCGCGCGCGCCGAACCCCTCGATCGCCGGGACGAACCCGCGGCTGCCCGAGGTGAGGATCAGCCGGTCGTAGTCGAGGCGCTCGCCGGTCGCCAGGACGACGACGCGCGCCGCGAGGTCGATGCGGTCGACCTGGGTGTTCAGCCAGCACGTGATCCCGTTGTCGTCGTACCACGAGTCCGGAAGCAGATAGAGGCCCTGCATGCCGCTGCGGCCGTAGATCAGGCGCGTGATCGCCATCCGGTTGTAGAGGTGATGCGGCTCGCGGCCGACGATTTCGATCTCGCACGTCGCGTGGTTGCGGCGGAGGTGGTCGGCCGCCGTCACGCCCGCGATGCCGTTGCCGACGACGACAACGCGCCGGATCGACGGGTCGCCGGCCGCGGCGCCGGCTACGGGCTCCGCGCGCCGCGCCTCGAGCGAGAACTCCACCGGGCCGCGAACGCGCGCGCAGCACGCCATGCGCGTCCCTGCCGCGGCGCCGAGCCGGTCGAGCGTCTGGCGCTCCGCGTCCGTGACCGGCGAGAGGTTGTCCTCGCCCGAGACGACGAAGACGGGATCCGCGCCGCACATGCCGAGGCGGCAGCCGGCTTCGAGCGGCACGCCGTTCCGCTCCGCGACCTCGAGCAGCGTCGTGCCCGCGGAGACCGCGACGCGGCGCTCGCCGATCTTCACCTCCGGCAGCGGCGCGCCGGCGGCCACCGCCGCGGCGGCGTTCTTGTCCGTCCGCACGAGCGCGGCGGGTGGGAGCTCCGCGGCGAGGCGGGCTTCCTTCCGCCACGTGCGCACGAGCCAGACGACGGTCAGGGCGGCGAGCGCGGCGTTGGCGGGCCACGCCCAGTCCGGCAGCGCGTACCAGTAGAAGAGGTTGAGCGCGGCGCCGCCGAAGAGTGCCGTCAATGTCGCCGGCGGCGGGCGCAGGAGCGCGTCGAGCGCGTACAGCGCGCCGATCCCGACGAGCGCCCCGACGGCGACGTGCCCGTACGCCGCGGTGCTCGCCGGCGCGGTGAAGTAGCCGGCGACGAGACCCGGGAAGGCCCCGGCGAAGAGCTTGCGCACCGGCGCCCTGTCGTCGTCGTGCAGATCCGCGACCTGGGCGACGTGCGGATTGAAGTCGTAGCAGTGCACCGTGCAGCCGACGCACGGCTCGCAGTGGCTGTTGCGCACCAGCGCGAACGGCGTCTGCCCGTACAGCCGCTGCACCGGGAGCAGCGGGCAGATCGACCCGCACCAGCCGGCCTTGCCCTTGAGTGCGATGCCGCCGGCGAACGCGCCGACGAGCGCCGCCGCCAGCAGGAGCGCAGACCCCCAGCCGCTGCCGTTGAAGAACGCCTTCCGCGTCGGCACCGCGACGAGCAGGAGAGCGATCGAGATCGGATACGCCCACTGGTGGAACCACCGCGGCGCGGCTCGCATCCGCTGGAAGCCGAGCCGCCGCGGCAGCTGATTCGCGGTCGCGAGCGGGCACAGGTTCCGCCACAGGCCCGGCGCGAGGAAGAAGATCGCCGGCAGCGCCGGGATCACGGCACGCCAGAGCACGCGGCGCCCGTCCGTGGGATCGACGACGAGGACGACGACGAGCGCGACGGCTCCGGCGAGGACGACCGCACGTCCAGCGTCCCACGCAGCGCGAGGCACCCGCGGGCGCAGGTCGAGCATCCCCGGGTAGAGGCTCAAGCGGTCGGCTCCGTCAGGCGCCGCAGGCGGAGGGCGGCGATGCGCCCGAGGTCGAGGAGGATCGCGCGGCCGAGCTCCGGGTGCCGCGCGGCGAGCGTCTCGAACGCGTCGAACGAGAGGCGCAGCGCCTCGCCGTCCTCGAGCGCGCGCACGGTCGCGGAGCGGGGGAGACCGTCCAGAAAGGCCAGCTCTCCGAACACGGAGCCCGCGTCGATGGACGTCGCCCCGCCGACGAGCGCCTGGAGCCGCCCCGAGAGGACGAGGTACAGCGCGCGGTCGTCGTCCCCGGCGCGCACGACGTCCTCGCCGCCGCGAAACCGGACGCGCTCGGCGTGGCGAGCGATCCGGCCCCAGTCCTCGCGCGACCGTCCGTTGAGGAAGACGAGCTGCTCGTCGTCGTCGCCGTCGGTCGTGGGGTAGTCGAAGTACGAGTGCAGGCTCTCGACTCTACGACCCGCAGCGGCGGAAGGAAACCGTCTCGCCGTCGAAGTCGTGCACCCCGCCGTCGACGACCGCGCGCACGTCGAAGCCCTCGCGGGCGAGCACGGACGCGGCGATCGCGGCGCGTGCCCCGCTCTCGCAGATCGTCACGACCGGCTTCGTGGCGTCGAGCGCCGACGATCCGGCCCGCCGCAGCAGCCGGTACGGGAGGTTGCGCGAGCCCGGGATGTAGCCCGTGTCACGCTCGCCCGCCTCGCGCACGTCGACGAGCTGGACGGCGTCCGCGTCGAGGAGCCGCTTCAGCTCGCCGACGTCGACCGTCGCAAGGGTCTCCGTCGCAGGCGGACGCACCAGGTACCCCGCGAGGCGCAGCAGTCCGACTGCCCAGAGCTTCCGCGCCGCCTCGCGCGCCTCGTCCTCGCCGCGCGCGTGGAGCACGACCGCCTCGCCGGGGTCGAGCACGAACGCCGCCTTCGTCCCGAACGACGAGCCGGAGACCGGGACGCTGAGCGCACCGGGGACATGGCCGGCGGCGAACTCCTCGACGGGCCGCACGTCGAGCACGACGGCGTTGCCGGGGTCGTCGACTTCGGCGGGCGGCTCGGGGTGCGCGACCCACGGACCGCGGTTGATCGCGACGACGCGCTCGACCGTCGGCGGCCGGGGCGCGGACACCGAAGCGGAGGCCAGGACGAACTCCTGGACGTCTCGCAGCGCGAGCATGGCGTTCGTCGCGCGCTCGTGGCCGATCGTGGACGAATGGTCGGTGCTCATCGACCCGCCGCACAACGATCCGGCCACGTGACCCGGGTAGACCTCGACCGCCTCCGGCAGCTCGGCGAGCCGCCCGAGCGAGCCGTGGAGGGCCTCCGCGCCCTCGCGCGCCTCGACCGCGAGGTCGGGGCGCGCGGCGTCGCCGACGAACAGCGAGTCGCCGGTGAGCACGATCCTCTCGTCGACGAGGAAGGAGCAGTGCTCCGGCCGGTGTCCCGGTGTGTGGAGGACGCGCACGGTCACGGAGCCGACCCGGAGGACATCGCCGTCCTCGAACGAGTCGTGTGGATACTCGGCGGCGGCGAGCGGGTGAATCGACGTCGGCACGCCATGCTCGAGCGCGAAGCGACCGTGACCGGAAACGTGGTCGGCATGCGTGTGTGTCTCGAGCACGCGCACGATGCGGACGCCCGCGCGCGCCGCCGCGTCGACGAGCCGTTCGATCTCGAACGGCGGGTCGACGACGAGCGCCTCGCCCGCGTCGGCGTCGCCGACGAGGTACGAGCCACAGCCGAGGTCCTCGTCCACGAACTGCCGGAAAAGCAGCACGAAGAGGCAGGTTAACACCGCGTGCGGCGTGTGTTCGGAGTTCGTTTGGACGCGAGTCCGGCCGCCAACCTATGGAGAGGCCAGTCGTACTACTTCGTACAACGATCGGAAAGGACACGCATGTCTCGTACGCGTCTCTTGGCGGCTCTGCTCGTGCTCGGTGGAGCGATGCTGGTCGTCGCGGGGTGCGGGGGCGGCGGAAGCTCGTCGAGCGGCACGGGCGCGGAGACGATCGGTGAAGGCGGCGCGGCGGGACAGACGCCGGCGGGCGGCAAGCGGCAGGGAGGCACCGCCAACTTCAACCTCGCCTCGGACACCGACTACGTCGATCCCGCGCTCGCCTACTACCAGATCTCGTGGCAGCACGAGTACGCCACCTGCGCCAAGCTCCTCAACTACCCGGATACCGCCGGCGCCAAGGGCTCGCAGCTCGTCCCCGAGGTCGCCCAGGGCCTGCCGAAGATCTCGGCGGACGGCAAGACCTACACCTTCAAGATCCGGAGCGGCTTCAAGTTCTCGCCGCCCTCGAACGAGGAGGTCACGGCCGAGACGTTCAAATACGTCATCAACCGCGACCTGAACCCGAAGATGCAGTCGCCGGCGGCCCAGTTCATCGGCGACGTCGTCGGGGCCCAGGCCGTGCTGGACGGGAAAGCCAAGCAGGCCTCCGGCGTGACCGCGAAGGGCGACACGCTCACGGTCAAGCTCACGAAGAAGGCGCCGGACTTCCTGTCACGGATCGCGATGCCGTTCTTCTGCGCGATCCCGCTCGACACGCCCATCGACTCGAACGGCGTGCAGTCGATCGCCGGCGCGGGCCCCTACTACGTCGCCTCGTGGGATCCGAAGCGGCAGCTGGTCCTCAAGAAGAACCCGAACTATGGCGGCGACCGGCCCCAGAACCTCGACCAGATCATCTACACGGTCGGCGTCAGCCCGCAGGCCACGGTGCTCGAGATCCAGAAGGGCTCCGTGGACTACGCGGCCGACGGAATCCCGCCGACCTCGCACTCGCAGCTCGGACCGAAGTTCGGCCCGGGCAGCAAGGCGGCGAAGGCGGGCAAGCAGCAGTACTTCGTCGATCCGACGCTGTCGTTCCGCTACCTCGCGCTGAACACGACTCGGCCGCTCTTCAAGAACGTGAAGGCGCGTCAGGCGGTCAACTTCGCGATCGACCGCAAGGCGATCCTCAACCAGCGCGGCGCATACGCCGGCGAGGAGACCGACCACTACCTCCCGCCGGGTACCCCCGGCTCGAGGGGCACCGGCTCGCTCTACCCGCTGACCAAGCCGGACGTCGCAAAGGCGAAGAAGCTGTTCGGGTCGACCAAGGGGACGGCGGTCATGTACACCTGCAACGAGTCGCCGTGCCCCGAGCAGGCGACGATCGTGCAGGCGAACCTCGCCGCGATCGGCATCAACGTCCAGATCAAGCAGTTCGAGCGCGCCGTCCAGTTCTCCAAGGAGGGGACGAAGGGCGAGCCGTTCGACATCGCCTTCGAGGGCTGGAACGCCGACTACAACGATCCGTACGACTTCATCAACGTCCTCCTCTACGGGAAGTCGATCCAGACGTCGAACAACGTCAACTTCTCCTACTTCAACGATCCGGCGTACAACAAGAAGATGGAGGAGGCTGCCGGCCTCTCGGGGACCGAGCGCTTCGACACCTACGGGAAGCTCGACCTCGACATCGCGAAGAACGCCTCGCCGCTCGCGGCGTGGGACAACGACAACTCGCGCGAGTTCTTCTCCGCGCGCATGGGCTGCCAGCTGTACCAGCCGGTCTACGGCATGGACATCGCGGCCATGTGCCTGCGGAAGTAGCGGTGGAACTCGAGGGGCGGGGCCGCGCAGGCTCCGCCCCTGACGAGCCGGGGGCGCCTCGGAGCGAGCAGCTACCGTGCCGTCCATGGCGACGGTACTGCTGGTCGACGACGACGCCGCGTATCGGAACGCGCTGAGGGCCTTCCTCGAGGCGTCGTATGACCTGCGGGTCGTCGGCGACACTGCCGACGGCCGCGAGGCGATCGAGCTCGCGCAGCAGCTGCGGCCGGACGCGATCGTGGTCGACCTCGCGATGCCCGGTCTCGGCGGCCTCGACACCGCGCGGGCGATCACGGAGACCCTCCCAGGAACGATCGTCGTCGTCGCAACCGGCGTGGGCGCGAGTGAGGAGCGGAGTCGAGCCGATGCCGCCGGCGTCGATGCGTGGGTCACGAAGGGCGATCCGCTCCAGATCGAGAACACGCTCCGTTCCCTGCTCCGCTCGGGCGCCCGCTACGGCGGCGGCGGGCGCAGCCAGACGTAGAGCGCGAGGAACCCCGCGGCGAGCGCGAGTCCGGCGGCGCCGATCGCCACGGAGAGGGCGACCTTCCCGAGCGTCCGCGCGCCGACGTCGCGCGAGGCGTGGGCCCGGACCGGGAGCGCGACGCGATAGGTGGTCGTCTTCCCGTCGTGCGACCCCACGAGCACGTTGAAGAGGACGGCGCCGGGCCGCTCGGGTGCGGTGCCGCGCACGCCGAAGCGGGCGAACTGGCCCTTCGGGATGCGGTCGCCCGACCACGTGATCGCCTGGCCCGCGCGCGTCTGCGTCCAGCCCGGTTTCGCTTCGCCGTCGTCGAGCTCGAACTCACGCGGCGCACCGATCGTCACGCGGACGACACCCTGCGCGTCGTCCTCGTTCGGGACCGCGAACACGAGATCCACGTCCTCGCCGACCGTGACCGACTTCGGCGTCAGCGAGAGGTGCGCACCCGCCGCCGCCGGCAGTAGCAGCGCGGAGCTACAGCCCAAGGTGACGAGCGATGACCATCCTCTGAACCTCATTCGTGCCTTCTCCGATCTCCAGAATCTTCTGGTCACGATAGAGGCGAGAGATGGCGTACTCGTCCATGAATCCGTACCCGCCGTGAATCTGGAGCGCCCAATTCGCAGCCCGGTGCGAGAGCTCGCCCGAGTACAGCTTCGCCATCGCCGCAGTTCTCCCGAAGTCGCGACCCTCGTCCTTCTCCCACGCCGCCTTGTACACGAGATACCGTGCCGCCTCGATCTCCGTCGCCATGTCGACGAGCTTCGTCTGCACCGCCTGGAAGCTCGCGATCTTCTTGCCGAACTGCTCGCGCTCCTGCGCGTAGCGGTACGCCAGGTCGTACGCGCCCTGCGCCAGGCCGACGCCCATTGCCGCCACGGAGATCCGTCCGCCGTCGAGGATCTGCAGGAACTGCCGGAACCCTTCACCGCGCGGCCCGAGCAGGTTCCCCTCCGGAACGCGCGTGCCCTGAAACGACAGCTCGCGCGTGTCGGAGGCGCGCCAGCCGAGCTTGTCCATCGGCTGCGAGATCACGTAGCCGGGCGTTCCGTTCGGGACGACGATGTTCGAGATCTCGCCGGCGCCGGTGACGGCCGTGATCGTGACGCCCCACGTGATGTCGGTCCCGGCGTTGGTGATGAAGATCTTCGCGCCGTCGACCACCCACTCGCCGTCCTCGAGACGTGCGGTCGTTCGCGTCGCGCCCGCGTCCGAGCCCGCGTTCGGCTCCGTGAGCCCGAACGCCGCGAGCTTCTCTCCTGACGCCAGCGGAGGGAGCCACTCGCGCTTCTGCTCCTCGTTGCCGAAGTAGTAAACAGGGAGCGTTCCGAGCGAGTGGTGCGCCGCGACGGTGATGGCGACCGAGGAGTCGATTCGCGTCAGCTCCTCGATCGCGATCGCGTAGGAGAGCGTGTCGGTGCCGGCGCCGCCGTACTCCTCCGGAATCGTCATCCCCATCAGGCCCAGCTGCGCGAGCTCGGCAACGATCTCGTACGGGAACCGGTGCTCGCGGTCGAGCTCCTCGGCGACCGGCGCGACCTTCTCCAGCGCGAACCGGCGCACCGTGTCGCGGACGAGCTCGTGCTCCTGTTCGAGATCGAAGTTCATGTTGCCAGCCGCTGGGCAAGTTCAACGACCAACCGGACGCCGTAGCCGGTGCCGCCCTGGTCGAGGATGTAGTCGGGCCGCTTCCGCCGCACATAGCCGGGACCGGACATGTCGACGTGCGCCCACGGCCCCTCGCCGGCGAACTCGCGCAGGAACTCCGCGGCGACCACGGGTGAGCCCTCCCCCAGCTCGGACGCGTTCTTGAGGTCGGCGAAGTCGGAGTCGATGTAGCGGCGGTAGCGCGGGTGCAGCGGAAAGCGCGACGCGAGGTCCCCGCTCGTCTCCGAGGCCGCAGCGACCTCCTGCGCCCAGTCCTCGTCGTTCGCGAACCAGCCGGCGAAGAGGTCGCCGAGCGCGCGGCTCATCGCGCCCGTCAGCGTCGCGAGGTCGATGACGTGCGTCGCGCCGTGTTCCCGCGCATAGTGCAGCGCGTCCGCGAGCACGAGCCGGCCCTCGGCGTCGGTGTTGACCACCTCGATCGTCGTTCCGTTCGAGGCGCGCAGGATGTCGCCGGGCCTGTAGGCGGCCGCGTCCTGCAGGTTCTCCGTCGACGCGACGACCGTCAGCACGCGCACGGGGAGCCCGAGCTCCGCGATCGCGGCGGTCCCCTGGATGACGGCGGCGCCGCCGGCCATGTCGCCCTTCATGTCCTGCATGCGCAGCGCCGGCTTCAGCGAGATGCCGCCGGAGTCGAACGTGATCGCCTTGCCGACGAGGCCGAGCGTCACGTTGGGACGGGCCGGGTTCGGCGGCTCGTAGTGGAGGACGATCAGCTGCGGGTCGTGCGCGCTCCCCCCGGCGACCGCGGCAAAGGCGCCCATCCCGAGCTCGGCGATCTGCTCGCGGCCGAAGGACTCCGCGCGGAGGTGGGGGAGGTCGATGCGCCTAGCGTGCTCGGCGAGCGCGACCGGGGTCAGCTCGTTGGGCGGCAGGTTCGAGAGGTCGCGAGCGCCGGCGACCCAGCGCGCAACCACGGCCTGGCGCTCGGCGAGCGGGCGGAGGCTCTCGTCGGCGTCGAGCAGCAGCTTCAGTGCCGGCCGCTTGCCGTAGCCGCTCTTGCGCAGGCCGGGGTCGTAGGCGCCGAACGACGTCCCCTCGACGATCGCGCGTACCTCGTCCGCGCCGCCGGCGCGCCAGGCGAGCCGGCCGCCGTCGCGGCGCGCGGCGCGCGCCACGGTGGCCGCGGCGCCGCGCAGGCCGTCCAGCCCGAGGTCGCCGGCGAGCCCCACGCGTATCTCGTTGCCGTCGCGAGCCGTTTCCCCGCCGGGCAGCATGGTGTCTACACGGGCAACAAGATCTGCCTCGGCCGAGATCCCCGGCCTGATCTCGACATCCATCGGCGGGCGATGCTATCCGAGAGGTGTCCTAGCTTGCGTAGCGAAGTTCATACGGCTTCCTTACCTTCTCGCGGCAACCTGCCGATACAACGAGACGTGATGACCGTCGAGTCGCTGACCGAAGAGATCGGGCGGATCGTGGCCGAGCGCCAGGACCTCCGCGCGGCCGGCGCGACGACCGAGCAGCTCGAGGAGAACCGCCGCCGCCTCGCCGACGCGCAGGCCCACCTCTCCGCGCTGCTGATCGCGCGCTACCGCGCGCAGACCGAAGCCGCCTAGCGCCGCTGAGCCCGGGCTCCCGGCCTCTAGGATTCGCCGACCGGTCGATCATCGAGGAGGGAATGTGGCAGCCAAGGACTTCTTCGCAGGGCTCGAGTCGCGCGTCGACGAGTCGAAGCTCGCGGGCGTGAACAACTCGTACCTCTTCGACATCGAGGGCGAGGGCCAGTGGTTCGTCGACGTCAAGGACAACAAGATCACCGTGAGCGAGGGCGGGGCCGACCGCAGCGCCGACGTGACGCTCACGACGTCGAGCGAGACGTTCGACAAGATCGCGAGCGGCGACCAGAACGCGACCACCGCGTACATGACGGGCAAGCTGAAGATCAAGGGCGACATGGGCGCGGCCATGAAGCTCCAGAAACTGTTCTGAGTTAGGGTCGGCGCGTGCTCGACGAAGCCCGTGCACACGCCGCAGCGGAGGAGGACGAGCTTCCCGCGTGGTCGCTGCCGGCGCACGCCGTCGCGCGGATCGCGATCGACTTCCAGTGGCCGGCCGTCGTCGACCGGGCGTGGGCGCTCGGAGACGCCACCGGCAAGGGTGCGCGCGTCTGCATCCTCGACAGCGGGGTCGAGCCCGACCACCCGCGCGTCGGCGGGCTCGCGGGCGCGGTCGCGATCTCGCTCGACGACGACGGCGAGCCGGTTGCGACACCGGACACGGAGGGCGACCTCTGCGGCCACGGCACCGCGTGCGCGGGGATCGTGCGCTCGCTCGCTCCCGAGGCGGAGCTCTACTCGGTGCGCGTGCTCGGCGCCGGCTTCACCGGCTCGGGCGCGGTCCTCCTCGGCGGGCTGAAGTGGGCCGTCGAGCAGGGCTTCGACGTGATCAACATGAGCCTCTCGACGACGAAGCGGCAGTTCGCCGAGGTGCTGCACGAGCTGGCGGACGCCGCGTACTTCAAGCGCACCGTGCTCGTCGCGTCCGCGCACAACATGCCGGTGGAGTCATACCCGTGGCGCTTCTCATCGGTGATCTCCGTCGGCAGCCACGAGGACGACGATCCGCTGACGGTCTACGCCAACCCGGATCCGCCGGTCGAGTTCTTCGCCCGCGGCGTCGACGTCGACGTCGCCTGGCTCGGGGGCGGGTCGATCCGCGCCACCGGCAACAGCTTCGCGACCCCTGCGATCACCGGGATCTGCGCGCTCGTCCTGTCGAAGCACCCACAGCTGACGCCGTTCCAGCTGAAGAGCGTCCTGTACCTGATCGCGACGAACGTGGGAGGGAGGAAACCGTGAGCGATGACGCGTTGCGCGCCGCGGTCGCCGCCGGCGTCATGGGGTCGGAGGACCGGTTCACGTCGCTGCTGCAGTCGATCGTCGAGGTCGCGCGCGCGATCTTCGGCGCACGCGCGTCGTCGGTCTTCCTGCTCGACGAGGCGGCGGACGAGCTCGTGTTCGCGGCGGTCGCCGGTGAAGGCTCCGAGTCGCTCGTCGGGAAGCGGCTGCCGTCGTCGACGGGCATCGCGGGCTGGGTGCTCGCGTCGCGAACGCCGCTCGTGCTCGAGGACGTGCAGAACGACCCGCGCTTCGCGCGCGACGTGGCCGAGCGCACCGGGTTCGTCCCGAAGGGGCTGATGGCGGCGCCGCTGCTGCACGAGGACCGCGCACTCGGCGTGCTGCAGGTGCTCGACCGTCCGCAGCGCGCGCGCTTCTCGCTGCAGGAGATGGAGCTGCTCGGCCTGTTCGCCAACCAGGCGGCGATCGCGCTGGACCTGCTGGCGTCCGCGCGCTTGGCGCGGGCGGTGCTGGAAGGCGAGCCCGCCGAGGTGGGCGCGGTCGCCCGCGTCGCGGCGGCGCTCGACGCGCTCGAGGGCGACAAGCGCGAGGCGGGGATGCGCCTCGTCGCCGAGCTCGAGCACGTCCTCCGCTAGAAGCGGCGAAGGCCCGGGTCCCGGGCCTTCGCAAGCGGTTCTTCGTCGAGCCCTAGCCGGCGCTCTTGATGTTCGCGTCGGCGTCGCCGCCGTCGTCCTTCAGCTCGCGGCCGTGCTTGACGTGCGCCTCGACGTCTTCGCTCGTCGTCGAGGCGTCGGCCTCGCGGCCGTGCTTGACGTGCGCCTCGACGTCGCTGTCCTGGTTGGCCTCGCGACCCTGCTTGTACTCGCGATCTTCGGACACGTTGTTCCTCCTTCGCATAACCGCGGATGCGGGAATGTCGCTCTCTAGACGGTGCGTGTGCCAGCCATCTTCCATCGCCCTTCCGATTCGTGTCAAACGGTGCAATGCTCCGTCGAGCGATGGGGTCGCTGCGGGAACGGATCGGCGAGTCGCTGGCGGCGCTACGGGAGGTCTTCCAGAACCCGCCGCTCCGGCGAGTCCAGCTCGCTTTCGCAGGCCAGGTCGTCGGCCAGTACGCCTACTCGATCGCGATCGCCGTCTATGCCTACCGGCAGGGAGGCGCGGCGGCCGTCGGGCTCGTCGCGTGCGTACGGCTCCTCGCCGCCGCGGCCGTGGCGCCCTTCGCGTCCGTGCTCGCCGACCGGTACCGGCGCGAACGCGTCATGCTGGGCTCGGACCTCGTGCGCGCGGCGCTCGTCGCCGCGGTGGGCGGGATCGTGCTCGCCGGCGGCCCGGCGCTCGCCGTCTACGCGCTCGCGACGGTGACGACGATCGCCGGCACGGTGTTCCGCCCCGCCGAGGCGGCGCTCATGCCCGCGCTCGCACGTACGCCGGAGGAGCTGACGGCCGCGAACGTCTCGTCGTCGACGTTCGACAGCCTCGGGTCGTTCCTCGGCCCGGCGCTCGGCGGGCTTCTGCTCGCCGTCGCCTCCCCCGGTTGGGTGTTCCTTGCCATGGCCGTGTGCTTCCTATGGTCGGCGTCGTTCGTGGCGCGTGTGCGCGGGCCCGCGCCGGCGCGGGCGGCGGCGCACGCGGGCGGCGCGTGGGCGGAGACGGGAGCCGGGTTCCGCGCGATCGCGGCGGAGCCGAGGCTGCGCCTGCTGATCGGCCTCTACGGCGCACAGGCGGTCGTCGCGGGCGCACTCGGGGTGCTCGTCGTCGTGACGGCGCTCGACCTGCTGGAGATGGGCAACGCGGGTGTCGGCTTCCTCGAGTCCGCCAGCGGGATCGGGTCGCTCCTCGGAGCGGGCGTGGCACTCGCGTTGATCGCCCGCAAGCGGCTCGCCGCGGACTTCGGGCTCGGCATCGTGCTCTGGGGCGCGCCGCTCGTCCTGCTCGGCCTGTGGCCGAACGTGGGCGTCGCGTTGGTCGCGCTCGCTGTTGTCGGCATCGGCAACACGCTCGTCGACATCGCCGCGATGACGCTGCTGCAGCGGACGGCGCCGGAGGAGGTCGCGGGACGCGTCTTCGGTGTCCTGCAGAGCGTCCTCGTCGGTGCAATCGGGCTCGGCTCGATCGCGGCGCCGTTGCTGATCTCGCTGACGAGCCCGCGCGTGGCGCTGGTCGTCGTCGGCGCAGTGCTCCCCGCGCTCGCGGCGCTGCGGTGGCGGCAGCTCGCGGCGATCGACGACGCTGCGGAGCCCGTACCCGACGAGCGCGTCGAGGCGCTGCGGCGGATCTCGATCTTCACGCCGCTCCCGCTGCGGACGCTCGAGCTGCTCGCATCGCGCCTCAAGGATGTAGTTGTCCCTGTCGGCAACACACTCTTCGTGCGCGGCGAGTCCGGCGGTCACTTCTACGTCGTCGTCGACGGCGAGCTCGAGATCCTGCTCGACGGGGAAACGAAGCTCGAGCGCGAGTACGTCGGCGAGATCGCGCTCCTCCGCGGCGTCCCGCGCACCGCGACCGTGCGCGCGCACACGGATGCGCACCTGTGGGCGCTCGGGCGAGACGACTTCCTCACCGCCGTCACCGGCCACGCCGGTGCGAGCGAAGCGGCGAACGAGGTCGTCGGCGCCCGGCTCGGCTACGCGCCGACCGCCTGACGGATCAGCCGGTCGATGCGCGCCCACACGGCCTTCTGCGCGGGCAGGTCGGTGCGGTAGACCGACATGTGGTCGGCGGTGAACCGCTTCGTCGAGCGGATCACGAGCGGGTGGATCTGCACGCTCGGGATGCCGAACGTGCGCAGGCGCTCGAACAGCTCCACCGCGCCGGCCGAGCCCACGCCCTCGTCGCGGTCGCCGACGACGAGCCAGATCGTCGTCGACGCCGGGATCCGCGTGAAGTCCGTCGGCGGCTCGAAGCTCGCGTTGATCGTGCCGGGGTAGATCGCGATCACCTCGCGCGGCTTCAGGTACGCCGCCGCCTCGACGGCGAGGCGCCCACCCCGCGAGTGGCCGACGAGTACGAGCGGCGCCTGCGGATCGCCGAGCCGCCTCAGGCCGTGGCGGACGCCGGCGACGACGCCGTCGCGGGCCCGCGGATCGCCGCGTACGGCTTCGTAGCGCGGGTAGATCACGTCGTAGCCCTCGTCGGCGAGGTGCCGCTGCCAGCGCTTGAAGTCGAGCCGCTGCGGCGTCGGCGAAAGGCCGTGCAGGATCGCCACGACCGCCTTGGGCTTCCCGCGCGCGTGCGTGACCCAGACCTGCCGCGCGCCCTCGCCGAACGGGCCCTGGATCGCAGGCGCCTTCGATCCGCCGCCACAGGCGGCAAGTGCACCAGAGCACAAGCAGACGGCGAGGATCGTGCTCTGGTGCACAAGGGCTCTACTCCTCGAGCTCCACCAACACCGCGCCGCCTGCGACACGATCGCCTTCCTTCACGTGGACCGCGCGCACCGTGGCGTCGTACGGCGAGGTGAGCGGCGTCTCCATCTTCATCGCCTCCAGTACGACGAGCGGCTGGCGAGCGGCGACTGTTACGCCTTCGTGAACGAGCACCTTGATCACGGTGCCGGGCATCGGCGCCGTCACCGTGGACGACTCTGCGCCCGGGGTGTGGCGGTGCGCCGCCGCATCAACGTCGGGCGGCGGCGCGGGCGGCGCCGCGGGAAGGTTGAGCCGCCACGCGCCGCGCCACGCCGGCGGCGGCTCGGGCGGCGGGATCGAGAGCGGTGGGTGCTCGACGAGGAACGCGGTCGTCGCCTCGCCGGCGCGCACGACCGGGTGCGCGACGAGCCAGCGCAGGAAGGGGAGGTTCGTCGTCACGCCGCCGACCTCGGTCTCCGCGAGCGCGTCGCGCAGGCGCGCGAGCGCCTCCGCGCGCGTGTCCGCGTGTGCGATCAGCTTCGCGATCATCGGGTCGTACGAGGTGCCGACCTCGTCGCAGGCCTCGACGCCCGCGTCGACGCGGATCCCCCGCGGCAGCCGCAGCGTCTCGATCCGGCCCGCCTGCGGGAGGAACGTGCGCGGATCCTCGGCGTAGAGGCGCACCTCGACCGCATGGCCTTGTGACAAGTTGTCACGAAGTTCCAACGGCTCGCCGCGCGCGATGCGGAGCTGCCACTGGACGAGGTCGACCCCGGTGACCGCCTCCGTGACCGGATGCTCGACCTGGATGCGGCCGTTCAGCTCCAGGAAGAAGAACTCGCGGCCCTCGAGGACGAACTCCGCCGTGCCCGCGTTCTGGTAGCCGATCGCGCGCGCGAAGCGCACCGCCGCCTCGCTCATCTGCGCGCGCAGCGTGGCGTCGAGCGCAGGGGAGGGCGACTCCTCGAGCACCTTTTGGTGGCGTCGTTGCACCGAGCAGTCGCGCTCGCCGAGGGCGAGCACCGTCCCGTGCGCATCTGCCAGCAGCTGGATCTCGACGTGGCGCGGCCGCTCGAGGTAGCGCTCGAAGTAGACCCGGTCGTCGCCGAACGCGGCCCGCGCCTCGCGGCGCGCAGCCTCCACCGCGTCCTCGAGCTCCTCGCGCGCGCGCACGACGCGCATCCCGCGCCCGCCTCCGCCCGCGGCGGCCTTGACGAGCAACGGCGGCTCGTCCGTCTCCGGCACGGTCGGCACGCCGGCCTCGCGCGCGATCCGCTTCGCCTCGAGCTTGTCGCCGCCCTTGCGCAGCGCGTCCGGCGGCGGGCCGACCCACGTCAGGCCCGCGGCCTCGACCGTCTCCGCGAACTCCGCGTTCTCCGCGAGGAAGCCGTAGCCGGGGTGGATCGCGTCGGCGCCCGCCTCGCGCGCGGCGCGGATGTGCTCCACCGGGTCGAGGTAGGACGCGATCGCCACCGTCGCGTCGGCGGAGCGCGCGTGCAGAGAGCCGGTGTCGTCCGGCGCGGCGACCGCGACGGTCGCGATCCCGAGCGAGCGCGCCGCGCGGAAGACGCGCAGCGCGATCTCGCCGCGATTGGCTACGAGGAGCGTTTCCACAGCGCGGCAAGCGTAAGGAGAGAGACCGCTCCGAGCGCGAGGTAGGGCACCGCGTCCGCGGTCGCCTCTGCAACGGCGCCCCCGACGGCCGACCCCGCGGTCTGACCCGGCGCCCAGGCGAGGTTGACGAGCGCGAACGCGTAGCCGTAGTCGAGCCCGCGCTCCTCGGCCGCGTGCGTGAGCAGCGCCATTCCGGGCGTGTAGAACGCGCCGAACGCCAGCCCGGCGCATACGACAAGCGCGGCCAGGACGAACCTGTTTCCCGGCCACGGCAGCAGCGCGGCGACGACGGCCGAGGCGGCGAGCGCGGCGCGGATCGGCGCGAGCGGCCCGCGGCGGTCGGCGATGCGGCCGAGGAGGACGCTGTTCGCCGACTCGAGTCCGGCTGCGACGAGCCACGTCGCGCCGATCGCGGCGGCGCCGAAGCCTAGCGCCGAGAGCCGCAGCGGCGCGAGCACGCCGAGCGTCCCGAACAGCAGTGCGGGCAACGTCACGAACCAGATCCCCGCGCGCACGTCGCGGTGGCGCAACGCGTCGCGGAGCGCCGACAGCGGCTGCGGCTTCTCCGGACGCTCGGCAGGGGTGACCGCGGCCCAGGCTGCGAGGGCCAGCGACGCGACCGCGACGACGACGAAGGTGCCGCGGATCCCGGCGACGCCGGCGATTCCGCCGACGACCGGCCCGAGGAGCGCGCCCGCCACGGCGGCCGCGAACGCCTGCCCGATCAGCGTTCCCCGCTGCCCAGCGGGAGCGGCGGCGACGAGCCACGCGAGCGCGCCCGTCCACGAGAACGAGCTTGCGAGCCCCTGCGCGAACCGCGCCAGGTCGAGCTGCCACGCCGTGTCGCCGAAGGCGAACAGCACCATCGTCGCCGCCACGCACGTCATCCCAACCAGCACCGTCGGCTTCACACCGGCGCGCGCGGCCACGATCCCGCTCGGGATCGCGCCGAAGACCGCCCCCGCCGGGTACGCCGCCGCGAGCACGCCTGCGCCGCCCTTGCCGAGGCCCAGCTCCCGGGCGTAGTGCGGCAGCAGCGGCGTCAGCGCCGTGTAGAGGACCGTGTCCGCGAGGACGATCGAGCTCGACAGGAGGAGCAGGCGGCGCACCGGCGAGTCTTACCATCGCGCCGGTCCGGCGCTACTCTTTCGCGTCCGCGATGAGGCTGCTCCGGGTCGTGATCCTCCTCGCCGTGCTAGCCATGCCGGCGTCCGCATCCGCAGGAACCGTGTTCCTGCTGGACGGCCGCGGCTGGGGCCACGGCGTCGGCATGTCGCAGTGGGGCGCCGAGGGCTACGCGAGCCACGGCTGGGACTACCGCCGGATCCTCGGCCACTACTACCCGTCGACGCGCCTGACGGTATGGCACCCGAGGCCCGTCCGCGTCCTGCTGGGCGAGCAGCGCGGGAAGGTGCGCATCGGCTCCTCGGCGCCGTTCGTCGTCGTCGACGCCCGCCGCAAGACGCTTCACCTGCCGGCGCGCGCGGTCGTGCTCGACAGGAAGCTGAAGCTGCGGAAGAAGAAGCTCGTGCCGCCGCTCCGCTTCCGGCCGGGTGCGCAGCCGCTCACGTACGAGCTCGGCGGCTATCGCGGCGACCTCGTCGTGCGCAGGCGGCCGGGCGGTCTCGTCGTCGTGAACGAGCTTCCGCTCGACCGCTACCTGCGCGGCGTCGTGCCGTGGGAGGTCCCCAAGGGCTGGCACGCAGCGGCCTACAAGGCGCAGGCGGTCGCGGCCCGCTCGTACACGCTCGCCACGCTGCACCCGCGCGGCGTCTTCGACCTCTATCCGGATGTACGCGACCAGATGTACGGCGGGATCCGCGCAGAGCGGCCGCACACGAACGTCGCGCTCGGGGAGACGGCCGGCGAGGTGCTGACGTGGCGCGGCCGCGTCATCCCCGCCTTCTACTTCTCCACCTCCGGCGGGCAGACGTCGTCGGTGCACGACGCGTGGCCGCGCGCGCCGCAAGTGCCGTACCTCGTGTCCGTGCGCGACGAGTACGACTACATCTCGCCGCACCACGTCTGGCCGACCCAGGTGCTCACCGCCGGCGCGGTGGCGCGGAAGCTCGGCGTCAGCGGCCTGCGCGACCTCGTGGTCGTCCGCAACTCGTCGGGTCGCGCGAAGACGCTGCGCGTCCGCACGGCGCACGGCTGGCGGCGCTTCCCGGGGAAGCTCGTGCGCGAGAAGCTCGGCCTCGGCTCGACGGACTTCGCCGTGCGCGCGATGACGCTCGACGAGCCGGCGGCGCGCGCGCTGTACGGCGAGCACGTCACGCTGCGCGGGTGGGTCCGCGGCCTTGGGCGCGCGCGCCTGCAGGAGTGGACGGGCGACGGTTGGCGCGTCGTCGCGCACGTGCGCCCGCGCGCGGACGGAAACTTCGCCGTGACGCTCCGCGCGCGCGAGTCGACGCGCTTCCGGCTCGCGTACAACGGCCTCGCCGGGAGCGAGGTGCCGGTGTCCGTCGCGCCGCGCGTGGACGTCGCCCACGACGGCACCGAGCTGCGCGTGCGCGTGTCGCCCGCGCTTCCGCTGCGCGTCGAGCGCCTGACGCACGCGGAATGGCGCCCGGTCGCACGCGCACGCGGGCGCTTCGCGCGCGATCTGGAGCCCGGCTCGTACCGCGTGACGGTGCCCGGCGGCGCGCGTTACCTCGCGGCGGTCAGCCCGCCGTTCGGGTTGCGCTAGTCGCGGGAGCGGGAGCGGGGGCGGGGCTCTCGGCCGCGAAGCTCCCAGTCGCGAGCACGCGCTCGAGCGCGACGACGCAGTGCTCGCAGAACTGCTTGGCCGCGCCGCGATGGAGCTCGTCGAGCGCATCGGCACTCGTGCGGGCGGCGCGGTAGACGCGGTTCGTCCGCATCGAGTCGTACGCGTCCGCGACGTGGATGATCCGCGCCTCCAGCGGGATCCGCTCGCCGGCGAGCCGCGCCGGGTAGCCCGTGCCGTCGATCCGCTCGTGGTGATGGCGGATCGCCGGCACGGCCTCCGCAAGGAACCCGAGCCGGTCGATGATGCTCGCGCCCTCGTCGGGATGGCGCCGGACGACCTCCCACTCGGCGTCGGTCAGCGCGGCCGGCTTGAGCAGGATCGCCTCGGGCACCGCGAGCTTGCCGATGTCGTGGAACAGCGCGGCCCAGCCGAGCACGTCGAGCTCCGCGGGCGACAGGCCGAGGTCGCGCCCCATCGCGAGCGCGAGGTCGCGTACGCGCCTCGAGTGGCCGGCCGTGTACGCGTCGCGCATGTCGACGATCCCCGACAGGCTCTCCATCGCGGACGTCGAGCGCTGCTTGAGGAGCTGGTTCACGCGCTGCAGCGAGACGTTCTGTGTCTGGATGATGTCGGCCGCGTCGCGGAGGTTCTCTGCGTTGCGGCGCGCCTGCCTCACGACCGCCTCCTGCGTCTTCCGGATCGCGAGCAGCGAGACGGCGAACGCGGCGAGTGCGTACAGCCCGACGGCGTGGTAGGCGACCGCGGTCACCGCCGCGACGAACCCGTACACGGCGTAGTGCGGCAGGAGCCACGCGAAGCTCTCGCGCCAGACCTGCCACACGGATGCGCGGCCGGCCAGCGCCGGTGCGAGGCTGATCAGGCCCGAGATCACGGTGAACGACGCAGCTCCCGCGACCGGGCCGAGCGCGGGCGTCAGCACTTCGTCGGGGACGCCCCGGAGGTCGACCGTGAAGATCGCGCCGGCGAGGAGCAGTGCGAGCGATCTCACGCCGAGCGAGAGCAACGCGTAGTCCAGCGGCCACCGGCGCGTGACGAGGTCGACGGTCACGCCGACGACTGCGAGCACGAGGGCCGCCTGCATTCCGAAGATCGCGGCGCCCGCGAGCGCCGCGACGGCGCCCGCGGAGATCGTCCCGTGGTCGACCTCGAGCGCGAGCGCCTGGCCGATCGCGACGAGGCCGGCCATCACGAGAAGGCCGCGCAGGTCGTGGGTCACGCCGCCGGCGAGCGCGAGCGTGCCGGCGACAACCCCGACGACCCCGGCCGCGCGGGCGAGCAGCCTCGGGCCACTCGAGGCCGCTTCTTCTACCCGCACGGCCGGGGTCGCCGGTTCTTCGGCGACCGCGAGGTGGATCAGGGGCTCGGACGCGACCGCGGTCAGCATCGCGCGCCGGCTCGCGCGTTGGACCCGGTTCCGGCCGCGGAGCTTCGCGTGGTACGCCGCCACGTCGGCGTGGTGGAGCAGGTCGTCCGGATCCGAGCCGTGTGCCGGGAAGCTCGCGACCCCGAGCGACAGCGTCACCGTCACGTACTGGCCCACGCTCTCGGCCCAGATCGGCGTCGTCGCGGTCGCCTCGCGGATCCGCTCCGCGATGCGCCATGCCTCGCGCAGGCTCGTCTCCGGGAGGACGATCGCGAACTCCTCGCCCCCGAAGCGCGCCGCGACGTCGTACTCGCGCACGTGCCTCCGCAGGATGTCGGCGATCCCGGCCAGCACCGCGTCGCCCGCGAGGTGGCCGTACGTGTTGTTGATGTTCCGCAGCAGATCGAGGTCGGCGACGATCACCGATAGCGGCCTCCCGAACCGCCGCGCGCGCGTGAGCTCCTCGGCCAGCGCCTCCCGGAAGTGCCGCGCGTTCGCGAGATTCGTCTTCGCGTCGACGCGCGCCTCCTCCGCGAGCTGCGGGATGTGCAACGCGGCCTGCAGGAGGAAGATCGGCGTCAGCGCGAACGGGACGAGCCACGGATCGGCGCGCCAGAAGTCGGCCAGCGCGACGCCGAGGCACGCCAGCGCGGCGTCCGCCGACAGCGTCTGCGGGTTGAGGATCTCGCGCACGGTATGTCCGCGCGCGAGGCGCAGGATGAGGGCGAACCCGACGTTGTTGACCACGACGAACGTCGCGGCGGCCGCGCCGGCGCTCACAGCCCAGGCCGCGCTTCGTCCCGCGACGGCGTCCGCGACGAAGCTGCGCACGAGCCACGCCGCCATGACGGCGAGCGTGAAGTTGAGGATGTTGAACGTCTGGATGTACCAGGCGTAGCGCTTGCGGATCCAGTCCGGGATGTGCGAGAGCAGCGGCACGAGGAGCAGCAGCGGCGGCGGCAGGAGCAGCGCGGCGGCGACGAGCAGCAGCGGCGTCGTGTGGAAGACCTGGTTCCGGATCGTGTGGAACGCGAAGAGCTGCGTGACGGACGCCGCGGCTGTGATGACGACGAACGTCCAGAAGCCCCGCAGCTCGTGGCCGCGCGCGAGTGCAGGAATGCTCACCGCAACCGCAGCGACGCCGGTCGCGATCAGGAACGCCTTCGCCCGGCCGGGTAGGCCCGGACTCCGCGCAGGCTCAGCCTGTTGCGCCATGTGTGTCTCCCCCGATGCAGTGTCTCCCGAAGAACGTCACTAGCGTCACTCGCCCACCGCCGAGCCCCAGGCCGACCCCCAGGCCGAGCCCCACGCGCTGCCCCACGCGAAGCTGCCCCAGGCGCTGCCCCACGCACTTCCCCAGGCCGAGCCCCAGGCGCTGCCCCAGGCCGACCCCCAAGCACTGCCCGTCGCCGTCGCGATGTCGGTGTTGTGCACCCACATCGTCTCCTGCCAGACGGAGCCCCACGCGTAGCTCCCCCAGGCCGAGCCCCACGCCGAGCCCCACGCCTGCCCGGCCGCGGGCGCGCCCCAGCCGGACGGGTCCTGCTGGACGTCGTGGCTCCACCGCTCGCCGTGGAACACCGTCTTCCCGGTCGAGTTGGTCGTGAGATAGCGGTTCAGGGCGGCGTTCGGATCGATCGGCGTCTCGACGGCGGCGGCCGCGGCGGCGTTCAGCTCGCCCGCGCCCGCGGCTCCCGGCGGCGTGTCCGGCGCGACCGGGCTGCCCGTCGCCATCAGCGCGCCCTTCACCTGGTCCGGCGTCCAGCCGGGATGGCGCGCGAGCACCTGCGCCGCGGCCCCGGCGACGACCGGCGCCGCGAAGGACGTCCCCGACAGACGCAGGTAGCCCGGCTCCACGACGTTCGCGGGGTACTGCGCCGTGAGCGCGCCCGCCGCCGGAGACGGCGCGGTCATGGAGCGGCCGGGCGCGACCAGGTCGGGGCGAGCGAACCCGTCCCAGCCCCGGCCGTAGGCGGAGAAGGACGCGACGGCGTCGTCGGCGGTGTCGGCGGTGCCGTTCGTGTCCGTCGCGCCGACGACGATGATGAACGGGTCGTTCGCGGGCGCGTAGTCCATTCGCACCGGCCCGCCGATGTTGCCTGCCGCGGCAACGACGACGACGCCGTTGAACCAGAGCTGCTCCAGCGCCTGGTCGAGCGGATCGTCGACGAACGACGCAGGGTTGCCGGAGAGGAGCGAGAGGTTGACGACCCCGATCCCGTACTCGACGCGGTGCTCGAGCACCCACTGCGCCCCGGCGACGACGTCGCTGACGAGCGACTCGTCGTTCGAATCCGCGGTGCGGATCGAGACGATGTTCGAGCCGGGCGACGCGCCCGGGTACGTCGAGGAGGCTCCGGCGGCGAGCCCCGCGACCATCGTGCCGTGGCCGAAGTCGTCGCCGGTTGCGCCGGGCTCGCGGGACGAGAGGTTGACCTGCGCGACGACGCGCGCGCCGAAGTCGGCGGCGCGCGACGCGTCGACGCCCGAGTCGATGACGGCGATCGCGGGTGCGGGGGCGTCCCGACCCCAGAGGCGGTCGACGCCCGTCACGGACGGCCAGAGGTTCGGGTCGGCGGGCTCGAACTCGCTCCCGGTCACGCGTGCGTCGAGCGAGACCGACTCGACGCCGGCGGTCGCCGCGAGTGTTTGCAGCGCGGCTGCGGGGACCGTCGCGGCGACTCCGTCGACGATCGCGAGCGGCCGGCGGATGCTGCCGCCGACCGCGGTGACGGTGCCCGCGGCGAGGTCGGTGTCGCGGGCCTGGACGATCACCTGCAGGGCGCCGAGCGGGTTGGCCGCGGCGGCCGAGAGCAGGCTCGGGTCGACCGGAGCGCCCGGCGCGCTCGGCGTCTCAGCGAGGGGACCGGCCGCCGACGCGTCGGCGTACGAGCCGGCCGCGACGCACGCCGTCGCGACCGCGAGACCGCTTATGACTCCACCAACCCACCGCCCCACCCGCCTGGTGGCACGGGGCCGCAGCTGAATTGTCATTCGCCTCCCCCACCAGGAGCCGCAGACGGGGTGAAAGCCCGTCAGGCGCTTAACGCAAAATGCGTCTTACCGGATACGGCGGTTTCTAAGCCTTTCGTCGGGCTCCGCGCGTGGGTTCGGGTGAGGCGTGCGCGGGCAGCCTTCGCACCGGGGGTCCGCCTCGTAGGATCGTGAACGCCGTGTTCGCTCGGATCCACACGCTCGAGACGACGCCCCGAGCAGCACGAGCGCGGGCTCGAGATCGTGCGCGACGAACTGCCTCCGTCGACGGCGGAGAGCTCGGGATTCCGTGGCGGACGAAGAGTCTCTGGACGCCAGCGCAGGCGCCGCCGACCGGCTCAGCCGCCTGGCGTCCGAGTTCAGCGGCGCGACGCGCCGCGCCCTCGACAGCTACGAGGTGAGCCTCTTCGATGTTTTGCCCTAGGGCGGCCCGTCGGGCCACGCCTGAACGGGGTGTGTGGAACCTGATGGAAGAAGTGCTGGCTAGGTACCCCTCCATCCATGTCCGTGGCGATGGCTGGGTACCTAGCCGCCCATTTGGAATCGGCGCCGCTAAGCCGTCGTGAGCCGCTCGCCCGTGCCCGCGTCGATCGCGAATTCGCGCATCGCGCCGCGGTCGAAGCCGCGCGCGTGGATCGTGTCGCCGTCGGTCGCGACGAATTCGAGCTCGTCGTCTACGAGCCGATCGGAACGCCACACGACACGGCACTCGGCATCGACGCAGAAGCTCTCGCCGTCAGGCCACGCCACCGCCTTCCGGCCGACGGCGTCCGGTTGGGCGATCTCGGCGGCGCGGTGGAACACCGCCACCCACTCCGGTGCGTCCCTCGGCACGACGAGCAGCGCGGGCGAGCCGGGCACAGGGCACGTCGCCGAACTCGTAGGAGCGGCGCATGCCCGCCGCGCCGCGGTTGATCGGGTGCAGCTCGTACGAGGCCGGGAAGACGAGGTCGAAGTCGAGCTCGATCTGTGCGACCGCGGTCGCTCCCTCGCCGACGGCGGCAGCCACCCGTTTGGTCGAGCCGTGGCGGACGTCGCCTGCCACGAACACGCCCGGCACGCTGGCTTCGGGGCCGTAAGGAGCTCGCTGGAGGGGTCAGCCGCCCGGCGCCTCCCGCTCGGGCACGACGACCGTGAGGCCGTCGGAAGCGGCGTAGACCGCGGCCGCCAGACCGGCCGGGCCGGCCCCGACGATCACGACGTCGTACTCGGTCGATCTCGGCGGGTAGCGGATCCCGAGCGCGTCGGCGACCTCGTCGAGCGTCGGCTGGACGAGGGCGATCTCGTCGTCGACGACGACGACCGGCAGCCCGGCATCGACGGCGCCGTATTCTCTGCTCCGGCTTCAGGCCGCGTCGCGCTCGGTAGCCGGCAGGGCCGCACGGTCGCCGGTCATCGACCGCCCCGCCACGAGGCTGGCCTCTTCGCGAGAAACGCCCGCAGCCCTTCCTGACCCTCCTCGCTCGTGCGCTGCGCAGCGATCCGGCGGGCTGTTTCCTCGGCTGAAAACGGCGCGCGCGCGAGCTCCTTCGCCGCGCGCGCGGCCTCGGGGCCTGCCGTCATCAGCTCGCCCACCACGCGCTCGACCGCCGCGTCGAGGTCGTCGGCGACCTCGTGCACGAGACCGATGCGCAACGCGGTCTCCGCGTCGAACCGTTCGCCCGTGACGAAGTAGCGGCGCGCTGCGGACGGCCCGATCTTCGCGAGCGCGAACGGCGAGATCACAGCCGGCACGATCCCGAGCTTCACCTCGCTGAATGCGAAGACGGCGTCGCGCGCGGCGACGACGATGTCCGCGCACGCCACGAGACCGCACCCGCCGCCGAGCGCGTGTCCCTGGACGCGCGCGATGACGGGCGCGGGGCAGCCGTCGATCGTCTCGAGCATTCGTCGCAGCCGCAGCGCGTCGGCCACGTTCTCCTCGTACGAGAGCTCGACCGACGACCGCATCCACTCCACGTCCGCTCCGGCGGAGAAGGACGCGCCCTCGCCTGTGAGCACGACTGCACGCGCGTCTTCGACGCCCGCGAACGCCGCCGTCAGCTCGGCGATCAGCGCCGCGTCGAAGGCATTCCGCCGCTGCGGTCGTGCCATCGCCACCCGCAGCGACGGACCCTCTCGTACAACGCGCAGCGCGCTCACCCTGAAATCTTTTACACGCACGCCCCGATTCCTTACCGGGTGACCACGGCGGCCGAACTTCGGAGTCGCACCATCAGCGCGTCATCCGAGGGAGGAACGCGCAATGAAGATCGTCATCGCCGCCGTCGCGGCCGCCGTGCTCGCCGCCGTCGCCGCGCTCACAGACACCGCGCGCGCCACGTATCCGGGCGCGAACGGACGCATCGCCTTCGGTCGCCAGGCCAAGGGCGACGAGTACAAGTACAGCTCCGAGGTCTGGCTCGCGAACGCGAACGGGACAGGCCTCGTGCAGCTCACGCACCACCAGGGGTACGACGGCAATCCGGTGTTCTCGCCCGACGCCACGAAGATCCTGTTCGAGTCCGACCGGCGCGGCGACACCGACCTTTTCACCATCAACACCGACGCGAGCTCGGAGAAGGAGCTCACGTTCTCGCTCGGCGCCGACCAGGACGGTACGTGGTCACCGAACGGCAGCCAGATCGCGTTCGAGACGAGCCGCAACGGCGCGTCGGAGATCTACGTCATGGACTCCGACGGCGGCCGGCAGACGCGGCTCACCAACGACCCGGCGTTCGACACGGATCCCGCCTGGTCGCCCGACGGCAGGAAGATCGCGTTCACGAGCACGCGCAGCGGCCGCAAGCAGGTCTGGGTCATGGACGCCGACGGGTCGAACCCGCGCATGCTCACCGACTCGCCGAACATCGGCGGCGAGAACCCGAACTGGTCGCCCGACGGAAAGCAGCTCGTGTTCGACTCCGACCGCTCCGAGCTCGGGAACCTCGACGTCTACGAGATGAACGCCGACGGATCGAGCGAGGCGCGCCTGACGCAGAGCGAGGCGCTCGACGCGCTGCCCACGTTCTCGCCGGACGGCCGCACGATTCTGTTCGAGAGCGAGCGCACCGCGAAGGGGAACCGCGAGCTGTACGCGATGCCCGACGGCGGTACGGATTCCCAGGCGCGCCGCGTCACGAACGACAGGATGTGGGACGTTGCGCCCGACTGGGGCGTTCGCGTCGGCACCACGTCCTGCACGATCACCGGCACGATCAACGACGACCGGATCGCCGGCACGAACGGCAACGATGTGATCTGCGGGCTCGGCGGGAACGATCACCTGATCGGCCGCGGCGGCAACGACACGCTCGTCGGCGACCGCGGGTCCGACAGCCTCGACGGCGGGCCCGGCAGCGACCGGCTCGTCGGCGCCGACGGGAACGACACGCTGACCGGTGGACCGGGCCTCGACCGCCTGGACGGCGGCGCGGGCAGCGACCGGCTCTATTCACTCGACGGCGGGCGCGACTTCGTCAACGGCGGCGCCGGCATCGACTGGGGGAAGACGGACAAGAAGCTCGACCGGCTCGCGTCGGTCGAGAAAAAGCTCAAGTAGGGCGGTCACGCGTGCTCGTGCGGGCGGTTCGGCTGCGGCCGGGCCGCCCCCGCTTCAGCCGCCGGTCTCGAAAACCAGGCCCAGCCGACCTAGTTCCTCGGCGACGGAGACGGTCGCCTCGAGATCGAACACCTCCGCGACGTCCGGGTCCTTGCCGATCAACTCCCGAGCGCGAGACGGTAGCGGCTGTTCCGCCATTTCGGGCGACTCCCAGACGTAGACGGCGCCCCAGCGCTCGGTCGTCTCGTCCGAGAACCAGGCCTTGAAGAGAAGCCCCGGCACCTCCTCGAACTGCTCGACCGATTCGTCGCGCAGGTAGCGGCGCAGCTCGCCGATCGTCGTCAGCGAATCGGCGAGGCTCCAGAGGACGAAGCGGACGATCAAGGCGTCAGGCGGACGGCTCGTTCCCCGGCAGCTTGGCGATCAGCGCCTTGATCCGGCGCAGGACGTCGCTCTCCTCGTGCCCGAAGTCGTCCAGGTAGGCGTGGAGCGCGTGGTGCATCAGCTGCAGCTCGTCGTCGTTCAGCTCGATGGTGTGCATCAGAACGGCCCCCTCGGCTCGTAGCTGCCGCGGCGTGCGCCGACGGCGATCATCGTGAACCCCTCCGGCCCGGCGACGGGCTGCCGGCGCGTGTCGGGATCGAAGCGGAAGAACGAGCCGGCGCGAAACGGCACATCCTCGCCGTCGACGCGGTAGACGCCGGAGCCGCGCACGATCACGTTCACCTCCTCCTGCTGCGACTCGGACTCGTCGTGGTCGCGGCCTTCCATGTTCGGAGGGACGTCGAACCAGTTGATGCCGAACGCCTGCACCGCAAGCTCTCGCCGCACGAACCTGACCGCACCGCCAGGCCCGCCGGCCTCGATGTCGTCGACGTGCACGTGTGAGTAGCCCATCCTCGGAGCGTACCCCGCGGGCGCGGTTCCGGTTGCGCCCGCGGGGTTGTCGTCAGGAAGGAGAGTGAGCTCTACGGAGGCTACGGCCTCGACGCGCGCGGCACATCGGCGGTCCGGACGATGTTCCGTCGTTCGGGCGGATGACGCCGTGCGAGCCGTAGCGTCCTCGTGGCGGCGAGCGTTGAACCACCGAGCGACCAAGGAGTCGAGGGTGGAGCCTGCGGATCCACACATGATCGAGACCGCGGTGCTGGAGGACGCGACAGGCCGCCGGCGCCGCCGGATGCGCCTGCTCGGCCGCGCGGTGTCGCTTCTCTTCCTGCTCTGGCTCGTCGTGATCGTGCTGGGCGGGATCGGCGTTGCACCGGTCGGCCACGTACCGCTCGTGCGCTCGCTGCGTCCGAGTCAGGGGCCGCCGGCCGTCCGCACGCTCCCGCCGCCGAAGGCGCCGGCACCGTCCGATCTGCGGCCGGCGCTCCCGGAGGCAGCGCTCCCGCCGCCGCACGCTGCTGCGCGCGCCCGTAAGAGCCTCGCGCACCCGCCGGGCCGATCGTCGCTTGCACCCGGGCGCAACAAGACCGGGACGACCCGCGGCCGCTCGTCGCTCGCGCCCGGGCACACCAAGACGACGACGAATCGCGGCCGCTCGTCGTCCGCGCCGGGCCACACCAAGAAGACGGCCACGACCACGATCACCACCCCGCGCGGGCGCAGACCGTGATCGGGCTCAGCCGGCGCCCGGCTCGTTTACGCGAGGCCCGCCTCCGACGGCGCCTCTGGACCCCGCCGGCGCACTGGCGCCTGCTCGCCTTCTGTCTGCTCGTCGTCCTGGTCGTCGTGCTCTTCCAGGGCTTCGCGACGCATACGATCGGCGCGACTGCCGAGCCCGGCGGCACGCTCGGAGGGCCGGCGCCGCTCGCGCACAGTCGGCCGCTCCTGACCGCGCACGGAACGAAGCTTGTCTCCAGCGAGCCGCCGCCCGGCCGCCGCGTCTCGCTCACGTTCGACGATGGGCCCGACCCGAGATGGACGCCGAAGATCGCCGCGGTGCTCCGCCGCGAGCGCGTCCCCGCGACGTTCTTCGTCATCGGTAGCCAGGCCGCACGCCACCCGGATCTGATCCGGATGCTCGTGCGCGACGGGCACGAGCTTGGCAACCACACGTTCACGCACGTCGCGCTGTCGAACGGCCCCGTCTGGGAGCGAAAGCTCCAGCTCGAAATGACCGAGGCGGTGCTCGTCGGCATCACCGGCCGCTACACGCGCTTCGTGCGCCCGCCCTACTCGGCAACGCCCGACGCGGTCACGGTCGACCAGGCGCGAGATCTCGCGCGGCTCGCAGGCCGCCGGTACATCATCGTGCTCGCGAACTACGACTCCGAGGACTGGCGGCGCGGCCGCGTCTCGCGGATCGTGCGCAACGCAAGCCCGCCTGGTACGACCGGCGGAATCATCATGTTCCACGACGGCGGCGGCGATCGCGCCAAGACGGTCGAGGCGGTGCGCGAGTTGATTCCGCGCCTCCGCCACCGCGGCTTCCGCTTCGTCTCGCTCTCGGAGCTCGGCGGACTGCCGCGCGACGCGGTCGAGCCGTCGGCGCAGCGCTGGGACCGCCGCCGCGGCGGCGCGTTCACGGCCGCGGTGCAGATCGCGTTTGGGCTCACGCAGCTGTTCGCGCTCGTGATCGGCGCCGTCGGCGTGCTCGTGTTCGCCCGTGTGCTCGTGGTCGTCGCGCTGGCGGGGTACCAGACCCGAAAGGTTCGCTCACGCGGAGGTGCCGGCGAGTACGCGCCGCCCGTCGTGGTCGTCGTCCCGGCGTACAACGAGGCCGTGGGGATCGAGCGCGCCGTCCGTTCGCTCGCGACGAGCGACTATCCCGACTTCGAGGTGGTAGTGGTCGATGACGGCTCGACCGACCGCACTGCCGAGATCGTCGAGGGGCTGGGTCTCGAGCGCGTACGCGTCATCCGGCAGGAGAATCGAGGCAAAGCGGCAGCGCTCAACAGCGGTGTCGCCCTCAGCAGTCAGGAGATCATCGTCATGGTCGACGGCGACACGGTCTTCGAGCCCGACACCGTCCGCCGCCTCGTGCGGCCCTTGGCGGACGACCGCGTCGGTGCCGTCTCCGGCAACACCAAGGTCGGGAACCGGCGCGGTCTGCTCGGACGGTGGCAGCACATCGAGTACGTGATCGGCTTCAACCTCGACCGCCGGATGTACGAGGTCCTGCAGTGCACGCCGACGGTGCCCGGCGCGATCGGCGCCTTCCGGCGCGAGGCGCTCGAGGAGGTGGGCGGCGTCTCGGGCGCGACCCTCGCCGAGGACACCGACCTGACGCTGGCGATCGGACGCACCGGCAGGCTCGTCGTCTATGCCGAGGACGCGCGCGCGTGGACAGAGGCGCCCTCGACCCTCGGCAACCTCTGGCGACAGCGCTACCGCTGGTCGTACGGGACGATGCAAGCGGTCTGGAAGCACAAGCGCGCGATCCTCTCGCGCGACCGCCGTGAGCGGCGGATCGGTCGCCGCGCGCTGCCGTACATGATCTTCTTCCAGATCACGTTGCCGATCGCCGCACCGCTGATCGACCTGTTCGCCCTCTACGGCCTGCTCTTCATGAACCCGGTCCCCGTCATCGGCTACTGGGTCGCGTTCAACCTCCTGCAGCTCGGCCTCGCCGTGTACGCGTTCCGGCTCGACCGCGAACCGCTTCGCCCGCTGTGGGCGTTGCCGCTGCAGCAGTTCGTCTACCGGCAGCTCATGTATCTCGTGATCATCGAGTCGACCGTTAGCGCGCTCGTCGGCATGCGCGCGGCCTGGCGCAGGATCGAGCGCACCGGTGACGTCGAGGTCGGACCGGCGACCTGAGGCCTACATCCGAAAGATGCCGAACGTCGTCTCGGGGATCGGCGCGTTGCCCGCCGCGGAGATCCCGAGCGCGAGCACGCGGCGGGTGTCGAGTGGGTCGATGATCCCGTCGTCCCAGAGGCGTGCGGTCGAGTAGAAGGGATTTCCTTCCGCCTCGTACTTCGCGCGGATCTCGTCGGGATCGGCGTCGCCGACCATCGTGAGGACGGTCGCCGCCTGGTCGCCGCCCATGACCGAGATACGCGCGTTCGGCCACATCCACAGCTGGCGCGGGGCGTACGCCCGGCCGCACATGCCGTAGTTGCCGGCGCCGAACGAGCCGCCGATCACGACCGTGAACTTCGGCACCTCCGCGCACGCCACCGCCATCACGAGCTTCGCCCCATCGCGCGCGATTCCGCCGGCTTCGTACTCCTTCCCGACCATGAAGCCGGTGATGTTCTGGAGGAAGACGAGCGGCACCTTGCGCTTGCAGGCGAGCTCGATGAAGTGCGCGCCCTTCTGCGCCGACTCGGCGAAGAGGACGCCGTTGTTGGCGAGAATCCCGACCGGATAGCCCTCGATCCGCGCCCAGCCGCAGACGAGCGTCTCGCCGTACAGCGCCTTGAACTCGTCGAACCGGCTGCCGTCGACGATTCGCGCGATCACCTCGCGCGCGTCGAGCTGCGTGCGGTGATCGTCCGGAACGAGCCCGTACAGATCGGACGGGTCGACCGCCGGCTGCTCGGGCGTCTCGTTGAGGTAGAGGTAATGGGAGGTAACCGGGGCGCAAGGGAGGTTCGCAACGATTCGTCTGCAAATTGCGAGCGCATGTTCGTCGGATGTCGCGTAATGATCCGCGACCCCCGACTGCCGGGCATGCACGTCGGCGCCGCCCAGCTCCTCCGCGGACACGTCCTGTCCCGTCGCGGCCTTCACGAGCGGGGGCCCGCCGATGAAGATCGTGCCGGTCCCCCGGACGATCACGGTCTCGTCGGACATGGCCGGGACGTACGCGCCGCCGGCCGTGCACGAGCCCATCACGCAGGCGACCTGCGGGATGCCCGCAGCGGACATCCGCGCCTGGTTGTAGAAGATGCGGCCAAAGTGGTCGCGGTCCGGGAAGACCTCGTCCTGGAGCGGCAGGAACGCGCCGCCCGAGTCGACGAGGTACAGGCACGGCAGCCGGTTCTGCTCGGCGACCTCCTGCGCGCGGAGGTGCTTCTTCACGGTCAGCGGGAAGTAGGAGCCGCCCTTCACGGTCGCGTCGTTCGCGACGATCACGCACTCGCGTCCCTCCACGACGCCGATGCCGGTGACGATCCCGGCCGACGGCGCCGCGCCGTCGTACACCTCCCACGCGGCGAGCGCGTTCAGCTCGAGGAACGCCGTCCCGGGGTCGAGTAGCCGGTCGATGCGCTCGCGTGCAAGGAGCTTCCCGCGAGCCCGGTGCCGCTCGATCGCGCGGTCGCCGCCTCCGCGTGCGACCTGCGCGGTCCGCTCGCGCAGCTGGGCGACGAGCTCTT
>DASXTR010000121.1:0-29588 GCA_036505325.1 Gaiellaceae bacterium
CGGCCCGGACGGGAAGACGCTGTTTCTGATCGCGAACGAGTGGGGCGGACCGGAGCACATGGCCGACGGGCCAATGATGGGGCAGGTGCTGACGGCCGAGGCGCCGGCGCCGGGCGCCGGCTGGCCGTAGGCGTTACGAGAGCGCCCGCCGTCTTGCATTGCCACATCTTGTGACTTGAAAGCCCGAACCAGTAGAGAGGATTGGCGAAGTGCGGTACCGACCGCGCGCCGACGGGGTCACATGCCGCGTGTGCTGCGGTTTCGTCTCCACTCGAACCAACCATCGATGATGTTGAGACCGAGCCAGGCAGCAATGATTCCGATGCCGATCCAGACGGCAACTTCATACCCGCTCTGCAGGCTTCTGGTCGCGAGACCGATGCCGACCGTCAACGTGGCGATGAAGGCGTACCACCACAGCTGCGCGCGAGCCCACCGGTTGAGCCGGTTCAAGCGCGTTCGAGGAGCGCCCATCTCAGCCCACTGTAGAGCGAAGGATGCGCCACACATCTGCCTTGCGGGCAAACCGGCGAGGCGCTACCCGGGCCTGGAGCGATATTCCACCTCGCTCGGAAACCACGGCTCGATCTTCCGCGACAGCGCTTCTTCGCCTGCGTAGAAGGTGACGTCCCAGCCCTCGGCCAGAACCAACGGTGCCTTGCCGTCGATGCGCGCACTCACGCGCTCAACCTAGCGCGGTCGCCTCGTCGAACCCTTGTGCACCAGGGCACGATGTTCGACTTCGTACTTTGGTGCACAAGGATTGCCTTGCACTACGAGAGCGCGCGCCGCAGCGCCTCCGGCAGCGGCGCCGGCCGGCCGCCGGCGTCGACGTGCACGACGGTGTGGCGGCCGCGGATGCAGAGCTCGCCGTTGCGGCGGATGTCCCAGCCGTACGAGATCGACGTCGTCCCGACGTGCTCGGGGCGGAGCTCGATCTCGATCTCGTCCTCGAAGCGGAGGACCGCGAGGTACTCGGCCTCGACCGCGCGGCGGGGGAAGTCGGCCCACTGGTCGAGCAGCCCGACCGAACGCAGGAGCGCCGTCTCCGCCGCTTCCGCCCAGCGGAATACGGCGGTGAAGTGGATGCGGCCGCCGGCATCCGTGTCGACCCACGCGACGCGCGTACGCTCGGTGTGCACGGCTTCAGCTTACGAGCGTGGCCGGCGAGTCCGCTCCCGGCAGCAGCGACATCGGCGCGCCGCTGCCGTCGGCGGGTACGACGCGGATCTCCTCGCTGTTGCGGTAGAGGACGAGCCGGTTGCCGAGCCACTCGGCCTGGTCGTCGATCGGGAGCGTCTCCGCGAGCGCGGTGTCGCGCAGCGTGCGCAGGTCGAGGACGTGGAGGTTCCAGATGCGCGGGCTCCCGGCCGCGTAGACGACGCGCTTCTTGTACGCGATCCGCGTCCCGTCCGGCGACAGCGACGGGCACTCGACGTTCTCGCGCAGCACGCGCGCGGTGCGCGCCGCGACGTCGCCCTCGATCAGGTACGTCTTGTCGCCGGTCGCCATCGTCGCGTAGAAGCGGTTGCTGTTGCGCGCGTACGTCACGCCCCAGAAGTTGACGTCCGGCCGGTCGACGCGCGCGCCGCCGCGCGTGACCGTGAACTTCTCGAGATTCGCGATCACCTTGCCGTTCACGAGGTCGAGCAGCAGCGTCTGCGTCGAGAACTTCCCCGGCGAGTTGTACGAGTGGCCGGTCACAAACGTCGTCGTTGCGCCGTAGCGGCCGTCGGGTGAGACCCGCGCGCGGCTCGGGAGGCCGGCCAGCGGGATCTTGTGCACGACGCGGTACTGCGCGTCGAGCACCTGCGCGCTGTAGAGCGTCCCGAACCCGCCGCCCTTTGCCAGGCACAAGCCGCGACCGCCCGCGAAGTACACCCGCTCGCAGCGCACGGTTCCGACCAGCCGCCGCGCCGCAGGGTTCGTGACCGGTGCGATCGCGATCCGCCCGAAGTTGGCGGTGTTGCTGCGGTCGAGGTCGCGGAAGAGGAGCTGTCGCCCGCGAAGATCCTTCGCGCCCAGGAGCACCGCAACGCCGGTCGGCTTCGCGGCGACGACGGGGCGTGGGGCGGCCGGTGCAGGAGCCGCGGGGGCGGGAGGCGCAGCGGGCGCCAGCTCGGGAGACCGGCTCGCCGCGAACGCGTACGTCGCGGCCACGGCGGCGCACACGGCGACGCCGCCCGCGAACACGTGGACGCGTGAAGGTCTAGGCATCGGCGATCCGCCGGCCGAGGACCGCGGTCGCCGCGAGGGCGACGCACAGCGCGACCGCGAAGACGACGACCGCGAGCTCGAGCCCGGCGAACGTCCACAGCGCGCCGAACGCGAGCGATCCGACGAGGCGCGAGAGCGTCGTCCCGGTCGTGACGAGAGCGAGCCCGCTGCCGCGGACCTCGTTCGGCAGGAGCGGGCTCGCGAGCGCCATCAGCACGCCGTCGGTGGCCGCGTAGTACGTGCCGAACAGGAGCACGCAGCCGACGAGCGCCGCCGGGCCGAGGGCCGGAACGAGGAGCGTTCCGTACAGGACGAGGAGCAGCGCATACCCGCCCGCGAAGACGCGCAGGCGGCCGACGCGGTCGGCGAGCCGGCCGAGCGGAACGGCGAGCAGCATGTAGACGCATGCCGTTGCGACGTAGAGCAACGGCAGGAAACGGGTCTCGAAGTCGAGCCGGTGCTGCAGTGCGACGTACACGAACCCATCGCTCATCGTCGCGAGGCCGAGCGCGCAGCCGAGGCCGACGACGAGTCCGAACCGCCGGGACCCGAGCAGGCCGAACGCTGCGCGCAGCGAAGGCGCCGGAGCGGCGGGCTCGCCGGCGACCTCGGCCCGGCCGCGGTCGTTGTCGACGAACAGCACGAGGATCCCGAGGCCGACGAGCGCCACGCAGAAGCTGACGACGAAGATCGCGTCGAAGCGCCCGGGCGCAGCGGCGAGGAGCCCGAACGCGAGCAGCGGACCCAGCATCGCGCCCGTCGTGTCGAGCGCGCGGTGGACGCCGAAGGCGGTCCCGAGCTGCTCGCGCGGCGTGCTGAGCGAGATCATTGCGTCGCGGGGCGCGGTCCGGATGCCCTTGCCGGTGCGGTCGAGCACGATCACGGCCGAGAGCGCGCCGACCGCGCCGCCGACCGCGAGGAATCCGAGCTTGCAGAAGGCCGAGAGGCCGTAGCCGACGGCGGCCACCTCCTTGTGCCGCCGGAAGCGGTCGCCGACGAAGCCGCTGGCCACGCGGACGAGCGCGCCGCCGCCCTGGTAGAGCCCGTCTACGAGCCCGAAGGCGACCGGTGACAGCCCGACGGTGTAGACGAGGTAGAGCGGCAGGATCGTCGCCACCATCTCCGACGAGATGTCCGTGAACAGGCTCGTCAGGCCGAGCAGCAGCACGGTCTTCGCCACGAGGCGATCGCCGCGCCGCCGGCGGAAGAGCCGTTTGTGGGCGGCGACGAGCGCCTGCGAGTCCTGCACCTGATACATCGCTTTCAGACGGTAGGCGCGACCCACGCGAACCACCACGGACCGGGGTCCAGGCTTCCCGCCGGCTCCCTAGCCGTACGGCTAGGTCACGAGCCGGGTACGGCTGGCCGCACCACGAAGACGCCTGTTGGCTCCCTGTCAGAGCGGGCCCCGCCCTGGGAGCGTGGAGATCCACCCCGCCACCAGCCAAGGAGTCGTCCTGATGGAAGCAGTCCAGATCTACCCGGAGCCGTACGAGCGCGTGAGCGTGCCCGTCGTCTCCGCCGAGAACCTCACGCGCCGCTACGGCTCGGGCGAGACCGCCGTGGATGCGCTTCGCGGCGTCTCGGTCGAGGTCGCGACGGGTGAGCTGACCGCCGTCATGGGCCCGTCGGGCTCCGGCAAGTCGACCCTCATGCACATCCTCGCCGGCCTCGACCGCCCCACGTCGGGCGAGGTCCGGATCGCCGACACGGCGATCGGCAACCTGAACGACTCACAGCTGACGAAGCTGCGCCGCGACCACATCGGCTTCATCTTCCAGTTCTTCAACCTGCTGCCGATGCTCACCGCCAAGGAGAACATCGTTCTTCCGATGTCGATCGCGGGCGACAAGCCCGAGGCCGGCTGGCTCGAGGAGCTGACGGCCAAGGTCGGCCTCACCGACCGGCTCACGCACCGCCCGTCGGAGCTCTCCGGCGGCCAGCAGCAGCGCGTCGCGATCGCCCGTGCTCTGGTCTCGAAGCCGACGGTGATGTTCGCCGACGAGCCGACGGGCAACCTCGACTCGCGCACCAGCTCCGAGATCCTCGAGCTGCTCCGCGACTCCGTCGAGAGCTACGGCCAGACGACCGTCATGGTCACGCACGACGCCCACGCGGCCGCCATCGCCGACCGCATCCTGTTCCTCGCCGACGGCCTGATCGTCAAGGACATCGGCCCGTCGTCGGCCCACGAGATCCTCGAGGCGCTCGAAGAGGTGACGACCCGGTGATCACCGTCGCCCTCAAGGGTCTGCTCGGCCGGAAGCTGCGTGCGACGTTGACGGCCTTCGCGATCGTCCTCGGCGTCGCGATGATCAGCGGTAGCTTCGTGCTCACCGACACGCTCAGCAAGAGCTTCGACGGCATCTACCACGAGTCGTACAAGTCCACAGACGCCGTCGTCAGCTCGAAGCAGGCGGTCAAGACGGAGGACGGCAGCACCGAGACGCCGGCGTTCTCCGCCGCCGTCCTGAAGCAGGTCGAGAGCCTGCCCGGCGTCCGCACCGCACAGGGCTCGATCGAGGACGAGGCACAGCTCGTCGGCAAGAGCGGCAAGCCGATCGGGAGCGCCGACGACGGCATCGCGATCGCCGTCGACACCTCGGCCGACCAGAGCCAGAATCCGCTCAAGCTCGTCTCCGGCCGGTGGCCGAGCGGCGACGGCGAGGTCGCGATCGACAAGTCGACCGCGGAGAAGGAGCACTTCGAAGTCGGACAGACGGTCGGCGCGTTCGCCGACGGCCCTGTTCGCAAGTACGAGGTGACCGGAATCGTCCGCTACGGCGAGGTCGACTCGATCGGCGGCGCGACGATCACCGTCTTCGACCTCTCGACCGCCCAGCGGCTATTCGACAAGCAGGGCAAGCTCGACCTGATCCGCGTCAGCGCGAAGACGGGCGTGACCGAGGCGGAGCTCGTGCGTCAGATTCGCCCGCTCCTGACCGCGACGACGGAGGTCAAGAGTGCGGAGGCGCAGGCGTCCTCCGACAGCAAGGAGACCCAGAGCGACCTGAACTTCATCAAGTACATGCTGCTCGGCTTCGGCGGCATTGCGCTCTTCGTCGGCAGCTTCGTGATCGCCAACACGCTCGCGATCACGGTCGCGCAGCGCATGCGCGAGCTCGCGACGCTGCGCACCCTCGGCGCCTCGCGGCGTCAGGTGCTCGGGTCGGTCGTGCTCGAGTCGGTCGTGATCGGGATCTTCGGCTCCGCGATCGGGCTCTTCCTCGGGCTCGGGATCGCAGCGGGCCTGAACGCGATCCTCAAGGCAACCGGCGTCGATCTGCCGAGCGAGAGTCTCGTCTTCTCGGGCCGGACGATCCTGGTCAGCCTCGGGGTCGGAACGCTGATCGCCCTCCTGGCGAGCCTCCGGCCGGCGCTGCGCGCAACTCGCGTGGAGCCGATCGCCGCGGTCCGCGAGGGAGCGGTCATGCCCACGTCGCGGTTCGCCCGCTACGCGTTGGGTGTCTCGCTGGTCGTGATCGCGGCCGCAGTCGCGCTCTCCAGCTGGAGCGTGTTCGCCCACGGCCTGGAGATCAAGGTCCGCCTGTTCGGGCTCGGCGGCGGCATCCTGCTCCTGTTCGTCGGCGTGGCGATGATCGCCAAGCGCCTCGTCCGTCCGCTCGCGTACGTGCTCGGCATTCCGGGTGCCCGCCTCGGCGGCACGGCCGGGAAGCTGGCACGCCAGAACGCCATGCGCAACCCGTCCCGGACGGCCTCCACCGCGGCCGCGGTGATGATCGGCATCGCGCTGATCACCTTCGTCGCCGTCCTCGGCCAGGGCGTCCGCTCGTCGTTCACGAGTGCGGTGAACGAGCTGTTCGTCGCGGACTACACCCTGATCGGCTCCGGCGAAGGAGCTCCGATCAGCAACAAGGCCGCCCAGGCCGTGGCGAAGGCGCCCGGCGTCCAGGTCGTCTCGGAGATCCGCTCCGCGGAGGCCAGGGTCGGCGACAAGAAGATCCTGATCACCGGCGTCGACGGGAACCTGACGAAGACGGTGCACATGACGTGGACGAAGGGCTCCAGCAGCGTCCCCGCGCAGCTTGGCCGGGACGGCGCGTTCGTCACCGACCGCTACGCGGACGACCACTCGCTGCAGGTCGGCTCGTCGCTGCGCGTCAAGACGCCGACGGGCCAGTCGCTCCGGCTGCACGTCGACGGGATCTTCGACGAGCCGCAGGGCGGCTCGCCGTTCGGCCCGGTGTCGATCTCGACGGGAACGTTCGACCGTTCCTTCGCCAACCACGACAACGACCTCACCCTGGTGAACGTCAACGGTGGACCGACGGCGGAGAACACGACCGCGCTCGAGTCGAGCATCGCTGCGTTCCCCGACGCGGAAGTGCAGACGCGGGACGAGTTCAAGGACGGGAAGCTGAAGGGCCTGACGATGATGCTCAACATCCTCTATCTGCTCCTCGGCCTGTCCGTGATCGTCAGCCTGTTCGGCGTCATCAACACGCTCGTCCTCTCGGTCTTCGAGCGGACGCGTGAGATCGGGATGCTGCGGGCCGTCGGCATGACCCGCCGGCAGGTGCGCCGGATGGTCAGGCACGAGAGCATCGTCACCGCGCTCATCGGCGCTGCGCTCGGCATGGGGATCGGCGTCTTCCTCGCCGCTCTCGTGACCCGGGCCGTCTCCGACTACGGCATCGGGTTCTCGATCCCGTTCGGATCGCTCGCGGTCTTCACGGCCGTCGCGGTCGCCGCCGGGATGCTGGCAGCGATCCTGCCGGCCCGCCGCGCCTCGAAGCTGAACGTGCTCGAAGCGCTGCAGTACGAGTAACCACGAATAACCACCACCCGGTGAGGGGCCCGCACCCGCGGGCCCCTCACCGCGTTCCACCTTCTTCTTCACGCCGCGCGGAGTAGGGTGGGCGCCACGGGGGGCCGTCGCTTGCCGCTGCCGCCGTATCGGCAAGCACGCGGTTCCTCCAGGGAGGTACCGATGAGCCGTCGTCGGCTCGGTGTTGGTCTGTCGATCACGATCGCCCTGTTGTGGCCGCTCGCGGCGCAGGGATGGGCCGCCTCCGGCCCGGTTGCGGCCTATTCGTTCAACGCAGGCACCGGGATGACCGTCGTCGACGCGTCGGGCAATGCCAACACCGGCACGCTCTCCGGCGCCACGTGGGCCGCCGCCGGGAAGTTCGGCAACGCGCTGTCCTTCGACGCGAGCAAGCGCAGCAACCTCGTCACCGTTCCCGACTCGGCGTCGCTCCGGCTCGCGACGGGCATGACGATCGAGGCCTGGGTGAATCCCTCGACGCTCGGCACCAATCCCCAGAGCTGGCGCACCGTCGCGCTCAAGGAGCGCACGGGAGGCATGGCGTACGCCCTGTACGCCAACAACAGAAGCGCGCGGCCGACGGGCCAGGTGTACGTGGGCGGCGAGCAGAACGTCGCCGGCACCGCGCAGCTCGCCCTCAACATCTGGACGCATCTCGCGACGACGTACGACGGCGCGAACCTGAGGCTGTACGTCAACGGTGCGCAGGTCGCGACGAAGGCGCAGACGGGCAGCATCATCGCCTCCACCGGCGCGCTCAGGATCGGAGGCAACAGCCTCTGGGGGGAGTGGTTCGGCGGTCTCATCGACGAGGTGCGCATCTACAACCGCGCCCTCACAGCCGCCGAGATCCAGACGGACATGACGACGGCCGTCGCGCCGGACAACGTGCCGCCGTCCACGCCCACCGGGCTCACCCAGACCGGGCGCACCGAGAACAGCGTGTCGCTCGCCTGGAACGCATCGAACGACAACGTCGGCGTCACCGGCTACGGCCTCTACCTCGGCGGTGTCTCCAAGGGATCGAGCCCGACGACGAGCGCCACCATCGGCGGCCTCGCCTGCTCGTCCACGTCCACAGCCGCCGTCGACGCTGCGGACGCCGCCGGCAACCGGTCGGGCCAGACGTCGATCACCGTCACCACGAGTCCCTGCGACACGACTCCGCCGACCGTCGAGATCACCAGTCCGGCCGGCGGCACCATGCTCAACGGGACCGTCGTGGTCTCGGCAACTGCGGCCGACGACATCGGTGTCGCGGGTGTGCAGTTCAAGCTCGACGGTGCGGTGCTGGGAATCGAGGATACGGCGAGCCCCTACTCGGTCTCGTGGGACACGACCACCGCGCTGAGCGGCAGCCACACCCTCACCGCGGTCGCCCGCGACGCTTCGAACAACCTCACCACCTCCGCGCCGGTCGCAGTGACGGTGTCGAACCTGGCGCCCAGGTTCGTAAACGACACACTGATCACCGGCCTCTCCGAGCCGACCGCGATCGCGTTCACGCCCGACGGCCGGATGCTCGTCACGGAGCGCGACGGCACGGTCTGGATCGCTCAGCCGGGCGCGCTCAAGGTCGACGCGACTCCGTTCCTCCAGCTGCCGAGCGTCGTGACCGCCGACGAGCGCGGTGTGCTCGGCATCACCGTCGACCCTGTGTTCGCGACGAACGGCTACGTCTACATCTACTACACGAACTCGGTCACGCAGAAGAACCGCGTCTCTCGCTTCACCGCGAGCGGCAATACGGCGAGCCTCGCGAGCGAGTTCGTCGTCTGGCAGAACGACACCGCGGCCGACATCTGGCACCAGGGCGGCGACCTCGTCTTCGGCTCGGACGGCTATCTCTACATCTCGGTCGGCGATCATCTACTCCCGGCCACGGCGCAGCGGCTCGACTCGTTCAACGGGAAGATCCTGCGGGTGCGGAGCGACGGCACCGTCCCGACCGACAATCCGTTCTACGACGGGACCGGCCCGAACAAGGACGCCGTGTGGTCCCTCGGGCTGCGCAATCCGTTCCGCATCACGATCGACGCGTCGACGGGGCGGATGTACATCGGCGACGTCGGTCAGGACACCTGGGAGGAGGTCGACCTCGGCGCGCGCGGCGCGAACTACGGCTGGCCGACGTGTGAGGGCACCTGCACCGCCGCCGGGATGACCAACCCCCTCTACACGTACAGCCACAACGGCCACGACGCGGCGGTCGTCGGCGGCTTCGTCTACCGCGGCGGCCAGTTCCCCTCGGCCTACCAGGGCACGTACTTCTTCGGCGACTACGCCGAGAACTGGATCAGACGTCTCGTCCCCGACGGCTCCGGCAACCTCACGGTGGTCGCCAACTTCGAGCCGCCCGACGGCTCCCTCGACGGCCCCTACGGCGACATCGTCGCGTTCGCGATGGCGCCGGACGGCTCGCTCTACTACGTCGACAACGGCCCGTTCGCCGCCAACAACGCCGGCTCGATCCGCCGCATCAAGAACGTGAACGCCAACCAGCCGCCGACGGCTCAGACCGCCGCCTCACCGACGTCCGGCCCTGCGCCGCTCGCCGTGACCTTCTCGAGCGCCGGCTCGACCGATCCCGAGGGGCAGCCGCTCACGTACAGCTGGGACTTCGGCGACGGCGCGATGTCGACCGCTACGGACCCGTCGCACACCTACACCGCGAACGGCCGCTACACGGTCCGCCTCACGACGTCCGACGGGACGAACCAGACGGGCTCGACACCGCTGACGATCACGGTCGGGAATCCTCCGTCGGCGACGATCGTCGCGCCCGCCGACGGACTGAAGTTCCGCGCCGGCGACACCATCGACCTGTCGGGAAGCGCCGCCGACCCCGAGGACGGCACGCTCCCCGCGAGCGCTCTCTCCTGGAAGATCGTCTTCCACCACGAGCAGCACATCCATCCCGGCCCGGGCCCGTTCACCGGCACGTCCGCGTTCTTCACGATCCCCACCTCCGGCCACAGCTTCAGCGGGAACACCAGCTACGAGGTCGTGCTCACCGCGACGGACTCGGACGGGATCCAGACGCAGACGTCGGTCACCATCTACCCGGACAAGGTCGATCTGACCTTTGCCGGCCAGCCTCCGGGTCTCACGGTCGGCGTCGACGGGGTCCCGCAGACGACCCCGTTCGCGTACGACACGCTGATCGGCTTCCAGCACACGGTCGACACGTCCTCACCGCAGACGCTGGGCGCCAACCGGTACGCGTTCGGCTCCTGGTCGGACGGAGGCGCCCAGACCCACCAGATCACGGCCCCGGCCACGGCGCGGACGTACACCGCCACCTTCACCCTCGTCAGCACGGCGCCGGCGGGGCTCGTCGCGGCCTACAACTTCAACGAAGGAAACGGCGGCACGCTCTACGACGTCTCCGGCGCCGGCAACAACGGCGCGCTGTCCGGCCCGGTCTGGACCGGGACCGGCAAGAACGGCGGCGCCGCGTCGTTCGACGGCGTCAACGACTGGATCACGGTCAACGACGCGAACTCCCTCGATTTCCAGGCCGGGATGACGATCGAGGCGTGGGTCGACCCGACGGCCCTCGGGACGACGGGCTCGAGCTGGCGCTGCGTCGCGTTCAAGGAGCAGTCGCTCGGCATGATCTACGCCCTCTACGCCAACAACGGCGGCGCTCGACCCGTCGGGCAGGTCAACGTCGGCGGAGAGAAGAACGCCGTCGGCGGAGCCCAGCTCCCGCTCAACACCTGGACCCACCTCGCCACGACGTACGACGGCGCGAGCCTCAGGCTCTACGTCAACAGCACGCAGGTTGCCTCGATATCGGTCGGGGGCGTGATCCCGGCCTCCACCGGCGCCCTGCGTCTCGGCGGCAACGCCGTCTGGGGCGAATGGTTCCAGGGCCAGATGGACGACGTCCGGCTCTACAATCGCGCGCTGTCGGCGACCGAGATCCAGGGCGACATGAACACGCCGGTCGGCTAGAAGCCCTCGCCGCGAGGAGCCGATGACGGGGAGGGCCTGCGCTCAACCCTGCGTGACTTCCGGCTCCTCGCCCGCCTCGGGTGTCGCCGAGCCGTCGCGGACTGCGTCCGCGCGCGCCTTCTTCTTCGCAAGCTTGCGCTCGCGCCGCTCCTTGACCGCCTGCTCGCGCGCCCTCTTCGCCGCGGTCTGGGGATTCCTTGTCGCCATGAGCCTCCTTAGCGGTGCCGCGCGCGCGCCCGGCGCGGGACGATCTCGGGGACGACGGAGACGCGGACGGCGCGGGGCTCACCGTCGGCTTCCGAGCTCTGGCGCTCGAACGTGAGCGGCGTTCCCGCACAACGGTCGCCGAGCAGGTGCCCGGGCTCGAAGCCGGCTTCCTCGACGAGGAGTCGCTCCCCCTCCTCCGTCCGGATGAAGCCGTGTCGCTTCTCCGGGTTGAACCAGATCAACTTCCCTTGCACGTCGAACTCCCTTCCCTCATCGGCCGGCGCCCCGGAGAGCTTCCGACTCCGTGAGCGTGAAGCAACCGGGACAGACCTCGGCGTCGTCGATCGTCGCCCACGAGGCCCGGTCCTCGGGGTCGCGCGGACACCGTGCGCACCGTGCGCACGTGACGAACTCGGACTCCTTCTCGGCGTCACTCACGTTGGCGCTCCCATTCCGGCTTGACGAAGTTCACGCGGGGGCATTCGCCCCCGCGTGCACGACAGCCCTCTACGCCGACGCGAGGACGACGTCCTTCGCCTCGGGGCCCTTGGCGCCCTCGGCTGCGTCGTACTTCACCTTCGCGCCTTCGGCGAGCGACTTGAAGCCGTCGCCGGCGATGGCGCTGTGGTGAACGAACAGGTCCTTGCCGCCCTCGTCAGGGGTAATGAAGCCGTACCCCTTGGCGTCGTTGAACCACTTCACGGTTCCGGTTGCCATAATAGAAAACACCTCCCTCTACCTCTCAAGAACGGGTAGTAGAGGCGCAAAAACGCATCCGGTACTCGCTCGACTTACGTACACCGTAACACAGGTGGTTCGAAATCGCCCGACGCAGAAAGGGTGAATCCATGCAACCGCCCGGCGAATTGCTCGTCTGCGCCGACTGCGGGCGCTCCATCCCGTGGCGCTCCGACGAGGCAGGCGAGTGGCCGGTCGTCGAGGAGGCCGGCGCGTTCCGCACGCTCTGCTTCGAGTGCTATCGCGCGCGCTTCGGCGAGGGCGAAAGCGACCGGGACTCGCAGCGGACTCGCGGCGACCAGTCGGACGAACGCGCCTAGCGCCGGGCGAGCGGCTGCCGGCGGCCGTCCAACGACCACGACGCGCTGTCGTCCCCCGTCCGGTTGCGTGTGAGCCGGCGCGCGACCGAGCCGTCCGTGTTCATGACGTAGACGTCGGGCTCTCCGTTCCGGAAGGTCGTGAAGGCGATCGTGCGATCGTCGGACGACCAGCTGGGCCGCGCGTTGTCGGCGTGGCCTCGCGTCAGGCGGGTGGTCTTGCCGCTGTCGAGATCCTTCACGTAGACGTCGACGAGCCCTCGGCGCAGCGACGCGAAGGCCAGCCTGCGGCCGTCCTGCGACCACACCGGTTCGCCCGCGTTCGCGATCATGCGGTGCTGCGCAGTCCCGTCGGCGTTCATCACCCAGGGATCGTCGTCGCGTCCGTACGCGATCCGTCGTCCGTCGGGCGACCACGAGACGCCCTTCGAGCGCGCGTTCGTCCCGGTGAGCCGCCGCCGGCCCGTGCCGTCGGTGTCTGTATCCGGCGCGCGGTCGAAACCTCACGCTTCGATCCCCGCGGCGGTCAGCAGCTCTGCTGCGTGACCGCCACCAGCTGCGACTTCTGCGTCCGGGTGGGATCAAGGAGCGCCGCGCGCACCGTGGCGCGCATCCGTCCCAGGTGCGGTGCGGGATAGTCGTCGCCCGCGCGGCGCGCGAAGAAGTAGTCGAGGCCGAAGGTCTGCGTCAGCGTCTTGCGCGGGTCGACGCCTGCGACGAGGCGCAGCAGGCCCGGGACGCGGTCGAGCGGGATGTCCGTGTGGACGTTGTGCTCGATCGTGCGCGTCAGCGCGCCGAAGTGGCGGAGCGCGTGGATGACGTCGAACTGGTTGGCCATCGCGCTGAGGAAGCAGCGCTGGCGGGCCATGCGCGTGTAGTCGTCGGAGTCCTTGCGCGAGCGCACGTAGGCGAGCGCCTCGCGGCCGAGCATGTGGTAGGTGCGCCCCGGGTAGACGTCGATCTTCGGCTTCGGCTCGCCCCACGCCGGCCGCGTCACCTCGTCGTGGAGCCGCTCCTTGACGCGGATGTCGACGCCGCCGAGCGCGTCGACGAGGTCGGCGAAGCCGCGCAGGTTCACGAGCCCGAAGTAGTCGACGCGCACGCCGAGGAGCAGCGACACGGCCTGCTTGAGCGCGGTCGCCCCGGGGTTGCGTCCGCCGGGAAAGAGCTCCGGGCGGGAGCGCGCGAACCCGTACAGCTCGTTGATCGGCTCGCGGAAGCGCTTCGGGTCGCGCGCCGCCTGCTCGGGGAGCGGTATCTCGACGAGGTTGCGCGGGACGCCGAACAGCGCGGCGCGGCCGGTGCCGTGCTCGAGCGCCGCGAGGATGATCGTGTCGGTGCGCGCACCCCAGTTCCCCGGCCCTTCGTCGGTGCCGAGAAGCAGGATCGTCGTCCATGGGCGCTCGGCCGCCTGCTCGGTCGCGAGCACGCTCCGTGAGGCGGCGAGCGGCCTCGGCGGCGGCAGCGGGTCGCCCGGCGACGGCCGTCGGCGCGGCGTCGCGAGGAACACGCCGCTGGAGGGCAGCACGTCGCGCGGCGCCGCCGCGGCGAAGACGTGCTCCAGCACGCCGTAGCTCCGGACGGTGACGTATGCGGCACCCATGTGCGGCGCCGCAGTCAGTGCAGCGAGCGCCGCGAGGCCGCCCACTGCCGCCGCGGTCGCCGCACCGCCGGCGCGCCACGCGTCGACGACCGCGAAGAGGCGGAATGCGAGCGCCCCGACGTCGAGGAGCAGCACGAGGACGAGCAGGCGCCTGTCGAGCGAGGGCAGCGGGGCGAACGCGACCACGCCGACAGCGATCACGAGGAGCGCGGCCGTGAGAGCGAGCAGGGCGATCCCTCGCCGCCGGGTACCGGAATACACCTGGCCGGCCCCCGGCGCGATCATCGACAGCGCCGCGGCGAGGAGCCGCCGGCGCGTCGGGCTCGCCATCACTCCAGTGTACGAGGCGCGTCAGCGGCGCGACTGCAGGTGCGCCGGCACGTAGTAGCGGTCGACGTACTCCATCACGACCCGGTCCATCGAGAAGCGCGGCGCAAGCTGCGCGATCGACGCCTTCATCATCCCGATCCAGGCCTGGCGGTCGGCATACGTCGGCACGACCTGTCCCTCGAGCACGCGGTAGAGCTCCTCGACGTCGGCCTCGTCGGAGGTGCCTTCGATCTTCCAGCCGACCTCGGGCGAGTAGGCCTCGGCCCACCAGCCGTCGAGCACCGACAGGTTGAGGACGCCGTTCACCGCGGCTTTCATCCCGCTCGTGCCGGAGGCCTCCATCGGCCGGCGCGGCGTGTTCAGCCAGACGTCGCAACCGGGGATGATCGCCTGCGCGAGCGCGAGGTCCCAGTTCTCGAGGAAGACGACGCGGCCGGCCGTACGCGGGTCGCGCGAGAGCTCGACGATCGCCTGCATCACGTCCTTGCCCTTCGCGTCTTGCGGGTGCGCCTTACCCGCGACGACCAGCTGCACCGGCAGGGCGAGGAGACGCTCGAGCTCGGAGAAGACGAGGCCCGCACGCTTGTACGTGGCGAAGCGCCTGGCGAATCCGATCGTCACCCGCTCCGGGTCGAGGCCGGTGCGCTCGGTCACGCGGCTCTTGAGCGAGGAGTGCACGTGCCAGAGCGCCTCGGGGTCGAGGTCGCGCACCGCGCTCCAGTTCCCCTCGTCGGGCGGCACGTCGGGGCGCACGCCGACCGAGCGCAGCAGCGTCGCCAGCTCGGGGGCGAGCCAGGTGCCGAGGTGCACGCCGTTCGTGATGTGCCCGATCGGGGTCTCCTCTCCGGGCCAGATCGACGCCCACATCTCGCGCGCGACGGCGCCGTGCAGATCGGACACGGCGTTCGCGAATGCCGAGCAGCGGAGCGCGAGCGGCGTCAGCCCGAACCCGCTCTCGCCGGCGACGCGGCCGAGGGCGAGGAAGTCGTCCATCGCGAGACCCGCGCGCCGCGCGAGCCGGCCGACGTAGTGCACGACCAGCTCGTCGCCGAAGATCTCGTTGCCGGCGGGGACGGGCGTGTGCGTCGTGAACACGGTGGAGCGCCGCACGTGCTCCATCGCCGCCCGCGTCTCCTCGCCGCGCTCGACGAGCGTGCGCACGCGCTCGACGGCGAGGAACGCCGAGTGTCCCTCGTTCATGTGGAAGACGGTCGGCTCGATCCCGAGCGCTGCGAGCGCACGCACGCCGCCGACGCCGAGCAGCAGCTCCTGCCGGATCCGGTGCTCCCGGTCACCGCCGTAGAGCGCGTCGGTGAGCATGTCGACCTCGAGCAGGTAGAGCGGCACGGACCCGACGTCGCGGCGCCAGACGGCCGCGGTGATCGTCTGGTCGCCGAGCTCGACGTCGACCGACACGTTCTCGCGGACCAGGCCGGCCGCTTCCGGATCGACGCTCTGGTAGGCCTCGGTCTGCCTGCCCCCTTCGTCGAGCCCCTGCCGGAAGTAGCCGCCCCGGTAGAGCAGCCCGACGCCGACGAGCGGCACGCCGAGCTCGGCGGCGGCCTTCAGGTGGTCGCCGGCCAGAACACCGAGCCCGCCGGAGTAGATCGGGAGCGCCGCATCGACGGCGAACTCCATCGAGAAGTAGGCGACTCGTAGGTCGCGCGCGTCGTCGCCGTGGGCGCGCTGCCACCAGGTCGGGGCGTGGGAGACGGTCGTAGAAGACAGGGTTCGGACCTCCGCAATGGCTCGAAAGCGCGGAACCTACCGAGAACGGGGGATTCGGGCGTCGGTTGCCGTCGGCGACGCGAGGTTAGATCTTCTTGTTCGCCTTCACGTCCCAGCCGGCCTTGACCGGCGGTTCGACCTTGCCCGTGCTGCTCTGCGGACGGAACTCGACCTCGATGCTGGCGAAGTCGAGCGCGACGCTGTCGCCCGGCGCGTCGCTGCCGGAGCTTCCACCGGTCTGGTAGGAGGTCACGAGGACGTCGGTGAGCTTGTAGACGAGGAACTCCTGCTGGCCCTTGCCGGCTTTGCGCGCCGTCAACGTCGCGGACTTGAAGTGCTGCCCCGACGCGCATGCGACTGCCATACCTCACCTCTCGTAGGCCCGGATGCGCTGCGCGTCACCGAGCGTACCGCGGTGCTAGAGGCTCAGGGGACGGTGAGCGCGATCCGGATCGCGATGAAGTAGTTCTCCGTCGCCCGGACGCGGTCGCCGGCCACGAGCAGTGCGTCGCCGTCGGCGACGGCCGTCTGCGCCTGCGCGACGGTGGCCACGTAGATCAGTGCCGTCAGGCGGCCCTGCGCCGCCGCAACCGCTCCGACCGCGAGCGACTTCGCCGTCAGCGCGAGTTGGATCTCGATCCCGACGGCGTCCAGCGCCGGGTACGCGGCCTCGGCGTCGACGAGGTGCAGGATCGCCGACCGCATCTTGTCGATCCCTTCGAGCGGCCGCCCGGCGCCGACGTAGTCGACCGCGCCGTCGGTGCCGGCGCCGCCGATCGAGCCTTCGAGATCGGCGAGCGCGCTGCGCAGCGCCTGGTGCGCGAGCGGCGGCGGGAGCGGGTCGTTCGCAAGCGGGCGCACGTCGTCGATCGCGTCGCCCGTCGCGCCGATCGCGTCGAGCACCGGCACGCTCGCCGACCCCTGGCCGCTGCCGCCGTCGTCGTCGGTGATCGTGACGAGGATGAAGCGCGGCGACGCGGCGGCGACCGTGTAGGTGTGCGAGCCCGTCACCGTCCTCGTCGCGGGATCGACTGTGCCGACGGTGAACCTCCCGTCGCCCCAGCCGATCAGCGCGGTGTGCGTGTCGCCGCCGCCGCCGTCGGTGAAGGCGAGCGAGACGTCGACCTCGAGGCCCACGAGCGCGACGTCCGCCGACCCGACCGCGCGCCCGCTGTCGTCGCGGACGGTGATCGCGCCGGCCACGGGAGCGACGTTCGTCACGGTCACGACCACCGTGTCCGTCGCGACGCCGCCGTCGTCGTCGCGGAGCGTCACGGTGACGGTGTACGAGCCGTCGTCGCGATAGGCGTGCGCGCCGTTGAGGAGGCCGAGGCCGCCTCGCGACGGCACGAGCTCGTGTCCGTTCGCCCAGAGCAGGGTCGGATTCGAGCTCGTGCTGTCTCCCCAGTCGATCGTCGCGGTGAACGTCTCGGCAGTGCCGGCGGCGGGTGCGGTGTAGCCGGGATCGGTGAAGCTCACTGCCGGCCTGAAGCTCGAGCCTTCGGCGACCGTCGCGTCCGGTCCCGCGGTCAGCGTCGGCGCGACGTTCGTGATCGTGGTCGAGACGACGCGCGCGTCGCAGCCGCCGTTGTCGCACACCTGGACGCGGACGTGGTAGGCGCCGTTGTCGGCGTAGCGGTGGCGTCCCGAGATCGACGGGGCCAGGCCCGAGTCGACGGTCCCGTCGCCCCAGTCGACCGCGACGTCGAACCCGCGCTCGCCCGGCGATGGATCGGTGAACGCGCCGCTCACGTCGATGCTTCCACCCTCCGGCGCCGTTGCCGAGATCGCGACGTTGGTGATCGTCGGCGGGACGTTGTCGACGTGCACCGGCACGAATGCCTCGTCACAGACGCCGAACCCGCCGCAGACGCTGAAGTAGACGTTCCGGTCGCTCGGACCGTCGTACGGCGGCGAGATCGACGTGCGGGGGCCGGGCGAGCTCGAGTACTCCCACGTGAAGGACCTGCTGTCGGCGCACGCGCTGCCCCGGAACTCGAACGAGCTCGTTCGATCGCCGAAGTTGTACGGGCCGTGGAGGTCCGGAATGCGCTGGACGGTGCCGTTGCCGTGCAGGACGAGCTGCGAGGCCGTCGGCGTCAGCCGGTTGAAGAGCGTGTTGTTGAAGAGGTAGAGGTCGCACCCGTTCGGCGCGGCGAAGATGAGCGAGCTCGCCCTGTCGTTGAAGTCATCGAGCCGGTCGAGGTCGGCGAAGTCGTCCGAGCGCCGGTCGTCCCAGTCCAGGACGACACTCCGTGCGCGGAACAGCGTGTCCTCGTAGAGCTCGGCCCACGGCCTTGCGAGCGCCGGCTTGCTCGCGCTGCCGTCGACGGTCACCGATCCACCCTCGTTCATGCTGTACGGCCCGCCGGGAACCGCCTCGGGCGCCCAGTTCGGGCTCGCGGCGCGGAAGAGACCGCTGACACGGAACTCGGCCATGCTGACGGTGTCGCCAGGCCCGCTGTTCTCGTGCTCGCTCGCGTAGAGGATCAGCTCGCCGGCAGGCGTGACGTCGAACCCGGCGGCGGCCGCGAGGTCGCAGGTCCGTCCGACGCCCCCTCCCTCCGAGCACCAGAGATGCCGGTCGCGCACGAGCTCCAGCCGCAGATGGCCGGTGCTGCGGTCGAGTGCGTAGAGGTACGCGTGGTCCTCGTTCCCGGGGAACGAGCCGCCGCCGGCCGTGTTGCGGGTCGCGAGCATGAACAGCCGGCCGTCGCAATCGTTGACGAGGTAAAGGTGCTGGAGTGACGGCGTTCCCGTTGGCCATTCGCCGCCGACGAGCTCCGACGCCTGCCACTTGTCGACGCGAGTGAACCGCAGGCGCGGGTCGCGGATGTCGTCCACGCTGGACTCGTAGACGTGGAGGCTCTGGTTGTCGCGCCCCGTGACGATCAGCAACAGCTTCCCGTCGCGTTTCGTGATCGCGGCGACCCCGGCTTTGTCCTGCTCCGAATGCAGCGGCAGCTCGAGCAGGAGCCTCGGCTGCTCGGGCTTCGCGACGTCCACGAGGACGAGCTTCGTCAGCGGCTCGCCGCCGTACGGCGCCTCGAGCGGAATCGCGAGGACGTCGTCGTAGACCTGGAACCCGCCGGGATGGCCGTACGCCGGCCAGACCTTGCCGTCGGACTGCACCGTTCCCTCGAACGAGAAGTTCTTGATCACGCGGTCGAGCGGACGCCCGTTCACGACCGGCGGCGGCGTGTACTTCGTGCTCGTCACGGTGGCGAGGCGGTTCGAGCGCAGCCGCTCGCCGGACGTGTTGCGCGAGTCGAACTTGACGACGAGGAGGTTCCCCGGGTCGTTGCCCGACTGCGGATCCTGGAAGCCGGGCGAGTTCCCGCTGCGGGTGAGGAACATGTAGGGCCGGCCCGCGCCGGGGAGTCGCTGCAGGCCCTGGTAGTGGCGGTACAGGGTCGGCGTGGGCGTCACGCCGTCCAGGTGGAATCCGAGCGCCTCGCCGTGGTGCTTGAGCTCCGCGAACTGGCCGCGGACGTCGTTGACGCACGGCGCCGAGTCGACGCCGTCGGCGAGGGCGGGCGCGGCGAATGTGGCGGCGACGAGCGCGACGGTCGTCGAAAGGATGATCAGCCGCACCACGCTCAACAGGACGTGCGACGGTCGCATTTGCTTCCGTGGTGCGGGTGCGAGAAGCCCGGCCGCAACGGGCTTCCGCGATTAGGCCGCGTCTACCCTGGACGCCGGCCGCACCAGCGGCCGGACACCGGCAGCGGTTCCGAGCGGCGCGAGGATCGCGATCAGGTCGTCCGCCGTCAGCGCGCCCCCGTTGGCGTACTTCAGAACGGCGATCGCGACTGCGGCGATGACGCCGAGAGCAACCGCCGGCTCGTTCATGAAGAGGTCGATCAGCTTCCGCACAGTCCCTCCTTTGGACGATTTCAACGCAGGACGGAGCGGCGCGGCAGGATCTTCCGAGCTAACGCTTGGTTCCGATCATCTCGGTTCGAGGGACACGGTCGCCGTCGGGTTGTCGGCGAGCCACGCGTCGACGAGTGCGCGGATCTCGAACGGCTCGTCGTTGTTCAGGCCGTCCGGGCCGAGAACCTCGATCACCAGGGCTTCCCCTGTTGCGTAGGCGATGCAGCCGCGCCAGCGCAGATAGCCCAGGAGGTCGGGGACGAAGCTCAGATCCGCGAGCGAGATGCGCATCGTCGGTTTCGCGAGCGGTCGAATGACGGCAGGATCAGCGGCATGACCATCCGGATCGACCGCAGCCGCGCGGGCACGATGACGCGTTCGCGCCAGATCACGCGTTCGCGCGTGGTCCGATCGCGTCATTTCGGACTTGAAACGAGGAACGTGCAGGAGGACACTCGTGGCAGGAGGAGACCGATGCCGATCGAGGGGCAGTTCCTGACGCCGGTGCTCGAGCGCGTGGCGGCACCGAGCTTCGCGATCGACGCCCGCGGCAGGGTGCGGTGGCAGAACGCCGCCGCGATCGAGCTCCTCGGCGACGTCCGCGGGCGCCAGTTCACGGCCGCAGTCGCGCCGCACGACATCAGCAGGCTGCGGAGGCAGTTCACGCAGAAGCTCGCCGAGGGCAGCGCATCCGACTTCGAGGCGACGCTGATCACCGCCGGTGGCGCGCTGGCGTCCTGCGGCCTCAGCTCCACCGCGCTGCACCGCGACGGTCTCGTCGTCGGCGTGTTCGGGGTGATCACACGTGCGCCCGTCGGCGAGCATCCAACCCCGGTCGGGCCGGAGCGGCTGACGCCGAGGCAGTTCGAGGTGCTGCAGCTCGTCGCCGGCGGCGCGAGCACGGACGAGATCGCCGTCCTCCTCCACCTGAGCCGCGAGACGGTCCGCAACCACGTCCAGGCGGTGCTACGGCGGCTGAACGCGAAGAACCGCCTCGAGGCGGTCGCGATCGCGCGGCGCGATGCGCTCGTGCTCCACTAAGGCATGTCCATTCCGCTGCTTGGAATCGTCAGCCCCGGAATCGCATCCGGCGCTGTAAGGAGGACGATGCCCAGGACGAGCAGGATCGCCGCGGTGGCGTACGTGACGACTCGGCCCCACGGAAGGGTCTTCTCGGCCGCGATCAGGCCCGCGACGAATGCCATCCAGGCGAGGCTCATCACCCCGAGCGCGAACAGCGACGCCATCAGCGCCCAGCAGCAGCCAACGCACCAGGTGCCGTGCCGGGCGCCCATCTCGAGCGCACCCGACATACCGTCGCGCCACGAGCCGAGCAGGAAGCCCAGCGGGCTGCGGCACTTCGTCAGGCATACCTTCTTGAGCGGCGTGAGCTCGTAGACGGCGGCGACCACGAGCGTGCCGCCGGCCAGCCAGCGGCCGCCGGTGTTCCACGAGAGGGCGGAACCGAGCACGCTGCGGCCGGCGCCCGAGAGGCCGTAGGCGAGCAGTCCGGCGCCGGCCCAGGTCAGGAGGTAGCCGGACGCGAACACGAGCGGCGCGATCGGCGTGCGGCTTCGCGTCATGCGCGAGTAGAGAGCGACCGTCGGCGACACCGAGGGAAACATCATCGCGGCCATCATCACGATCCAGACGCCGACGAACCACCCGAGCGCCCCGAGATCGGTCCCCGGCCCTTCGTCCATCCCGCGCATGCGCTCGGCCGTCGACCACCACGCGATCGCGGCCAGCGCGAACAGGAGCCCGATCAGGACGAGACGGGTGCGTACGGCCGCGAACGCCGGCGCGAGACCCGTGCGATCCGCGCTCACGTCAGGCAGCCCAGGAGAACCGGGACAACGAGAAGGCGGCCTTGCCCTCGTACTCGATGCCGAAGGCGCTGATGCTCGAGCGCGTCGCCTTCGAGATCGTGAGCTCGGAGCCGACGGGATGGAAGATGTTGGTCAGTCGTGCCGGCTCCCCGGACTCGTTGCCGAACGAGACGACATCCTCGACCTCGAAGTCGATCGCGTCGCCGATCTTGACGCTGTGGCGGAGGCCTTCCTCGTGAACCTCGATCGCAGCGCGCTCGACGCCGAGATTCTCCGACACGAGCGGCCCGAGCGCCTCCATCGGCCCGCCGAGCTGGCCCCCGAAGACCGCTCCGAGCTTCTCGGCCTGGTCGTCGGAAGCAGCCGCGTCGATGAAGACGCCGAGACGCCAGTTCCCTTCGCTCATGACCTTGGGCGTGTCGGCGATCGCCGCCACCTTGAGGCCGCTGACGTCTGCGCCCTCGATGTCGCCCTGGGTGATGTTGAAGACGAGCGTCACCCGGCAGCGGTCGTAGTCGGCGCCGAGCGCAAGCGACGCGGTACACGGGCACACGACCTCGCACGAGCACGTCTCGAAATAGGTTCCCTGAAGGTTCCAGGCCATGCCGCCTCCTTCACGCGGAGAGAGTGGACGCAAACGGTCGATTCTGTTCCTCCCCGCCACGCCGCGTCAATCGGGACCGGCCGCGGCTCTAGGAGGGTTTGACGCTAGCCGGAGTAATCGAATCGAGCCGAGTACCCGCAGTTCCCGTGGAACTCGAAGCGCAGCGGGCCGTCGTTCACGCTCAGCTCGTCGGCGACGAGCTCCTCGCCGCTCTGCTCGTGCCCGGGGATCACGCACGTCACGGTCTCCGGCCCCGGCCACGCATCGCGGATGTGCACGGTCACGCGGTCGCGAATTCGCAGCCGCTGGCGTCGCGGCTCGTGTGAGACGTCGATGGCGACCGGCCGAACCGCAACGCGCTCGGAGTCCTTCCACGCCCACGGGAAGTGCTTCAGCGCGTCCCCGCCGAGCCGACCCGTGTAGATGCCCTCGAGCGCATCGCGCTGCGCCGCATCGGCGCGTTCGTCCACGTACATCGCGTAGGTCCAGGGCGAACCGGGTTCGTCGTCGTGGTAGCGCGTCGCGAGCGCGACGTTGAGACCGTCGAGCGAGACGCTGTCCGCACGCCCGTCGTCGATCACCCAGGAGAGAACGCCGAGACACTCGCCGTAGGTCGAGCGACCCCCCGCGACGCCGTCGATCTTGCGGCACGGACAGATGGCGTCGCAGTTGCACGACTCGAAGTAGCTTCCGCGGATGCGCCAGCTCACGCGAACACCGCAGTCAAGCGTAGACGGTACGCTTGATCGAACGCCCGTTCGGCAAGGGAGGACGGAGTGACGGCGATCGCGCAGCAGGTTGAAGACGCGTTTCGGCTCGAGGCGCTGCCGCCCGAGCTCCCGCTGCGGCGCGACCTGCGGCCGTGTCCGAACCTGCTCGCCGTCTTCGACGACGTGCACAACCACGTCTACGCCAACGACGGGCTGCTGAAGGAGAAGATCTTTCACGAGGTCGTCGAGCTTCTCCTCCTCAAGCTGGTGGACGAGCAGGGCGATCCCGAGGGCGAGGTTCGGTTCGGGATCACAGCCCGCGAGCTCGAGCAGATGCGGTCGGGCAGCGCACCCGCGTTCGAATCCCGGATCGATGGGCTATTCGGCGAGGTCCGTGCGCGATACAGCGAGCTTCTCCCTGACAACCGGCGGGTCGGCCTTCGCCCGGCAACACTCGCCTACGTCGTTGCGGCTCTACAGCGATACGACCTGTCGGCGACACCCGGGGATGCGAAAGGGCAGGCCTTTCAGGCCTTCGTCTACGCGAACCAGCGCGGCGACCGCGGCGAGTACTTCACACCGGAGCCGATCGTGCGCCTCGCTGTCAACCTCGTCGATCCGCGGCCCGGAGAGACAGTCCTGGACCCGGCGTGTGGCAGTGCGGGCCTTCTCGTACAGACGATCCGTCACGTTTGCCAGAGCCATGCCTTTTCTCGCGAGCAGCAGGAACAGTTCGTCCGGAAGCATGTGCGCGGGATGGAGTTCAACCCGGATGTCGCGCGGTCGGCCGGCGTTCGGCTGACGTTCGAAGGCGGCGAAGGACACGAGATTCAGTGCGTGGATTCGCTGCGTGCGGGGTTGGAGTCGGAGGGGACGTTCGACGTCGTCGTGACCAATCCCCCGTTCGGCAGCAAGGGCAAGGTGACGGACCGGGAGCTGCTTGCGCGCTACGACCTCGGCCACAAATGGCGTGAAACCGATGGTGCGCTCGTCCGGACTCGCGAGCTGAATCCACAGACGCCGGAGGTTCTCTTCCTCGAGCTCTGCCTTCGACTGCTCAAGCCGGGCGGACGACTCGCGATCGTGCTCCCCGACGGGTTCTTGCAGAATGCGTCGACGCGATACATCCGGGCGTGGCTCCGCCAACACGGTGTCGTTCGAGCGGTCATCTCGGTTGGACAGGAAGCCTTCGTGCCGTACGGAACCGGCATCAAGACGTCCGTACTCATCGTGGAGCGCGTCTCCGCGACATCCAGGCGAGGCCCGGTGTTCATGGCTCGCTTCAAGCGAATCGGGTACGACGTCAAGGGCCGGCCGGTGTACGCGCGCGACGGGAGCGGCCTCCGCGTAACGGACGAGAGTGGCGCGCCGGTCGTCGACGACGAGGGCGACGGCATCGCGGAGACGTACCAGGCGTGGGCGCGCTCGAGTAGCCCGCCGAGCCAAGAGCCGTCGTGCTTCTCCGTAGCGCCGGAGGATCTCAACTCGCGACTGGATGTCGAGCACTACCTTCCCGAGGATCGAGTCTTGCTCGCATCGCTTGGTACATCGGCTGCGCGACCGCTGGCGACTCTCTGCGACTTCGTGACGCAAGGCGATCGTTTTCGGAAGACGGGTGAGGAGATTCGGTACATCGCCCTCTCGGACATCGACGCTCGAACCTTGCAGGTCGTGTCCACCGAGGTCATCGCGGCGTCCGATGCTCCGTCGCGGGCCACCTACCGCTTACGGGCGGGAGACATCATCACAGCGACGTCGGGAGCATCGACGGGTACCGCGCGCCACGTCACGGCACTCATCACCGAGGAGGAGGACGGGTGCATTTGTTCAAACGGCTTCGCGGTCCTCCGCAACGTCCGTGGCATCGATCCACTCTTCCTGCTTGCATTCATGCGCACTCCTGTCTTCCTCAGACAAGTGCGGCGGCAACTGACGGGACATGCGATTCCGGCGATCTCGCTGGAGGACCTCGGCGGCGTGCTGGTGCCGATCCCGTCCGAAGAGAGTCAACAGGAAATCGCGGAACACGTTGCGGCGCTTCTCGAGCTTCGGCGCGAAGCGCTCGTGCGGAGTCACGATGCTGTGAACGAGACGACGCGCGTACTGGAACGCCTAGGACGTCTCGAGCGTCGCTGAAATCAGTGCGGGACCACGAAGAGTCCGGCGACTCCGACGCCGAAGACGACGAGCGCGAGCAGCGAATCCGGCCCGAGCCGCGCATGGCAGCGGAGCGGCCGCACGATCACCCCCATCGCATAGATCGCGGTGAGCCCGACGCCGAGCGATGCGAGCCAGGCGTTCAGGCTGCCGGACGTCGGCAGCACGGGGGAACCCGCGATCAGGTCGGCGACCAGGAACAGGCAGAGTTGAAACGCGTTGCCGAAGATGTCGCCGAGTGCGAGCGCCTGATCTCCGAGTCGCACCGCGGCGATCCCGGAGCTGATCTCAGGCAGCGCCGTGGCACCCGCGAGCACGGTCGCGCCGAAGATGACGCCGTTGACTCCGGCCCGGTCGGCGAGCGTGTTGCCGCTCATCTCCAGGCCGACACCCGCGGTGAGTGTCACCGCGCACGCGCCGACGAAGATCCCGGCGACCTGCAGGGTCGTGCGGGTCGCGAACGGATGCGGCTGCGTCGGGTGCGGCTCGCGTCGATGTCGGCGGCCGGGCCGCGAGCCCTCCATCGAGACGCGCCACCGCGGACTCTTCCGCACCCTGTTGATGACGTAGACGCCGAGCAGCCACACGATCGCGATGCCGATCGACGCCGGGCTCACGACACCGCCGATCGCCGTCGACGGCCCCAGCAGCGCCCCCATCAGCACGCCCGAGACCACAAGCACGACGAGTAGTCCTTCGAGCACCGGGCTGAGCGCGCCGACGAGAAATGTCAGCGGCCGCTCCCGTCCCACTGCGATGTCGCAGACGACGAGCACCATCGTCTGCACCGCGATCCCACCGATCAGGTTGCCCGCCGCCAGGCCGAGGTTGCCCTGAGCCGCCGCCGAGACGGTGATCGCCAGCTCCGGCAGGCTGCCCGCGACGGAGAGAAGCAGCAGCCCGCCGATCTCCTCGCCCAGACCCAGGCGGACGTCGAGGGCGTCGGTTGTCTTCGAGAGCGCTACGCCCGCGACCCACGTCGCCACCGCGGCGACGCCGAAGAGCCCGACGAGAAGAGGCGTCGCGAGACCGGTCAGCGACGTCGCCATCACCTCGGGAGCCTCGCTGGGAGAGGCATCCGCGCCCATCCACCGGGCGGATGAGCAGCGGGAGGAGCTGCGGCTCGTCCCGCGGGCCGCGCATCCCGCCGCGTCGCTCGTGCGGCCGACGGATGCCGATCTTCGCCCGCCCGGAAGACGATGCCGGCGACACGACGTTCGACTGGGGGCTCAACATGAAGAACAAGATCACCTTCGCGATCGTGCTCGCCGCCGCGGTGGGCGGCGGGCTGATCGGAACGGCCGTCGGGGTCGCGCTCGGCGGGGATTCGTCCACAACGGCCGGCACGAGTGGCGCCACGCAGAGGACGCTCGCCGTGCCGGTAGAGACCGGGACCGCCGTGAGCGAGACCGCGCCTGCTCCCGAGCAGATCTACCGGCACGACGCGCCCGGTGTCGTCGTGATCACGGACACGCAGACGCAGCGCGTCCCGCCCACGCTCTTCACGCCCGCGCAGACGCAGCGCGTCTCCGCGCTCGGGTCGGGCTTCGTCATCGACAGGAAAGGCGACATCGTCACGAACGACCACGTCGTCCAGGGCGCAAGCGGGATCCGCGTCGGCTTCTCGAGCGGCGCCTCGTATCCGGCGAAGATCGTCGGAACCGATCCGTCGACCGACATCGCGGTCGTACGTGTGAAGGCGTCGGCGTCGGCTTTGCACCCGCTCGCCTTTGCCGACTCGAGCGCCGTCCAGGTGGGCGATCCGGCGTACGCGATCGGCAACCCGTTCGGGCTCGAGCGGACGATGACGGGCGGGATGGTGAGCGCGATCGGGCGCGACATCCAGGCCCCGAACGGCCTCACGATTCCGAACGCGATCCAGACCGACGCGGCGATCAACCACGGAAACTCCGGAGGCCCGCTCCTCGACGGCGAGGGGCGAGACATCGGGGTCAACGACCAGATCGAGAGCGGCACGGTCGACGGGAATGTCGGCGTCGGCTTCGCGATCTCGAGCGACGCCGCGAGGTCCGTCGCCGCTCAACTGATCGCGTCCGGCCACGCCGACCATGCCTGGCTCGGCGTCGCGGTCGAGACGATCGATCCGAGCGCGGCCCGCGTCGTGCGCGGCCTACCCGACCGCGGCGTCGCGATCGCACGCGTGATCAAGGGTGGCCCCGCAGCGAAGGCAGGCTTCGCGGCCGCGACGCACTACGTGACGGTCGACGGCGTGAGCGTTCCGCTCGGTGGGGACGCGATCGTCGCCGTCGACGGCAAGCCCCTCGGCAGCACACAGCAGCTGAGCGCCGCGCTGGCGCCCCTGAAGCCGGGCGACCACTTGACGTTCAAGGTCGTCCGCGCCGGAAAGCGCCGCAGCGTGACGGTCACGCTCGGCAACGTGCCACGGAAGGCATAGGGCGTACCATGGGCACGCTCCCCATGTCGACGCAGAAGGCGAAGCCCGTCACGGTCGTGGTCGCCGACGACCACCCGCTCTACCGCGAAGGTGTCGTCCGCGCCCTCTCCGCGAGCGGACAGGTCGACGTCGTCGCCGAGGCCGAGGACGGCCGCGACGCGCTGGAGAAGATCCACGAACACCAGCCCGACGTCGCGCTCCTCGACTACAAGCTTCCCGAGCTCGACGGCGTCGCGGTCGCGAACGCGATCGTCCGCGAACAGCTGCCGACACGTGTCCTGCTCGTCTCCGCCTTCACCGACAGCGGCGTCGTCTACCAGGCGCTCGAGACGGGCGTCGCCGGCTTCGTCTCCAAAGAGGCACGACGGGAACAGATCGTCGACGCCGTCCTCGCGTGCGCCCGCGGCGAGAACGTCGTCCCCCCCGACATCGCCGCCGGCCTCGTCTCGGAGATCCGGCTCCGAAAGAGTGACGACCGGCCGGTGCTGACCGAGCGCGAGCAGGAGATCCTGCACCTGATCTCGGACGGGAAGAGCCTGCCCGAGATCGCCAAGGAGCTGTACCTCGGGCTCACGACGGTGAAGACTCACGTCCAGCACCTCTACGAGAAGCTCGGGGTTTCGGACCGGGCCGCGGCGGTCGCGAAGGCGATGCGGCGCGGCCTGATCGAGTAGGGCATGCCAAAGGCGACCGTCCCCGCTTCGTACGCGGAAGCGGCCGGCGAAGCCGAACGAGTCGTCGCGTGGCTCCGTCTACCGGCGATCGCCCTGTTCGCGTCCGGCGAGGGCCTCGACACACCGAACCCCGATCACTCTGCCTTCCTCGTCACGCTCGCCGTGTTCTCGGCCTGGAGCGTCGGGATGCTCGCATGGGTGCATCTCCGGCCCGTCGGCGAGCGGCTGGCGCTCGGCGCGACCGGCATCGATGTCGCGGCGATCAGCATGCTCGCCGTCTTCTCCGGCGGCGCGTTCTCGCATGCCCGGCTCGCGTTCTTCCTCGTCCCTGTCACCGCCGCGTTTCGGCTCCGGCCGGCGGTCACGGCAGCAGCGACGATCGTGACGACGAGCGCCTACGCGCTCCAGGCAATCGCTCACCCCTCCTCCTCACAGCCGGGCGCGGCGCGGTTCATCGTCGTACAGGCAGGCTTCCTCGCCTGGGTCGGACTCGCCTCCGTCCTCCTCTCGCTCCTGCTGGGACGACGGACCGCACTCGTGACACGCCTCGCCGAGGAACGCACGCACCTGCTCGCCGACGCACTCGACGCCGAGCAACGCGAGCGCCAGACCCTCGCCGAGGCGCTTCACGACCACGCTCTCCAGAACCTGCTCTCGGCACGGCACGAGCTCGAGGAGGCGGGAGAAGCTGCTGCCCATCCGGCCCTCGGCCGGGCAGACGACGCGGTGGCCGCGACGATCGCCCAGCTCCGCGAGGCCGTCTTCGAGCTGCACCCCTACGTCCTCGAACAAGCCGGACTGGAGCCGGCGCTGCGGTCGATCGCGCAGGACGCGGCAAATCGGGGCGGCCTGGAGCTCCGGCTCAACCTCCTCTACAGGAGCCGTCACCCGCGCGAGCAGCTGCTGTTCTCCGCCGCGCGAGAGCTACTCACCAACGTCGTCCAGCATGCCGGTGCGACGCGCGTGAGCGTCCGGCTCGCCGAAGCCGACGGGCACGTCGAGCTCGTGGTTGAGGACAACGGCCGGGGATTCCCACCGGAGCGACTCGCCGAGCAACTGGCGAACGGTCATGTCGGCCTCGCGTCGCAACGGGTTCGGGTCGAGGCCGCCGGCGGCTCGATGCACGTAGCATCGCCGCAGGGGGCCGGGACACGCGTCGAGATCCGGCTCCCGCACCACCGTTAGGCCGCTTCCGGCTGCTCCTCCTTCGGGGCGAGCTCACGAGGGCTCTCGGGGGCGGTGTACTCCCAGGCCGAGCCCCCGCACATCGGACACTGCTCGGGCGCGATTCGAACGACAACTCCGTAGCCGCATGAGACGCAGCGCAGATCAAAGGAACGTGACGTGGCCTCCCCTTTCCGTTGGTGGCCTTTCCACGTTGGATCACGGTGCCCCGCGACGGCATCGTCTGATCGGACGATTGCGCGTACGAC
>DASXTR010000122.1:0-22663 GCA_036505325.1 Gaiellaceae bacterium
CTCGAACGCGAAGGCGAAGCGCGAGCTGGGCCTGGAACTGCGGTACCCGAGCTGGCGCGACGGGTTCGTCAGCGTGCTCGGCGCACCCGGAGCGCAGCCCGCACGTTCGCGACAGGTCCCAGGTGGCGCAGCTTGTCCGGATTGACGATCGAGCGGACCGCCTGCACCTGCCCGTCGGCGATGTCGAGTGCGAGAACGCTCGCGACCTCACCGGCGGAGGACTGGAGGACGACGCCGGGCTGACCGTTGACCGCCACGCGCCGAACGTGGGCGGCGAGCTCGTTCGCCAGGGCGAACCAGCCCGCGAGAAGCCGGGCGGCGCGCTCGGCCCCGTGCACGGCCTGACCGAGTTGCGGCGCCTTCCCGCCACCGTCGCCGTAGACCACGGCGTCGCGCGCGAGCAGCTCGACGAGCCCTTCCGTGTCACCGTCGATACACGCCGCGAAGAACCGCCCGGCGAGCTCGTCCCGCTGCGCCCGCGACGCCTCGAACCGCGGTCGGCGCGCGTCGATGTGGCGGCGGGAGCGCACGGCGATCTGCCGGCAGTTCGCCTCGCTCTTCGCGACGATGCGTGCGATCTCGTCGTACTCGTAGCCGAAGACCTCGCGCAGGAGGAACACCGCGCGCTCGACCGGCGAGAGCGTCTCGAGCACGACGAGGAACGCAAGCGAGAGCGAGTCGGCGGTCTCCGCCGGGTCCGGCGGGTCCTCCGCGACCAGCGGCTCGGGCAGCCAGTCGCCGACGTACCGCTCGCGCTGCACGCGTGCCGAGCGCAGGTGGTCGATCGCGAGCCGGGTCACGACCGTCGAGAGGTACGCCTTGGGAGACTCGACCTCCGACGGCGCGCTCCGCTCGTAGCGGAGGAACGCCTCCTGCACGATGTCCTCAGCGTCGGCGACGCTCCCGGTCATCCGGTAGGCGACCGAGAACAGGAGCGGCCGGAGCTCGTCGTAGAGCGTGTCGATGTCCATGTGGTCCTGAGACGAACGACCAGGCCCGACTGTGACAGCTAGCGTCGCACGAGCGCGCGGGCTGCCGGGAGTGCGGCCGCGACGGCGGCCGTGCCGACGAGCCAGCGGCGCAGGCGGAGCGACGTCCAGAGCGTCGAGGCACGCGACTCCGCGTCGAAGCGGCCGTGTGCGCCCGGGTCCCCCGGGAGCGGCTCGAACAGGTTGTCCGGCGAGCCGACGGGCTTCGGCTCACCGGTGTGCTGCGCCTTCCAGCCGTTGCGGAGCAGGATGCGGTCGCCCGCGCGTGGCGACAGCTTCTGGCCCCAGAGGAGCTTCTGCGCGCCCCATCCGACGGGGAGCTCGCGCACCGGGTGCTCGAAGCAGTGCAGCACCGCCTCCGCGAAGGGCTCCGGCTGGTAGATCGGCGGCACCGGCTGCGGCTGCCTGCCGAGGTACTGGCGGGCGACGTCGAACTGCGGCGTATTGATCGCCCCGGGCAGCACGAGCGAGACGTCGACCGGGATCCCATGCTTCGCGTGCTCGACTCGCGCCGTCTCGAAGAACGTGCGCCCGGCGGCCTTCGACGAGCAGTACGCCGCCTGCAGGGGGATGCCGCGGTAGGCGAGCGCCGAGCTCACGTGCACGAACGTCCCCCGCGTCTCGGCGAGCGCCTCGAGCGAAGCCCAGTAGCAGTTGACCGCGCCGAAGAAGTTGACGTCGAGGACGCGCCGGAGCTCCTCCGGCTCCAGGTCGCGCGCTTCCTGGTAGACCGTGACCATCGCGTTCGCGCAGAACGTGTCGATGCGTCCGAAGCGGTCGACCGCCTCCTCGACGACGCGGTGGCAGTCGTCGAGCACCGCGACGTCGGCGACGACTGCGTGCGCAGCCGATCCCGCCGCCTCGACCTCCGCGACGCAGGCGTCGAGCCCGTTCGCGCCGCGGGCGCAGACGACCACCTGAGCGCCGCGCGCGCCCGCGAGCCGCGCGATCGCCCGTCCCAGCCCGGCCGACGCACCGGTCACGACGACGACCTGGTCGCGCAACTGTTTCTTCTGCATGAATTTGCGAGTTTCCACCCGCAAACCCGTCCAAACAGGCTATGCTCGCCGCATGCCATTCGGGATCGGCGCCACCGAGATGATCATCCTCCTGGTCGTAATCCTCGTCGTGTTCGGGCCGAAGCGCCTGCCCGAGATGGGACGCTCGCTCGGCAAGGGGATGCGCGAGTTCAAGGACTCGATCTCGGGCAAGAACGACGACGACGACGAGCGGGACGAGCCGGTGCAGCACGCGATCGGGACGCGGGACACCATCGCGCCCGAGGCGACGCGCGAGCAGCGCGAGACCGAGCGCATCCCCTAGACCGCCGTGCCGCGCCTGCCGCGTCGCCTTGAGCACGGCGAGGAGGCGACGCTCGTCGAGCACCTCGACGAGTTACGCATGCGGATCATCATCATGGTCGGCGCGGTCCTCGTGCCGACGTCCGTTGCGTACGCGTTCCACCGGCGGATCATCCACGCACTCGTCGCGCCGCTCCCGAAGGAACACCAGAAGCTGCTCACGATCAGCCCGCTCGAGCCGTTCACGACCTCGATCCGGATCAGCATCTACGCCGGCCTCCTGATCGCGCTCCCGATCGTCATCTGGCAGCTCTGGGCGTTCCTCGCGCCCGCGATGGACGAACGGGCGCAGCGCGCGGTCACGTTGCTCGTCGTCTTCGCCACGTTCCTGCTAGCTGCCGGGATCGTGTTCGCGTACTACATCGTCCTTCCGGGTGCGCTGCACTTCCTGACGAACTACGACGACCAGGAGTTCAACATCCAGATCCGCGCGCGTGACTATCTCTCCTTCGCGACGCTGACCGTCGTCGCGTCCGCGATCGTCTTCGAGCTGCCCGTGTTCATCCTCGGGCTCGTGCGGCTGCAGATCCTCTCGACCGCGAAGCTCCGCCGCAACCGCCGCATCGGCTACGTCGCGTGCGTCGCCGTCGCCGTGCTGCTCCCAAGCGTCGACCCGGTCTCGCTCGTGCTCGAGTCGGTGCCGCTGATCATCCTGTACGAGCTGTCGATCTGGCTCTCGACGTTCTTCGAGCGCCGCTGGCAGCGCGCCGGCGTCCTCTGGGCCGCGCCCGAGTGAGCTCGGTCTCCGCCGCCTGGGTGGTGCCGGTCGACGGCGCCCCGATCGAGAACGGCCGCGTTGTCTGGGAAGGCAACTCGTTCGTCGCGGTCGAGCCCGGGCGGGGCGAGACGCACTTCGACGACGCGGTGATCCTCCCCGGATTCGTCAATGCGCACTCGCACCTCGAGTACGCCGTCTACGCCGGGTTCGGCGACGGGCTCCCCTTCGGGCCCTGGCTCGCGACGCACGTCGTGCGGAAGAACCTGATCGGGTTCGACGAGATGCTGGCGATCGCGCGCCGGGGCGCCGCCGACTGCCTCGCATCGGGCATCACGACCGCGGCCGACTACTCGTTCGCAGGGGCCGCGGCAGTCGCAGCGGAGGAGCTCGGCCTACGCGCGACCGTCTACCTCGAGGTGTTTGCGTCGGAACCCGCGGCGGCCGAGCGGCAGTTCACGCAGTCGCGCGCGCGCGTGCGCGAGAGCGAGCTCGTGCGGATCGGGATCTCGCCGCACGCGCCCTACACGTGCTCGCTCGACGTCTACCGCTGGTGCCTCTCGCTCGGGATCCCCGTCGGGACGCATCTGGCGGAGAGCGCGAACGAGAACGAATGGCTCGTGCACGGCACGGGGCCCATGTCGCTGAACAGTCAGATCCTCGTCGGGCCGAGCGGCAAGCGCGCGGTGTGGACGCTCGAGGAGGTTCTCGGGCCGGACCTCCTGTGCGCGCACTGCGTCGACGTGGACGCCGACGAGATCGCCCTGCTCGCCGGGCGGGACGTCCCCGTCGCGCACTGCCCGCGGTCCAATGCGCTACTCGGCTGCGGGATCGCCCCGCTCGCCGTGCTCCGGGAGGCCGGGGTGCGGGTCGGGCTCGGCACCGACTCGCCGGCGTCGACCCCCTCGTTCGACTTCTTCGAGGAGCTACGGGCCGCCGTTTACGCGGCCCGGGCGCGCGAGCGGCGGCCGGACGCCCTGACCGGCGCAGGTGCCCTGCGGCTCGGCACGATCGACGCAGCCCGCGCCCTGCGGATGGACGCGGAGGTGGGTACCCTGACGCCCGGGAAGCGGGCCGACTTGACCGTCGTCTCGCTCGCCGGAAGCCCGTACCATCCGGTCGAGGACCCGGCGGCGGCGGTCGTCTTCGGCGGCTCGCCGGACCGAGTGCTCGCAACCATCGTCGACGGACACGTCCGACACCGAAAAGGGGAAACGGAGTGGCAAGAGGTACGCAGCACCGCAAGCGCCGCCCGGCAGCGGATGCTCGCAGCGCCAAGCCCGTAGTCGAGAAGCCGCGCGTGAAGCACGCGAGCTGGGAGGACCAGCTCTTCTTCAACCGGCTCCGGCGGCACGCGAAATGGATGTACATCATCCTCGTGGTCGTCTTCGCGGGCGGCTTCGTCTTCCTCGGCGTCGGCTCCGGCTCGACCGGGATCGGCGACGTCCTCCAGAACATGTTCCAGCGGTCGAGCTCCGGCACGTCGGTCTCGGCGCTGCAGAAGAACGTGCGCGAGCATCCGAAGGATCCGACGGCGTGGCGCAAGCTCGCGACGAAGCTCGAGCAGGACCAGAAAACGACCGAGGCGATCGACGCGCTCACGCGCCTCACGGCGCTCCGACCGCGCGACGAGTCGGCGCTCGAGGAGCTCGCGGGCCTCTACTCGCGCCGGGCCGACGACTTCCGGAACGACGCCGCAACGGCCCAGCAGGAGGCGGCGCTCGCCGCGCCGGGCAGCCTCTTCCAGCCGCCTGCGAGCACCAAGCTGGGCCAGGCGTACCAGGACCCGAGCGCGCTCCAGGACCCGATCGCGAACGCGGCGACGTCGCAGGCGAACGCGAAGGCGAGCGAGGCCTACACGAAGCTGACCGACGTCGAGAAGCAGGCCGTAGCCGTCTACAAGAAGCTGATCGCGCTCAACCCGGACGACGCGACGCGGCAGGTGCAGCTGGGCGAGGCGGCGCAGAACGCCGGCGACACGAAGACCGCCATCGCCGCCTACAAGAAGTTCCTGCAACTGGCGCCCGACGACCCGCTCGCGTCGGCGGTGAAGCAGCAGCTGAAGTCGCTCACCGGTTCGTCTTCGACCACGGTGACGGCGGGTTAGACTCCTTCGGCCCTGAGACGACGAGGACGGGGGACAGATGAACTTTGACATCAAGACCGAGCAGTTGTCCGGCAACGCCTACGTGATCTCGCTCGCCGGCGAGGTCGACCTCTACACGGCGCCAGAGTTCAAGCAGCAGCTGCTCGAGGTGATCGGGCAAGGCGGCAAGCAGGTGATCGTCGACTTCACGAACACGACGTTCATCGACTCGACCACGCTCGGAGTCCTCGTCGGCGGGGTAAAGCGGCTGCGGACGAACGACGGTCAGCTCTCGCTCGTCTGCAACGACCGGAACATCACGAAGATCTTCGAGATCACGGGTCTCGACCGCGTGTTCGCCATCTACGGAACGCGCGACGAGGCGGTCTCGAAGCTGGACGGCTCGTCGCAGCCACCCGCGTAGTGCCCCTTCCGGGAATGGTCTCGCGTTTCTGGCGAGTGCACGAGGTCGCCAGGCAAGGACGCAGGGAGGTCGGATATGCAGGCATATCCGACCGACTGAGGACGCAGCATGGCGGGCTCGTGCGCCGCCAGAAATGCACTGACTATTGCCGGAAGGGGCACTGACCTGCGCACGGCGCTCGCAGCCCTTGCCGTCGCGACCGCGGTGCTCGCCGCGGGGTGCGGCGCCGTCGGCCGCTCGACGGACGGCGATGCGTCGAGCGGCAAGCTGCTCTTCTCGAAGTCGCCCGGGCCCGGCAAGCCGTCGTGCGCGTCGTGCCACACGCTCGCCGACGCGAAGGCGCAGGGCACCCTCGGGCCGAACCTCGACGACGCGTTCGAGTCGTCGAAGGCCCAGGGGTTCGACCTGTCCACGATCCGCGACGTCATCCGGGGGCAGATCGCGTACGCGGAGGAGCCGATGCCGACGAACCTCTACGAGGGCCAGGACGCCGACGACGTCGCCGCCTACATCGCGAAATGCGCCGCTGTCGCGTCGTGCGGCGTGACCGCGGCACAGCCCGAGGGGGCCAAGCCGTCCGGCGGTGGAGGCGCCGCCGACGGGAAGCAGGTCTTCTCCGACAACTGCTCCACGTGCCACACGCTGAAGGACGCCGGCGCGACCGGAACCGTCGGCCCGAACCTCGACGATCTGAAGCCGCCGAAGGAGACGGTCAAGCGGCAGGTCGAGAACGGCGGCGGCGCGATGCCGGCCTTCAAGGGCACGCTGAGCCCCGCAGAGATCGACGCGGTCGCGGCGTACGTCGCGCGCGTCGCCGGCAAGTAGCCAAACGCTCGTGGCACTTCCGTGACGGTGGCAGCCACCGTCACGGGGGGGTGACGAGACGCGAACGGAAGCGTCACAGGTGCTTGCCGAGGACGACCGAGCGGCCGTAGCCCTCGCCCCACGCGAGCTCGGCGAGCTCCTGCCAGCCGTGCTTCGCGTAGAACGAGCGCGCCTGCGTCGACTGCTCGCGCGCCGTCAGGATCGCGCGGTCGTGCGGCTGGCGGGCGAGGAGCTCGCCGAGGAGGCGCGTGCCGATCCCTTGCCGGTGGCGTTCGGGACGCACGTGGAGCTCGACCACCTCGAAGTGCGGAACGTCGAGCCACTCGGCGCGCTGGCCGCCGCGTAGGACCTCCGCGACGCGGTCCGTCCACCACTGGCCGTACGCGCCGGCGTAGCCGTATGCGAATCCGAAGACCTCGCCGCGCTCGCGCGCGACGACGAAGTCGAAGTCCGGGCGCCGCGCGTGCGCCGGCAGCCACTCCCGGAACCAGCGCAGGCCCGTGTCGACGTCGAGCGCGGCGTCGTAGATGGCGACGACCTCCTCGACCGTCGCGGGGTCGGCCGGCTCGATCCTCAGATGCGGGCTTCGGCTTCGAGGTCGACCACGACGTGCGTGACCGGGAGGTCGAAGCGCTCGCGAGCGCGATCGACGACGCCGCGTTCGAGCCAGTGCGACCGCCCCTCCGGATGCGTCGAGATGATCAGCTCGTCGGGCGCGAACGTGCGCAACGCGTCCTCGATCGCCTGCAGGGGGTCGCCGTCGCCGATCTGGCCGTCGGCGTCGAGGCCGGCTTCGCGCAACGCCTCGAGCGACCGGTCGAGCCGCTGCTGGGCCGCCGCCCGAGCGTCGTCCTCGTCGGACACCCAATGCTTGAGCGGCGAGTTCAGAGCGGGGCACACGACGAGCACCTTCGCCGCCACGCCCTCGCTCATCTGCTCGATGCGCTCGCGGAGCAGGCGGCCGCCGACCGTCTCGTTCGCGATCACGAGGAACCTCCGCTCGTTCTCGGCGTGGGCAGCCGGGGCCTGCCGCACGGGCGCATCCGGTTCGCCGCGGAAGAACAGGGCCCATGTCGCGACGATCGCCTCCGCGATGAAGACCGCGACGCCGACCCAGACGTTGATCCACGACCCGATCGCGATCAGCAGCAGGGAGCCGAGCGTCAGCCAGACGAACCGGTACGCCTCGGCCTCGCTGCGGAACGGGTTCTTCAACGCGCCTCTCCTACAGAACGTAGACGGTGAAGTACACCACGATCCACATTACGTCAACGAAATGCCAGTAGATTCCGGCGATCTCGACGCCGTGGTGCGCCTCGGCGCTGAAGTGACCCCGGAAGGCGCGGATCGTCACGACGAGCAGGATCGTCAGCCCGACGAAGACGTGGCCGCCGTGGAGGCCGGTGAGGCCGAAGAACGTCGCCGCAAACGCCCCGTCCGCGGTGTTGAAGCCGATCCGGTGGTACTCGATCACCTGGGTGAGCAGGAATGTGAGCCCCATGAGGAAGGTGAGCACCATCCCCGCCTGAAGCCCGGCCCGGTTGCCGCGCTTGATGGCGGTCGTCGCCCAGTGCATCGTGAAGCTCGAGGTCACGAGGATGCACGTGTTCACGAGTGCGATGAACCACGGGCGCTCGAACGGCGGCGGGGGCCACTCGGAGGGCTGCGCGACGACGCGGTCGAAGAAGTAGACCGTGAAGAACGAGCCGAAAAGCATGATCTCCGACGCGATGAAGAGGAACATCCCGAGGATCGCCGGGGCGACGCGCGAGCTGTAGTGGATGGGCGGCGGGTGCGCGCCGTGCTCGTGCGCTTCGGCGGCCGCGCTCACGACGCCGACACCACGTGCGTCACGGGGAGGCCGGTTTCCTTCTTCAGACGTTCCACGAGATCGCGTCGCAGCCAGCCGGAGCGCTCCTGGCCGAACGTCGAGACGATGATCTCGTCGACACGCTCGTCCCGCGTCGCCTCCATCGCGGCCGTGAACGGGTCCGGGTGCACGATCTGGCCGTGCGCCTCGATGCCGGAGCTGCGCAGCGCCGTCAGCGCGCGCCGCAGGCGCGCATCCGCCTCGGGATGCGGCGCGTCGTCGCTCTGCGGCGCGACGATCAGGAAGCTCACGTCGCCCTCGGTTGCCCGCTTGCGGATCCGGTCGAGCAGCTCGTCGCCGACCACCGTCTCGTTGGCGATCACGAGCACGTTCTTCTCGCCGCCGCCTTCGTCTTGGGCGATGACGTGCTGCACCGGAATGCCCTTCGCGGAGCGGCGGATGTCCTCGACCACGTCGCGGCGCATCCAGCCGGAGCGCTCCGGCGGGTGCGTCGACACGACGATCTCGTCCGGCGGCGGCTCGATCTGCTGGAGCGCGTCCTTGACGGCCTGAACGGGGCCGGTTTCGACGACGAAGCCGAGCGCGCCGATCCCGGACTCGCGCAGCAGGCGCAGCGTCTTGTCGAGCCTGCGTCCCGCGGACGCGCGCCGCGTGTCCTCGTAGACGACATAGCCGTGCCGCGGCTCGCTGACCGGGGCGATGACCGTCACGGTGTCCTTCCCGGGTGTCACCTTCTCGCGCAGCGCGTCGAGCAGCGTCCGCGACGCCGCGGTCTCGTTCGCGATCACGAGGATGCTCGCCATCAGTCGGCCGGGACCGGCTCCCGGACGGCGGGGCCGAAGATCGCGTGGCGCGCGCCGGGAACGCCGTACTCGTAGGGGCTGCCGACAACGGTCGGAGGCTCGTCGAAGTTGAAGATCGGCGGCGGCGAGCTGACCTGCCACTCGAGCGTCAGGGCGCGCCACGGGTTGCCGACCGCGAGCGGGCCCCAGCGCCACGACTTGACCATGTTGTAGAGGAACACGATCGTCGAGGCGCCGAGCCCGAACGACGCGATCGAGATGAAGAGGTTGAAGTCGGCGAAGCGGTCCGCGTAGTCGGCCACGCGCCGCGGCATGCCCTGCAGGCCGATGTAGTGCATCGGGAAGAACGTGAGGTTGAAGCCGATGAACGTCAGCCAGAAGTGGAGCTTCCCGAGCCGCTCGTCGTACATGCGGCCGGTCATCTTCGGGAACCAGTAGTAGATCCCGGCGAAGATCGTGAACACGGAGCCGCCGAAGAGCACGTAGTGGATGTGGGCGACGATGAAGTAGGTGTCGGACGCGTGGATGTCGATCGGAACGGAGGCGAGGTAGATCCCCGACAAGCCGCCGATCACGAACATCGACAGGAACCCGAGCACGAACAGCATCGGCGTCGTCAGGTGTATTCGACCTTCCCACATCGTCGCTAACCACGAAAAGATCTTGATGCCCGTCGGCACCGCGATCACCATCGAGGTCACCATCATCGGCACGCGCAGCCACGGCGCCATCCCGGCGACGAACATGTGGTGGGCCCAGACCGAGAACCCGAGCACGAGGATCGCCATCAGCGACAGCGCCATCAGGCGGTAGCCGAACACGGGCTTGCGCGCCATCACGGCAATCACCTCGGAGACGATCCCGAAGCCGGGCAGCATCATGATGTACACGGCCGGGTGCGAGTAGAACCAGAAGATGTGCTGGTAGCCGAGAACGTAGCCGCCGCCGTCGACCTCGAAGAAGTGCGTGTGCATCACCCGGTCGAACATGACGAAGAACTGCGATCCGGCGATGAACGGCGTCGCGATCACGACGAGCAGCGACGTCGTGAAGTTCGCCCAGACGAGGAGCGGCATACGCCAGAACGTCATCCCGGGCGCGCGCATGGTGATGATCGTGACGAGGAAGTTGAGCGCGGTCATGATCGAGCTCGCGCCGGCCCACTGCACGGCCATGTTGAAGAACACCTGCCCGAGGGGCTGATGCGTGCAGAGCGGCGCGTAGCACGTCCAGCCCGTGGACGGCCCGCCGCCGGGAGTGACCATGCCGGCGAGGAGCATCACGCCGGCGATCGGGAGCAGCCAGAACGACAGCGCGTTCAGCCGCGGAAACGCCATGTCGGGCGCGCCGAGCATCAGCGGGATGACGTAGTTCCCGAGCCCGGCGAACGCGGGGATGATGAACAGGAAGATCATCAGCGCAGCGTGGTCGGCGACGAGCACGTTGAACGTCTGCGGGTTGAAGTACTGGTCGCCCGGCTTCGCCAGCTCGGCGCGGAAAAGCATCGCGAGGACGCCGCCGCAGCAGAAGAAGAAGATCGTCGTGACGACGTACTGGATCCCGATCACCTTGTGGTCGGTGTTGATCCGGAAGTAGTCGCGCCAGCTGTACGCGCCGTGACCCGAATGGTCCTCCGGCCGCGTCGGCTTCCCGCTCGCGTAGTACGCCCAGTAGTCAAAGCCGCCGAGCCCGACCAGGAACCCGAGCGGGATCGTGACGAGCTCGACGGTGACGAGCGGCGGTCCGTCCCAGACCGGATCCCACCCCGCGAGCCACCGGATCAGGCAGACGAGCCCGAGCCCCAAGCCGCCGAAGAGCGGGATCGTCCAGAGGACGCGCAGCCAGCCGGCCGCCGTCCAAGCGCTACGCGCTCTAGGTTGGGACCCTCCATGAGACGGCGGCGTGGAGTGGATGTCGTGGGTCGTCGCGCTCATTTCGTGTTCGTCGCGAGGAACTTAACGAGCGCGTCGAGGTCCTTCGCGGGGATCTGGCTCTTGAAGGTGGCAGGCATCACGCCGGGGGAGAAGCCCGGCGCGATGTACGCGTTCGGGTCGATGATCGACTCGCGGATGAACGCGTCGAGCGGCTTGCCCGCCTTCGCGGCCGCCTCCTTCAGCTTGTCGAGGCTCGGGCCGATCGTCCCCGTCGCGCTGGCGGCGGTGAACGTGTGGCAGCTGTTGCAGCCGAACTGGTTGAAGGCGGTGAGGCCTGGAGGCCTACGGCCTCCAGTTACACCACCGCCCTTGGCCCATGCCTCGTAGCCGGCCTTCGTGAGCACCTCGACCCGGCTGCGCATGATCGAGTGCCCGAGGCCGCAGAGCTCGGTGCAGACGACGGGAAACGTCCCGGTCTTCGTCGGCGTGACCACGAGCTTGTTGTGCTGACCGACGACCGCGTCCTGCTTCTGCGAGAGCTGGGGCACCCAGAACGAGTGCAGGACGTCCTTGGCCGTGATGTCGAGCTGGGTCGGGCGATCCTTCTCGAGCGTCAGGTGGCCATAGGTCTTGCCGTCCGGGTACGTGAACTGCCACGCGAACTGCTGCGCCACCACCTTGATGCGGAGCGGATGGTCGCCGGCGCGGCCGTTCTGGGCGAGGACGATCGCGCTCACGACCGAGATCGCCGTGACGAGGATGGCCGGGATCGCCGTCCAGACGATCTCCAAGTTCGTGTGGCCGTGCACCGGCGGCCCGTCGGAGTCGTCGTCTGGGCGGACGCGGAACTTCCAGACCGAGTAGGTGAGCACCGCCGCCACGACGGCGAAGACCGCGACGGCGATCACGGTCGTGAACCAGTAGACGAACTCGATCCGGTCGGCCTCCTTGCCGGCGGACTCCGGCAGCCACGGGACAAGGACGGCGACCGCTCCGGTGATCGCGGTGGCAACCACCCCCAGCAGAATCAGCTGTACGAGCGAGCCCCGACGCACCGACGAAGAACGTTACTGGAACGGTAAGCCACGCGAGCCGCAACCGAAATGCCTGCTCGACCGTTGTTTTCCCGACCCTGCTTGGAGGGATAACGGGAGACGACTGAACCCAAGGAGGTTCCACAGAATGGGCATCGGAGTGAGCCTGATCTTGATCGCCGTCGGCGCGATCCTCACCTGGGCCGTGAACGCGACGGTCAGCGGTCTCGAGCTCAACACGATCGGCGTGATCCTGATGATCGTCGGCGCCATCGGCCTGCTGCTCTCGCTCATGTTCTGGTCGAGCTGGGGCGGCTTCGGCGGCGCGCGGCGGCGCACGACGTACGTCGACGAAGCACCTCCGCCCGGCTACTAGGCCGCGGGCGGCGTACGACGCATCTCCGAGGGCGGCCTTGCGGCCGCCCTCGCCTCGTTCAGTCGGTGATCGGCAGGTCGAACGTGAACGTCGAGCCGCGGCCGGGCTCCGACTCGACGTAGATGCGGCCGTTCATCCGGCGGATGATCTCGCGGCAGATGTAGAGGCCGAGGCCCGTTCCGCCGATGCCGCGGGTCATGTTCGGGTCGAGGCGGTAGAACTTCTCGAAGATCCGGCGCTGCTCGGCGTACGGGATGCCGAGGCCCTCGTCGGCGACGGCGAACCTGACGTGGGCGCCGACGGCCGCGAGCCGCACCTCGACCCGGCCGCCGTCGGGCGAGTACTTGACCGCGTTCTCGACGAGGTTCACGAGCACCTGCCGCACCTTGTCGGGATCGGCGGCGACCTGCGGCAACGGCTGTTCGGAAACGAGGTGCACCTCGATCCCGGGCGGCAGGTGCGCGCGCTGGGCGTCGACGACGTCGCGCGCCAGGGCGACGGCGTTGCAGCTCTCGATCGCGACCTTGAGCGTGTCGGTGTCGATGCGGCTCGCGTACAGGATGTCGTTGACCGTCCGGGCGAGCCGGTCGGCCTCGTTCGAGATCACGCCGAGCAGGACGTCGCGCTGGTCGCCGGCGAGCGAGACGTCCGCGCGGAGCAGGGTCATCGCGGCTCCGTAGATCGCCGCGAGCGGCGTCCGCAGCTCGTGCGAGACCGTCGAGACGAACTCCGTCTTCATCTCGTCGAGCGCGCGCTCCTCCGTCAGGTCGCGGAACGCGTAGACGACGCCTTCGCCGACCTCGACTCCGGTCGTCGAGAGCCACAGCTCGCGGTTGGCGAGCGTGAGCGGGAGCGACTCTGCGCGCGGGTTCGTCGCCCCCTCGGCAGCGATGGGGATGCGGTCTTCCACCGCGGCCCAGCCCGGAATCGCCTCGGCGACGAGGCGGTCGAGCACGTCTTCCGGCTCGAGACCGGTGATCGCCGCCGCGGCTCGGTTCCAGTAGCGGACGATGCCGTTCCCGTCCACGAGCATCACGCCGTCGCCGACCGATGCGAGGACCCGCGCGGCCTGCGCGCGATCGGCGGCCTCGCGGTACAGCTCCGCGTTGTCGACGGCGACGCCCGCGCGGCGGCCGATGTCCTGCGCGAACGCAAGATCGATCTCGCCGTAGGGCGTCGGCGTCTCGGCACGCACGAGCGTCAGCGCGCCGAGCGTGCGTCCGCGTGCGCGCAGCGGGACGATCACGCACGAGTGCACGCCGGCCTCCTTCACGGCCCCTTCGAGCAGCTCGGGCGGAATCGAGGCGAAGAGCTCGGGCCGTCCTGTCCGCAGCACCTTCGGCACGCCGTGCAGCGCGTCGGGCTGCGGTTCGATCTGCTCGATGAAGGCGCGCGCCGCGGCAGCCTTCTCCGGATCCGGGTGGGAGATCGTCACGAGCCGGGGCCGCCCGCGGTCGTCGAGGAGGTGGACGGCGCACCAGTCAGCGACGCTGCCCACGATGAGGTTGCCGAGCCGGTGAAGCGCGGTCTCCGAGTCGAGCGCCGATGCGAGGAGTGCGCTCGCCTCGCCGAGGAACGCGAGCCGGTCCTGCGCCGCGCGCTGGGCCTCGTGGAGCGCCGACTGGTTGATCGCGAGTGCGATCCGGTCGGCGATCAGCTCGAGTAGGCGCGCGTCGTCCTGTGCGAAGTGCCGCGGCATCACCGAGCCGACGTGGACGACGCCGATCGTGCTGTCCTCGACGACCAGAGGGATGGCGACCAGCGACTTGATCCCGCGCGCGCGCAGGACCGGGCTCGCGAGCTCGATCTCGTCGAGATCGTGGACGAGCGCCGGTGCGCGCGTAGCGGCGACGCGACCGGCCAGACCTTTGCCGACCGGGATCGGAACGGCGTGGCGGAGCTCCTCCTCGAAGCCGACGGTGGCGCGGATCGTCAGCCGCTCACCTGTCTCGTCGAGGAGCAGGATCGCCGCGGTGTCCGCGTCGAGCACCTCGGCGATCCGCTCGAGCAGCGCGTCCAGCAGGTCGCGCAGCGAGACGTGCGCCAGCGCCGCCTCCGTGACCCGCGCGAGCTTCTGCAGCGTGGCGGCCGCCGCCTCGGCCTCCGCGCGCGCCTCCTGCTCGCGCTCGAGAAGTCGCTGCCGCTGGACGAACTGGCCGATGTTCCGGCCGAAGGTGCGGACGACCTCGACGAGCTCCGGGTCGGGGTCGCGCTCCTCCCGCGAGAAGAACTCGACGATTGCGACCACCTCGCCCCCGACGATCGCGGGGAAGCCGAAGCCCGTGCGAATGCCGACCTCCGCAGCCTCGCGCGCCTGAGGGAAATCCTCGCGCGTGCGCAGGTCGCGGACCCATCGAGGCTGCGCCTGCGCCCAGATCTCGCCGGCGAGACTGACGTCGCGGCGGACGACGTGGTCGATGATCGCATCGGCGAACGCCTCCAGCCCCGGCGGCACGTAGATGAAGCGACAGCGCGCCTCCTCGTCGTCCGGCGCGATCGTCCAGTAGGCGCCGACGTCCCACTCGAGGAGGTCCGCCACAGCCTCGAGCGTGCGAGGAATCGCGTCCTCGACGGTCGACGACTCCGCGAGAATCCGCGTCACGGCATGCTGGACGTGGAGGCGCTGCTCGGACCGCCGCGTCTCGAACCGGAGGAGCGAGTTGTCGATCGCGATCGCCGCGCGGCGCGCGAGCTCCTCGACCATCTCGACGTCCTCGTCGCTGAAGCGGCGAGCCGGGGAGGCGATGCCGAGCGTGAGGGCGCCGAGGAAGGACCCACGCGCCTCGATCGGGGCGGAGAGGAACGCGAACGGGCCGCTGCGCGCGACGGCACCGGGACCGTGCGCGTCGTCGAGCGCAGGCGGGTGGTCGCGGTGCAGCTCGGCGGCCGCCGCGGCCGATTCCGGGTCGGCGTACTCGGCCGCGACCTGCTCCAGCGCCCCGGTCTCGCCGACCAGATCGACCGTGCAGACCTCGGCGACCTGCGGCACGGCGAGCTGCGCGACCGTTCGCAGCGCCGCCTCGTAGTCGAGCGAGGCGCCGAGCACTCCGCCGGCCTCGGCCAGGAACGCCTCGCGCGCGGCGCGACGCCGCTCCTCTGTCACCTCGCGGAAGAAGTTGATGACGAACTGCACGCCTCCGTTTCCGTCGAGCACGGGCACCGCGCGGACGATGGAGACACGCTCGGGGCCGCCGCCGGAGGGGCGGAAGCGGACGAGGGTGTCCCGCGGCGTCTCGCCGGCGAGCGCACGCCGCCCTGGAAGCTCGTCGACCGGCATCGGAGATCCGTCCGCTCGGAAGATGTCGAAGCGGCCGCGCGTGACGCCGTAGCCGAGCGTCAGCAGCTCCTCGGGCGTGTCGACGCCGATCATGCGGGCGGCCGTGTCGTTCGCATACACGAAACGCCCGTCGGGCGCGATGACCGTCACGCCCTCCGCGACGTTGCGCAGCACGATCTCGAGCTGCTCGCGCGTGGCGCTCAGCTCAGACGCAAGCCCCTCGACAATGCGATCCTCTGCGAGATCGCTCACGACCGTGCCCCTCCTTCGCGCGACCTCCGCCCAGGTTACTCGCGCAAACGAAAAGTGGCGAGTGTTACGACCCGGTCGTTTCGCCCGTGTCGAGCTGGAGCACGAGGATCGCGTCGCCGTCCGGAAGGGGCTCGAACTCGGCCGGATACGTGCTGCGTTCGGTCAGCGCGTCGACGACGTTCGCCTCGCCTGAATCGATCTGGGACGGGGACGGCGGCGTCGCACGCGGGAGGATCTGCCGCAGCGGGCGGTCGAGCAGATCCTCGAACTGCACCTTGCGGAGGAAGACCGCGGTGGAGCGCGTGTCGGACGACCCGGCCGCTGCCGGCAGCAGCGTCACGACCTGCTCCACCCGGTCGAGGTACTTGAACGAGTACAGCGCGAGCTCGAGCGCCTCGCGCCGCAGCAGGCGGTCGATGCCCTCGCTCGACGTCTCCTGGATCGCGCAGTTCCGGTCCAACCCGCAGAACGCGTAGATCAGCGTGCGGCGCCCGCCGTAGAGCGCGATGTACGGGTCGACCTCGCCGTTGCGGCGCGTCTTGCGGATGCCGATCGCCTCGAGGTCGAGACCCTGCACCTGCGGCGGGTGCTCCTGGATCGCCACGAGCTGCCTGCCGCTGTCGAGCTTGTAGCGCCCCGCGAGCCGCTGCGCGATCTCGCGCGCGCCGCGCAGGTCGTCGTTCGCCGGCTTCCACGCCGACCACGGCGGGCCCTGCTTCGAGTGGTCCGGCCGCGTCATGAGGTACGTGAAGCCCGCCACCGAGAGCCAGAACGTGAGGGCGAGCACGCCGTACGCGAGGCGAAAGAGATGACGTTCCTTAACGGCTGGTGCCAGTGCGATCACCCGCCGATCGGGTCGTGATGAGTGGTGGGAGGCAAGGACGCAGGGAGTGCTCGTAGCCGGAGGCTACGGGCGCGACTGAGGACGCAGCATCACGCCGCTCAGCGCGGGCCGAGCGGCCGGTGCTCGTGCTGGTACCTGCCGTCATCAAAGATTGGGCCATGCCGTCTCCTGCGTCAGGTCGACGTCGGGGACGGCGATCTGCTGCGCGTCGAGGAGGTGCACGACCTCGTCGCCGTGCAGCTCTCGCTGCTCGACGAGCGCGTCGGCCACGCGCTCGACCGCGGTCCGGTTCGCGTCCATCAGATGGTGCGCCTTCAGGTACGCCTGGCCGAGGAGCTGCTCGACCATCGCGCGCTGGCCCGGGTCGGCGAGCACCGCGCCCATCGGGTCCGTGTGCATCCCGCCGCCGGACCGCGTGCGGTTGATGATCTGCGTCCCGATCCTCTGGAAGCGCTTCATGATCCGCTCGCGCGCCTCGTCCTCGCTCTCGTCGTCGCAGCGCTCGATCTCGACGTACTCGGGCGCCATCCCGCAAGCGCCGACCATCCACGCCGCGCGGTCGGTCGCGGCCTGCACGTCGCCGCCGACGCCGGTGGAGTTCTCGCCGTAGAACACGCGCTCCGCCGCCATCGCGCCGAGTGCCCACACGAGCCGCGCGATCTCCTCCGAGCGCCACGACGAGAAGCGCTCGTCCTTCTGCAGCGCCATGTGGTGGCCGAGCGACGCGCCGCGGCGCCGGATCGACAAACGCGTCGACTCGGCGCCCTCGAGATACGCGTGCGCTGCGATCGCGTGACCGGCCTCGTGGATCGCGACGGCGCGCGTCTCGTCGGGCACGTAGTCGATGTTCACAGCGGTGCCGGACTCGACCGTGGTCATCGCCTCGACGATCTCGTCCCACGTGAACGCGTCGCGCCCCGAGTGGTGCGCGATCGTCAGCGCCATCGAGCACACTTGCTCGATCATCGCCGGCGAGTAGCCCATCGTCATGCGCGCAAGCTCGTCGCGCCGCTGCGGCCGGTCGAGATCTTCGTGGTGCGTGACCTTGCCGAGATACAGGTCGAAGATGTCGAGCCGGTCCTGCTTCGTCGGAGTCCGGAACCACACGTGCCGGCCCATGCGCCCAGGCCGCGTCAGTGCGGGATCGAGCTGCCCGATCGGGACGTTCGTCGCGCCGATGAAGTAGATCTGCTCGCGCCGCGGCGGCGGCGGGGCAAGTCGCAGCAGTGACTGGCCGATTCGTAGGGGCACCAAGTAGGTCGCATCGAGAAAAGTGTTGACGAGGCTCGTGAGGATGCGGCGGCCGAGCGGCGGCGCGTCGAGTCCGTCCATCACGACGAGCAGCTGGTTGAGCGCGAGCCCGCCGCCCTGCCCGCCCATGCCCGGGAACAGCTGGTTCACGATCGTGTTCGCGCGGCTCGGCCCCGGCCGCTCGGGCGCGCGCTCGGCGAACACGCGCTCGCGCCAGGCACGCGTCTCGAGCACGAGATCGCCCGCGCGCTCGAACGTCGGCTCCTGGAACGCGCCCGCGACGTCGCCGCCGCCGAGCGACTGGCGCCGCATCCCGACGGCGTCGATCTCGTCGATGAAGACGATGCACTGGCCGCCCCACTTCCGCGCGAGCCGCTTCGCCTTGCGCGCGAGGTAGCGCACGAGAATCGCGTCGAGCCCCATGAAGCTCTGCTGGAACCCGGAGCCGGGAATGGTGACGAACGGAGAGTTGAAGCCGGTCGCGATCGCCTTGGCGAGCATCGTCTTGCCGGTGCCGGGCGCGCCGAGGAACAGGATCCCGCGCTCGCGCTTTCCACCGTGACGCTCGAACTGCTCACCGGACTGCCAGAGCGAGACGATACGGCGGATCTCCTCCTTCGCCTCGGCCTGGCCGCGGACGTCGTCGAGCTTGACGCCCCACTCCGCGTCGCCGGGCTGGAAGCCGCGGATCTGCGCGATGCCCATCGCGAGCATCGGCCCGAAGATGATCGCGAAGTTGATGAGGAAGAACATCGGCAGGATGATCAGCTGCCCGGCCAGAGACCAGCTGCCCTGCACCGCGTCCCACGTGCCGGTCACGGGGTCCATCGGCGTGACGCTGTGCTCGAAGAACACGAGGACGGCCCAGACGAGCAGGAACACGATCGTCGCCCACCGGACGAGCCTCCAGAACGTGCGCCAGAAGGACGCACGGCGGCGCGAGATCACGTCCTCGGCCCGCAGCAGCGGGTCGTCGGTGCCGAACAGGCTCGGCCACGGGATGAAGCGGCGGAAGAGGACGTCGACGAAGCCGCGGAACGCTGCGATCTCGAACAGCGTCGCGGCGAGCGCGTAGCGCATGTGCCAGCCCTGATGGTTGTGGAGCCAGACGAAGACCGCCGGCGAGGTGAGGATCGCAACCGAGGTGGCCGCGCGCGCCAGCGCGCGCCAGCTGTCGCCGAGCTCGCGGGACGCCTCGACCGGTGGCGGCGGTGCTGCGCGAACGTCTGTCGCCACTGTCATGTGACCTTAGACCGGGGGTCGCAATTCGTGTTGTGTTGTTGTTGTTAAGCGGGATGGACGGTTTCGAATCGGACGAGATCGCGCGGGCGCGCCGGTACCACCGGCCCCTCTACGCCGCGCTCTTCGCCGGCCTCGCGCTCGACCTGACGGCGCTCGCAGCGTTGACGTTCGTCGACCTGCCACTTCCGTGGTGGGCGGAGGTCGTGGCCGGACCGGCGCTCGTGCTCTGGTGCACATGGGCCGTCGGGCTGCCGCTCGCGTGGTGGCGGTTGGGGCACGAGCGGGCGTGGGGGTTCTCGACGCAGTCCGCGCACGCGTGGTGGGGCGACCGGGCGCGGTCGCTCGGTGTCGGCGTCGTCGTCGGGGTCGTGACGGTGGGCGGCCTGCTCGCGCTCGCGCACCTGTTCCCCAACGGCTGGCCGTGGGTCGCGGCAGTGGCGGGGGCGGCGCTCGCGCTCGTCTTCTCGTTCGTCGCTCCGGTTGTGCTGGAGCCGGTGTTCAACCGCTTCCGGCCGCTCGAGGGCGACCTGGCCGACCGGCTGCGCCGGACCGCGGAGCGCGCGGGCGTGCCCGTACGCGACGTGCTGGTCGCCGACGCGAGCCGCCGCACGACGAAACAGAACGCGTACGTCTCGGGCATCGGCCGCACCCGCCGCGTCGTCCTCTGGGACACGCTGCTGGACGTCCCGCCGGAGGAGGTCGAGCTCGTCGTCGCCCACGAGCTCGGCCACCGTCGCATGCACCATGTGCGCCAGAGCACGATCCTCGCGATGGCCGGCGCGGTTGTATTCGTCGCCGTCCTCCGCCTCGTGCGTCCCCACCCCGAGCCGCACGACGCCGCGCTCGTACTGCTCCTGGGGACGATCCTCGAGTTCGCTGCCATGCCGCTCGGCGCGGCCCTCTCGCGGCGCTGGGAGCGGGCGGCCGACCGGTTCTCGTTGGCCGTCGTGGGCGACGCCGCCGTCTTCGAGGCGCTGCACCGGCGGCTCGCGCTCGCCAATCTCGCCGATCTGCGGCCGCCGAAATGGCTCTACTACGCCCTTTTCACCCATCCGACGCCACCGCAGCGTCTCGCCGCCGCGAAAGCGACACTTGACAGACACCAAGAGTGATGTCAAAGTGCTGTCACGATGAACTTGACGATCATCCTCGAATCGCTTCAGGAGGACCTGCAGGGCGTCGCCGAGCTCGGCGACGACCGGGTCGCGACGGTCGCGCGGCGGCTGTCGGAGACGCTCGCGTCGAGCCTCCGGCTGAAGCTCTTCGACGTCCTCTCGCAGGCCGCGGTCGAGCTCTCCTCGAAGCTGCCGAACGGGCACGTCGAGGTGCGGCTCGCCGGGCAGGAGCCGGAGTTCGTCTACGTCGAGGCCGCCGGCGAGTCGGGCATGGCCGCCGAGGAGTTGTCGGCGCGCATCACGCTGCGCCTCCCCGATTCGCTGAAGAACGCGGTCGAGAAGGCCGCCGACCGCGAGGGCGTCTCGACCAACACGTGGCTCATCCGCGCGATCGCGCGCGCCACCGAGTCGCGCCCCACCCACCACGTCACCGGCAAGCGCCTGTCGGGCTACGCCCAGAGCTAGGAGGAGGCCAGATGCAGAGGAGCTTCGACACACCCGGCCCGGTAACCCTCGATCTGCGCGTCCCGACGGGCGAGATCGAGATCCAGCCGACGCTCGACGGCCGCGTCGAGGTCGAGCTGATCGCCCATGACGAGGAGTCGCAGGCGCTCGTCGACGCCGCGCGCGTCGAGCAGCACGGCGATCGCATCCACGTCGAGGTGCCGCACAAGCGCGGCGGCTTCGGGTTCCAGTTCTTCTTCGGGCGCAGCGGCATCTCGTGCCGCGTCAAGTGCCCGCCGTCGTCGAACCTCGAGGTGCGGTCGAAGTCGGCCGACGTCCTCGGACGCGGGACGCTCGGCAACGTCAGCGTCAACACCGCGTCCGGCGGGGTCGAGCTCCGCACGGTCGAGGGCAACCTCGGCGTGAAGAGCGCGAGCGGCGACATCCAGGCCGAGCGCGTCGGCGGCAACGCCAACGTGAGCACCGCATCCGGCGACGTGTTCCTCGGCTTCGTCGGCGGCATCGCGACCGTGAACGCGGTCTCCGGCGACGTCCGGATCGGCGAGGCGATCGCCGATACGAACGTGACGACCGTCAGCGGCGATCAGCAGCACGAGGCCGTCTTCGGCGGCAACGTGACGGCGCAGTCCGTCTCCGGCGACGTCCTCGTAGCCGTTCGCCGCGGCGCGAAGGTCTACCTCGACTGCAACACCCTCAGCGGCGACACGAGCTCCGAGCTCGACATGACAGGCGAGCCCGCCGCCGACGGCCCGCTGATCGAGATCCGCGTCAAGACCGTCAGCGGCGACATCACCATCACACGGGCGCCCGCGCCCGCAGACAGCACGCAGGAGGTGCACGCATGAACCGCCTTTCGTGGGACACCACTGCCCCCCGCCGCATCGACCGCGTGCGGGAGTCGAAGGTCGACAAGCGCGGCGACCCGACCGAGTCGGACATCCTCCGCCCGGCCTGGGACGAGCTCCGCAAGATCCACAGGTTCTAGATCTCTCGACGACATGCGAGAGCGCGAAGGCCCGCCGACAGCGGGCCTTCGCACGTCCGGGCGATGAGTTTCGGGCTGCAGCCGGGTTAGAGCCTGTAACCGAACGGAGGTGTGGAATGGCAGACGTGACGGTACGGGCGATCGACGACATGGAGTCGATCTACGGCGGGCTGGCGCGGCGCGCGCGAGCGGAGCTCGGCGTCACAGCGTGGGGCATGCAGGTCTTCACGCTGCCGCCGGATTGGGGCGACTACCCGCTGCACAACCACGACGCGGGCGCGTTCGATCCGAACCAAGAGGAGGTCTACATCCCGCTGGAGGGCGGCGCGACGCTCGTGGCCGACGGCGAGGAGTACGAGCTGCGTCCCGGCTTGATGGCCCGCGTCGGCCCGGCGCAGCTGCGCAAGATCCTGCCCGGGCCCGAGGGTGTGCGGTTCCTCGCGATCGGCGGCGCGCCCGGTTCGTTCACGGCCGGCGCGTGGACGGAGCTCGGCGCGGATCCGCCGAGCGCCCCGGCGCAGTAGCGTCCGCGCATGCAGAGGGAGGAGACGCTCGTCGCCGCGGCGACCGGCGGCGACGAGCAAGCGTTCGCGCTCCTGACGCAGCCGCACCGCCGGGCGCTGCACTTGCACTGCTACCGCCTGCTCGGCTCGCTCGACGACGCCGACGACGCCGTGCAGGAGACGATGCTCCGCGCGTGGCGCGGCCTCGACCGCTTCGAGCCTCGCGCTCCACTCGTGGCCTGGCTCCACACGATCGCGACGAACGTCTGCCTGACCGCGCTCCGGAACCGGCGGACCCGCGACCTCCTCCATCTCCAGCCGTATCCCGACCGCCTGCTGGACGATCTCGAGGCGCCGACGCCCGGCCCGGAGGCGCGCCTCGCGCTGCGCGAAAGCGTCGAGCTGGCGTTC
>DASXTR010000123.1:0-21544 GCA_036505325.1 Gaiellaceae bacterium
GACCAGGTGCACCGTCGCGCAGGCGCCACGCCCGTGCAGAGCGGCGTGCCGTCCAGCGTCCCCAGATCGGGATGCGGCAGGTCGAAGCCCGCGTCGACGATCGCCGTCCTGACCCGGCTCGCCGGGTCGCGCTTCTGTCGCTCGCGGATCGCGTCGAGGAGGTTCCACGCCTCGGGGAAGCGCGAGGACTCGAGTCCCCAGTTGCCGCCGCTGCCGTCGGGGGCGGTCCACGACGTGTTGAGAGCCTCCCAGCGCCAGGGCGCCGCGCCGTGCGATCCCACGAAGCTCTCGACGTTCGCCTCGGCCGTCTTCGGGATCACGTCGTCGGAGAGCTGAGGCGACAGGGCCGCCGCAGCGACCGCCGGGCTCGCGTTCAGCGACTGGAGCGCCGCGTCGAGCGGCGCGAAAGATCCGTTGTCCGGCACCGCCACGAGCAGGAGCCCGAGCTCCGGCAGGCCGCCGCGGATCTCGACGCCCGCCGCAGCGAGCGCGCCGTTGGCCTGCGCCACCGTCGCGCCCTCGGCGAGCTCGAGCAGAATCCGCGTCCGCGACGCGTAGATCGTCAGGTCCGGGTGGACTCCGATGTCGCTCTCCTCGCTCGCCGGGAACGGCAGGTCCGGGATTCGCCCCGCCGCCGGCGCGCCGGGCGGCCCCGTGAGCTGCGTCAGCCGGACGCGGAAGGTCCCGGTCGGGGCGCCGCCGAAGATCCCCGTCGCCGTGTAGCTGTGCTCGCCCGGAACCGTCACCGCGACGCTGTAGGCGCCGGCCGGCGGGAGCGGGCCCGAGTCGAGGAGCCCGTCGGCGTCCACGATCCGGCGCTCCTGGCCGCTGAAGTTCGTGAAGTGGACGCTGTCGCCCGGGTCGACGACGAGCCGGCTCGGCGAGATGCCCCAGCTGTAGAGCGCGACCCACTGGTCGGCTGCGGCAGCCGGCGCGGCGGCGAATGCGGCCGCGGCGAGCGCGATCGGGAGGGCGGCGAGGCGACGGATGATGGTTCGAGCCTCCTCCGCGCGGCCCAACGGGCGGTAAACGAGCGGCAAACGTGATGATTGGCGCGGTGCAGCGGACCGTCGCCACGATCGGCGTCTACGGCTGGACGCCCGACGCGTTCCTCGAGGCGCTGCGGGCGGCGAAGGTGGCTCTGGTCCTCGACGTGCGCCAGCGGCGGGGTGTCCGCGGGAGTGAGTACGCCTGGGCGAACGCGACCCGCCTCGAGGCCGCGCTCGCCGGGGCCGGGATCGAGTACCGCCACCACAAGGAGCTCGCGCCGACCATCGAGCTCCGCCACCTCCAGTACCGGGAAGACGAGCGGGCCGGCGTCGGCAAGCGCTCGCGCGCGGAGCTCGCGCCGGCGTACGTGGAGCGCTACACGCGGGAGATCCTCGACCGGGCCGACCTCGGCCCGATCGTCGCCGGGCTCCCGCCCGCCGGCGCCGCCGCCCTGCTCTGCGTCGAGCGCGACCCGGAGGCCTGCCACCGGTCGCTGATCGCCGCGCGCCTCGCCCGCGAGCACGGGGTCCAGGTCGTCGACCTGCGCCCGGGCTAGCGGCACCCCGGGTCGGACTGCCACCATGGAGGGCCGTGCCCCGGTTCATCTCCTCGACCGTCGCGTTCGCCCGCCGCCACCCGCGGGGCGTTGCGGCCGCGCAGATCGTCGCCGTCGCCGTCTTCGTCGGGGCTGCGCTCTGGGCGATCTCCGGCGAGCTCGACGCCGCCAGCGACCGGCTCGCCGAGGCGAACGTGCTCGAGTTCTTCCTGGGCTGCGCCGCGATCGCGGCGTACTACCTGCTGTTCGTCGTCGGCTGGATGATCATCCTCGCCGCGTGGGGCGTCCGCATCGGCTACGGCGCGGCGCTGCAGGCGGAGATGGTCTCGATGCTCGCGAAGTACGTGCCCGGCGGGATCTGGACGCCGGCCGCGCGCGTCGTCGCCGCCCGGCGCGCCGGCGTCACGAACACCGGGCTCGTGACCGCGTCGATCCTCGTCGAAGCCGCGCTGTCGGCAATCGCGGGCGTCCTCGTGTTCGTCGTCAGTCTCACCTGGGTCGGCGACGTCAACGCACACGTCCCCGCGCTGATCGCCTTCGCGGCGCTCCTCGTCGCGGCGCTGCATCCGCGGATCTTCGAGCCGGCCGCGTCGTGGGTGACGACCAAGCTCGGCGGGACGCGGATCCGGCCGCTGCCGTGGCCGAGGATCGCGCTGCTGCTCGCGTACTACAGCTTTACCTGGGTCGTCGGCGGCGTCGGCCTTTTCCTGCTCGTCCGCTCGGTCGGCGGCGACCCCGGCCTCGCGGCGATCCCCTTCCTCGGCGGCGTCGGAGCCGTCGGCGCGATCGTCGCGGTGCTCTCCGTCTTCGCCCCCTCCGGGCTCGGCCCACGCGAGGCGTCGATGTATGCGCTGCTGCTCGCGGTGACGTCGCCGGCGATCGCACTCGGCGCCGTCGCGCTGAACCGCCTCGCGATCACGATCGTCGAGGTGCTCCTCCTCGTCGTCGGCGGTCTGCTGCTACGCCGCAGACAGCAGCGCGACAAGCTCGCGGTCGCGCCGGACGGATCGGCCTGACAGACGCCGCCCTCTTCGCGGACGCGGTCGCCGCGTGGCATCCCAATCCGTGCGAATCGATCCCGGAAGCTGCCCTCGCGGAGGCCGCTCGAGCGACCGCGGACGAAGTCGTTCCGCTGATGCGGCTCGCCGCGAGCCTCGGTCCGCGCAACGGGCACACGGCGATCTTCCCGGACGGCGATCACACCGCCCCGCTCCGGTTCTTCCCGCTCCGCCTGCACGAGTTCGAGGACGGCACGCATGTTGTTGCTGCTGGAGACAACAGCCTCCTCGGGTGCGAGCTGCTCGCGATCGACGGCAGCGCGATCGGCGACGTCCAGCTCGCCGTCACGCCGCTGATCTCGCGCGACAACGCGTCGACCGTGCGGGATCGCCGGCCGGCCGCGGTCGTCGCGTCCGACGTGCTGGAAGGACTCGGCGTCGCGGGCCGGCGCGCGTCGTTTCGCGTCCGGACGCCGGACGGGAAGCGGCAGGAGGTCGCCCTCGACGCGCGCGTCGGCGCGCTGCCGGGCCGCGAGCCCGTCGAGCCGATGCGCGCCGACATGACCGGCGGCGTCGCGTACGTCGCGTACAACCGGACGCAGCCGCCTCCGGCCGGCGTCCTCGAGCGGATCGAGGGACACGTCGGCGCCGTGATCCTCGACCTGCGCCGGAACGGCGGCGGCGACAACCGCACCTACGGCCCGCTGTTGCACGCGCTCGAGCGGATCGGCGGCGACCTGCGCGTCCTCATCTCGCGGCAGACGTTCTCGGCCGCCATGCAGCTGATCGTCGACCTGGAGCGCGACTTCGCGCCGACCTTCTACGGCGAGCCCACCGGCGGGAGCCCGAACCAGTACGGGGACGCGCGCCCGGTCCTCCTCCCCGCGACGGGCCTGCGCGCGCGAGTCGCCACCATCGCCTGGACGACTGCGGGCGACGACCCCCGGCTCGCGGTCGAGCCGCACGTCCCCGTCGCAACAACGGCCGCCGACCACTTCGCGGGGCGGGACGCCGTGCTCGAGGCCGCGCTCCGCTAGCGCAGAGCTGCGCCGCGCGTGGTTCATCGACGCGTCCATCGCCGTCGGCATCGCCGGGCGCCGCCCTCGCCCTCGTCGCCCGCACGCTCCAGGACGGCCCGGCCTCGTCATGCTCGCGATGATGGGCGCCTGTGCGACCTTCCCGGCGTACTTCGTGCTCGGCCACGGCGGCCGGCGCGGGCAGACGCTCGGAAAGCGGATCATGCGCGTCTCGGTGCGTGACCACGAGGGTGAGCGAATCGGGTACAGCTGCGCGTTCGGACGTGTGCTGACGATGCTGTTCGTCAACTTCGTACCGGTGCTGAGCCTGTTCGCCGTCTTCCGCCCGCTATGGGACAAGCACAACCGCGCGTTCCACGACGACATCGCGAAGACGTTCGTCTACCGCGTCCGCGGCTAAAGGGCAATCGGGCGTAGCACGAGGCGGATCGTGCCGCGACGCTCGCGCGGTGCGGGGACGTACCGCGCGAGCAGCGTGACGTGGTTCCTCGCGACCACGCGGAGGTGGATGTGCGGCGGGATCCCCTCGTACTGCGGCGGGTACGGGCCCTCGAAGCGGAAGCGCCCGCTGCGATCGGTGACGACCGTCGCACTCCCGGCGACGGTGTAGCGGCCGTTCTTGTTCACCTGCCAGAGCTGCACCTGCGCGCCCGCGAGCGGGGCGCAGTTCACCGACGACAGCACCGTTCCCGTCAGGACGTGGCCCTGGCCGATCTTCGCGCGCAGCGGCGGGATCGAGCGGCCGAACGGGCCGAACGCGTCGGGCGCCGTCGGCGCGCAGGCCGCGGCGGGAGCGGCCACACCCATCGGCGCAACGAGCGCACCGGCGGCGAGAACGGCGGCGAGCCACCTCATCCCCTCGAATCTAGCGCGCGAACCCGCACCGGCCAAACGACGCTGCGAGAATGACACGTGGCCTCACGGGCGCTCCTCATCTGCGCAGGCGCCGCCGCTGCAGGTCTCGTCGCCGCCGCGCCGGCACCGGCGCCGCCGACGCCGATCCGCGTTCTCGTCTTCACGAAGACGGCGGCGTTCCGGCACACGTCGATTCCCGTGGCGATCAGCACGTTACGCGAGCTCGGCAGCACGACTGGCCGTGGTACGGCGGTCTCGTCGGAGCGTTCTTCCGCACGCACCCGGCGATCCAGAGCGCGGCGGTCGACATCGCCCGCGTACGCGACCTGTCGACCGCACGGCTGCCGCGCCGGTGGGTGCGTACCGACGAGTGGTACGCGTTCACCTCGCCCCCGCGCGAGGTCCGCGTCCTGGCGACGCTCGGCGAGACGAGCTACGCCCCGGGAGAAGCGGCCATGGGCGGCGACCATCCGATCGCGTGGTCGCACGCCTACGACGGCGGCCGCGCCTGGTACACGGCGCTGGGCCACACCGAGGCGTCGTACGGCGAGCCGCTCTTCCGGGCGCACCTGCTCGGCGGAATCCTCTACGCAGCCGGCTTCGACGCACCGCGGATCGACTCGCTCGCGGTCACGGCGCGCGGCGGCCGCGTCTCGGTGGTCGTCCGCCACTCGCGGTGCCGCGCCTGCCGCGTCGAGCTCCGCACGGGCGGGCGTGTGACGACGCTGAGAGAGAGCGACACCGTCGCCCGTGGCACGAGCGGCCGGCTTGCGCCCGGCCGGCGGCGCGTGACCGTCACGCTCGTCGAGCCGACGTCCGGCCTGCGCGCGAGCGCTGTACGCATCGTTCGTGTCTAGCGCTCGAACAGCGCGGCCTGGCCCTGGCCGACGCCGACGCAGAGCGTCGCGATGCCGTAGCGGCCGCCGCGGCGGCGCAGCTCGTGCAGCAGCGAGACGACGAGCCGCGCGCCGCTCATGCCGAGTGGGTGGCCGAGCGCGATCGCGCCGCCGTTCACGTTCACCTTCTCCTCGTCGAGCCCGAGCTCGCGCACGACGGCGAGCGATTGCGAGGCGAATGCCTCGTTCAGCTCGACGAGGTCGACGTCCGCGACGCCGACGCCGGCGCGGTCGAGCAGCTTGCGCACAGCCGGGACCGGCCCGATGCCCATCACGCGCGGATCGACGCCTGCCACGGCCGACCCGACGAACACGCCGAGCGGCTGGGCGCCGAGCTCGCGCGCCTTCTCCTCCGATGCGATCACGAGCGCGGCCGCCCCGTCGTTGAGGCCGGACGAGTTGCCGGCGGTCACGGTGCCGTCCTTGCGGAACGCCGCCTTGAGCGTCGCGAGCTTCTCGAGCGACGTGTCGGGACGCGGATGCTCGTCGCGCGCCAGCTCTCCGACGGCGACGAGCTCGTCGTCGAAGCGGCCCGACTCCGCCGCGGCCGCCCACCGCTGCTGCGAGCGGAGCGAGAACGCGTCCTGTTCCTCGCGCGGGACGCCCCATCGCTCGGCGACGTTCTCGCCGGTCTCGCCCATCTGCTCCAGCGGGAACATGGCCTCCATGCGCGTGTTGGGGAAGCGCCAGCCGAGCGTCGTGTCGTACATGACCCGGTCGCCGCGCGGGAAGCCCTTGTCCGGCTTCGCGGTGACGAGCGGCGCGCGCGACATCGACTCGACGCCCCCGGCCACGAAGAGGTCGCCGTCTCCGGCGACGACCGCGTGGCACGCGCCGACGACCGCGGACAGGCCCGACGCGCAGAGGCGGTTGACGGTAACGCCCGCGACCGAGTCCGGCAGGCCCGCGAGCAGCGCTGCCATGCGCGCGACGTTGCGGTTGTCCTCGCCCGCCTGGTTTGCGCAGCCGAGCCACACGTCTTCGATCTGCTCGGCCGGCACGGCGGCGCGGTCGACGGCGGCGCGGACGAGCTCCGCGGCGAGGTCGTCGGGCCGGATGGCGGAGAGCCCGCCCCCGTAGCGGCCCACGGGCGAGCGAACGGCGCTCAGGACGACGGCGCGCGGCACGCGTCGTATTAGAGCGAAAGCAGCGGGACCGCCGCGTACCAGAGCCCGAACACGCCGGCCGCGGAGGCGAGCGCCGGGATCGCAGCCGTGAAGCGGCGGCGCGCGGCGGCCAGGCCGAGCACGCGCCCGACGAGGCCGGAGAGGATCGTCATCGAGAGCACGCAGCCGGCGACGAGGACGAGCAGCGCGATCACGGCGAGCGTGCGGTCCGAGACGGCGGCGACGAGCAGGACGGCGACGCCGCCGCTTCCGGCCATGCCGTGGACGAGCCCGACGCCGAACGCCTGCGCAGGCGTGCGCACGGGGTGCATGTGCTCGTGCGTCTTCGCGTGCGCATGCGTATGCACGTGCACGTGCGCGCTCCCGTCGTGCTCGTGCGCGTGCACGTGGAAGGCGCCGCGCCGCCACCGCAGCAGCAGCCGGACCGCGAGGAGGACGATGACGACGCCGATCAGCGACTCGGCGAGGGCCTCGACGCGCGGCGGGAGGTACGACCGGAGGAGAATCATCGGGATTCCGAAGACGAGCAGCGTCGTGCCGTGGCCGAGACCCCAGGCGAGTCCGAGGCGGGCCGCCGCGCGCGTCGCGCGCCCGCGCGTCCCCGCGACCAGCGTCGACACCGCCACGAGGTGGTCCGGGTCGGACGCGTGGCGCAGGCCGAGCGCGAACGCGATCAGCACGACGACCAGCGCCCCGTGCCCGGTTGCGGCCCCGCTCAGCGCCTCGTCCACCCCGAACATGCTCCGCAGCGGATCATCGCATCCGGACGTTGAACAGAGTGGCTCGACCCAAAGTGGTCCTATCGCTCCTCCTTTGGTATTGACCAGTGTGTGTTGAACGTGGTAGAACCGCCCATCGCCCGACGGCGTCTCGGCGATCGGTTCAGACCACCTGTGGTCCACGCGAAGGAGCTGGAGTATGTGGAAATCGAAGATCGCGCTGCTGGGGCTGGTGGCCCTCGTCGGCGCGGCCCTCGCGGGCGCATCTGCGCGGGCGGACGACGGGCAAGGCGCACCGCGCGGGGGCAAGGAGCTCGTCGGGTACTACATCCAGTGGGGCCTGTACGGCCGCGGGTACACCGTCAAGAACGTCGAGACGAGCGGCTCAGCCGACCGGCTGACCGTCCTCAACTACGCGTTCGGCAACGTTGCGCCCGACGCGAGCGGCGACGTCGTCTGCCAGAGCGGCGATCCCTGGGCCGACTACGGCGTGACGTGGGACGCGAACACGTCCGTCGACGGTGTGCCGGTTGTCTGGGGCGAGCCGCTCCGTGGCAACTTCCAGCAGCTGCGAGCGCTCAAGGCGCTGCACCCGCGGCTGAAGGTCTTGATGTCGCTCGGCGGCTGGACCTGGTCGAAGTACTTCTCGGATGCGGCGCTCACGACGGCGTCGCGGCAGCGCCTCGTGTCGAGCTGCATCGACCTCTTTCTGAAGGGGAACCTCCAGCGGGCAAACGACGCAGGCGGGCCGGGCTCGGCGGCGGGCGTCTTCGACGGCTTCGACATCGACTGGGAGTGGCCGGGGTCCGAAGGGAACACCGGGAACCACATCCGGCCCGAGGACCGGCAGAACTTCACCGCCCTGCTCGCAGAGTTCCGCCGGCAGCTCGAGGGGTACGGCGAGTCGACCGACAAGCGGTACCTCTTGACGGCGTTCCTGCCCGCGGCGCCCGCGAAGATCGACGCCGGCTTCGAGGTCAACCGGATCTTCCGGTCGCTCGACTTCGCGACCGTCCAGGGCTACGACCTCCACGGCGCGTGGGAGTCGGTCACGAACCACCAGTCGAACCTGTTCACGTCGCCGGACGACCCGTCGAGCCCGCGGTTCTCGGTCGCGGACACCGTCGCGGCGTACCTCCGGCGCGGCGCGCCGGCACGGGAGCTCGTCGTGGGCGCGCCGTTCTACTCGCGCGGCTGGACGGGCGTAGCGCCCGTGAACTTCGGCCTCTACCAGCCTGCGGCGGGCCCCGCGCCGCCGATCAGCTGGTTCGCCGAGCCGGGTGTCGACGACTACAAGGCCGTGAAGACGCTGCTCGCTGCGGGATACACGCGCCACAACGACTTCCGCGCGGGGGCGTCGTGGCTCTACGACCCGCTGACCGGGACGTTCTGGACGTACGACGACCCCCTCGTGATGACGGCGAAGGCGCTCTACGTCCGCGCAGCGGGCCTCGGCGGCGTCATGTTCTGGGAGCTGAGCGGCGACACCGCCGACGGCGAGCTGATGCGCGCGCTCGCGGCCGGTCTCGGCGGTCCGCGGGATCGCTGACGGATCCCTCAGGTGGGTGGCCGGCCGCGGGCCGGCCACCCACCGGGCCGGCGCGGCCGCTCAGCGTTCGTCGAGCACACCTTGTGCGATCGCGAACGCGTGGTTCGCGGCGGGAACGCCGCAGTAGATCGCGCACTGGAGGAGGATCTCCTTCAGCTCGTCGTCCGTCACGCCGTTGCGACGCGCGGCGCGCACGTGCATCGCCAGCTCGTCCCAGTGGCCGCGCGCCACGAGCGCCGTCAGCGTCACGGCGCTCCGCGTCTTGCGGTCGAGGCCCGGGCGCGTCCAGATCTCGCCCCACGCGTAGCGCGTGATCAGGTCCTGGAACTCGCGGGTGAACTCCGTCGTGCGCTCGACCGCGCGGTCGACGTGCTCGTCGCCGAGCACCTCGCGGCGCGTGCGCATTCCCTCCTCGTTGCTCACGTCAGGTGCTCGACGAGGAGGCGGTTGACCTCGCCCGCGCGCTCGACGTTCGCGAGATGGCGCGCGTTCTGCAGAATCTCGTGCCGCGCACCGGGGATCCGCGACGCCAGCAGGTCGCCGTGCTCGGGCGGCGCCGAAGGGTCGTCCGCACCGGAGACGACGAGCGTCGGAGCGGCGATCGCTGCGATCTCCTCTCGCACGTCCCAGCGCGCGAGCGCCTCGCAACAGCGGGCATAGCCCTCCGCGTCCGTCGTCAGGAACATCTCGCGGTAGCGTCGCACGTCCGGAAAGGACGGCGTGAACCAGCGCTCGAGAACGGCGTCGACGACGGCTTCGAGGCCTTCGGCGCGGACGAGCGCGGTGCGCTCCGCCCACATTTCGGGCGGCCCGAATCTGGGGCTGGTGCACACCAGCGCGATAGCTTCGATCCGATCCGGCGCATCGAGCGCGAGCCGCATCCCGACCGCGCCGCCGAGCGAGAGCCCGACGAACGAGAAGCGCTCGGCGTCGACCTGCTCCAGCACACGACGCGCGAGGTCGCCGACGTCTCGCACGTCGACGAGCGGCGCGCCGCCGTGGCCGGGATGCTCGACACGCACGACCTCGAAGTCGCGCAGCGCGGGAAGCTGCGGTTCCCACATCGCCGACGTCGACCCGAGCGAGCCGGAGAGCACGACGGTCTTCACGAACTGCGATAGGCCTCGAGCGCGCGGTCGACGAACGCTCCCGCCGAGCCGAGGTAGTCCTCGGGCCGCTCGGCGCCGCCGAAGCGTTCCGCTTCCGACAGCGTCTCGTCCCGCACGTTCGCGCGCATCCGCTCGACGTCGACCTCCAGTCCCTCGAGCGTCTCGCGCATCCACGCCGCGGCGCCTCCGGTCAGCGCGAGCGCGTCCGAGAGTGCGTTCCACTCGGCATGCCAGGCGCCCGCCGCGCGCTCGTGTTCGTGCACCGCGCCGGTGAGCACGCCCGCGGCCGCGTGCGCGCCGGTCGCGCACGCGCGCGCGAGTACCGATCCGACCGGGTTGCGCTTGTGCGGCATCGTCGACGAGCCCCCGTCGGACGGCTCGCGCACCTCGCCGACCTCGGTCTGCGCGAGCAGCGACACGTCGACGGCGATCTTCGCGACGGCGCCCGCGGCAAGGTCGAGCGCGGCGCCGAGGTCGGCGAACACGAACCGCGTCGCGTGCCATGGGAGCGCCGGCGCGGGCAGGTCGAGCTCCTCGCCGTACAGGCGCAGGACCTCGATCCCGCGGCGGCCGAGCGACGCGAGGGTGCCCGCCGCGCCGCCGAGCTCCGCCTCGAAGCGGACGTCCGAGAGTCGCCGACGCGCCTGCGCGACTCCAGCGAGCCAGCCCGCCGCCTTGAGCCCGAACGTCGTCGGCGTCGCCTGCTGGAGCAGCGTGCGGCCCGCCATGACGGTGTCGCGGTGCTCGTCCGCGAGCCGGGCGCACGCCCCTCGCACGCCTTCGAGCTCGGCGAGCACGAGCTCGCGCGCCGTGCGGGCGACCAGCACCGCGGCGGTGTCGAGAATGTCCTGGCTCGTCCCGCCGTAGTGCACGTACTGCGCCGCGTCGTCTCCAGCCTGGGCGCGCAGCGCCCGCACGAGCGGCTCGGCGACGTTGCCGGCGCCCCGTCCGTCGACGGCGAGCGCCTCCGGGTCGTAGAGCTCGACCTGGCACGCAGTCGCGATCGCGTCGGCGGCCTCAGCCGGGATCAGGCCCGCCTGCGCCTCCGCGCGCGCAAGCGCGCGCTCGGCGTGGAGCATCGCCGCGAGCCATGCGCGGTCGCTCACCGCCTCGCGGAGCTGCGCCGGCACGAAGAGCGCGTCAAACGGCAAAGAACACCGTTTCGCCGTCGCCGCGCAGGCGGATGTCAAACCGGTACGCGCCGTCTTCCTCGAGCGCGAACAACGTCTCGCGCGCCTCCGGCGGAACCGCACGCAGCACCTCGTCCTCGCCGGCGTCCGGGAAGTAGATGCGCGTGCCGAGATGGCGGAGCAGGCCGCGCGCGAACACGAGCACGTCGAGCGGCCGCCCGTCGGCGGGCCGCACCGTCACGAACGAGTACCGGCCGTCGGCATCCGTCCCGCACCGCCCCCAGCCCTCGGGCTGGCAGATCTCGACCATCGCGTCGCTCACGGGCTCCCCGTTGCCGTCGGTGACGCGCCCGATGAGCCGCACGTCGCCGTCACGAACGACCTCGTTCTGCGCCCGCTGCGTCAGCCCGATCGCGAAATAGGGGCCGACCGTCTGCGACGGTGTCCGCGGGAGCGTCATTGCTCGAAGGGCGTCGAGCGCAGCACGATGTCCCAGCGGTAGCCGAGCGCCCACTCGGGCTGCGTCAGCGACAGGTCGAATTGCGCGACGAGCCGCTCGCGCGCCTGCGGGTCGCGCACCGACTGGAAGATCGGGTCGTACTCGAACAGCGGGTCGCCGGGGAAGTACATCTGCGTCACGAGACGTTGCGTGAACATGCGTCCGAAAACGGAGAAGTGGATGTGCGCAGGACGCCAGGCGTTCTCATGGTTCCCCCACGGGTACGCACCGGGTTTCACGGTGACGAAGCGGTATGCGCCGTCGGCGTCGGTCAGGCACCGGCCGGCGCCGTGGAAGTGCGGGTCGAGCGGCGCCGGATGCCGGTCGCCGTCGTGCCGGTAGCGGCCCGCGGCATTCGCCTGCCAGACCTCGACGAGCGCATTGCGGACGGGACGGCCATCGTCCTCGACCACGCGCCCGGTGACGACGATCCGCTCGCCGAGAGGCTCCCCTTCGCCCTGCCGCGTCAGGTCGGCGTCCGCGGCGTCGACGTCGCCGTTGCCGAACGCGGGCCCGCTCAGCTCGGACAGCGCGTACGGCAGGACGACCAGCGGCCGCGAAGGCGCGCGCGTCTGCGTCGAGCGGTAGTCCGGCCAGTCGAGAGGCGGATCGACCTCCGTCATCGCGCCTGTAACTCTCGCAGAGCTGCGAGCTCGTCGGCGGTCGGCGGCTCCGTCTCGCCGAGGTCGCCGGCGACGCGCAGCTCCCAGCCGGTCGCCGCACGCGCGTCCTCGACGTTCGCACCCGGATGCAGGCGCGTGAGCGTCAGCTCGCCCTCGCGCGGCTCGAGGATCCCGAGGTCGGTGACGACGACGCGCACGTTGTCGCCGACCGACGACACGAAGTCGATCTGCTCCACGAACGCACGCGGGCTCTGCCGCAGCATCACGAAGACGTCGCGCACGCACGTCGCGATCTCGGGTGCGCCGCCCGCGCCGGGCAGGCGCACCTTCGGCGTCCCGTAGTCGCCGATCACGGTCGAGTTGAGGTTGCCGCGGCGGTCGATCTGCGCGGCGCCGAGAAAGCCGACGTCGATGCGGCCGCCCTGGAGCCAGTACGCGAACATCTCGGGCACCGACACCACCGCGTCGGCGGTCTCGGCGAGCTCGCCATCGCCGATCGAGAGCGGCAGGCGGTACGGCTTCGCGCCGATCGTCCCGCTCTCGTAGATGAGCGTGCAGCCCGGCGCGTGCGTGGCGCGCGCGAGGTTCGCGGCGACGCTCGGCAGGCCGATGCCGACGAAGCAGACGGCGCCGTCGCCGATCCGGCGCGCGGCCTCCACCGCCATCATCTCGTCGGGCGTGTACCCGGTCATGCCGCCACCGCGTTCAGCACGTTGTCCTCGATCCACCGCGTGAAGGTCTCGCGGTCGCGCGCGATCGCGTCCCACCGCACGTAGAAGTCGTTGTCGCGGTCGTAGTAGCCGTGCGCGTAGGACGGGCGTGCACCGCCGGGAGCGGGCGCGACCGCGTCGATCACCCAGGACGGGATCACGACGCCGCCCGGCCGCGGCTCGAGCTCGTCGACGACCTCCTCCACGGTTACGAGCGAGCGGGCGGACGCGAGCACGACCTCCTTCTGCACGCCAACGATGCCCCAGAGCTGCACGTTCCCGGCGCGGTCTGCCTGCTGCGCGTGCACGATCCCGACGTCGGGGCGGTGCGCAGGCACGGCCGCGAGCCGCTCGCCGGTGAACGGGCAGTCGATCCACCGGACGTTCGCGCGCTCGGCGAGGCCGGTGCCCGCGTACCCGCGCAGCACGCCGAACGGGAGGTTCGCGGCCCCGGCCGCCCAGGCCGCGGCCATGCCGGCGTGCGAGTGCTCGTCGAGCTCGAGCGGGCGCGGCCAGCCGTGCTCGACGGCGTCGCGCAGGCGGTGCAGCGAGCCGACGCCGGGGTTTCCGCCCCAGGAGAAGGTGAGCTTGCGCGCGCAGCCGGCGCCGATGAGCTGGTCGTAGATCACGTCAGGGGTCATCCGGATCAGGTGCAGGTCGCGCTTCGCCTGCCGGATCGCCTCGTGCCCGGCCGCGTGCGGGATCAGGTGCGTGAACCCCTCGAACGCGACCGTGTCCCCGTCGCGCACGAGCTCCCGCACCGCCTCGGCCAACGTGGTCAGCTCCGCCACGCCCGCATGCTATTGGCCGGACCGGTAGCGCTACGCCAAGCCTGGTGCGACGAGCAGCAGCACGCCGCCGACGGCGCCGATCTCGAGCGCGAGGGCGCTCACCCACGCTCCGACCATGCAGAGGACCACGCGCTTCGCGCTCAGGCCCCAGAACCCCTTGAAGACGCGAACCGTGTAGACCGACGTGAGCGGGAGCGCGATCAGCGCCCACAGGCCGGCGGCCTCCGTCGGAAGCACGAAGAAGGGCGTCAGCACCGGCAGCGTGAACCCGAGGCACAGCGCCGACAGCTCGAGGAACTCGGCGAACGTGCGCCCGTGTGTCGCGCGCCGCCGAGCGAAGACGTAGAACAGCGAGAGCCCGATCGTCCACGACGTGCCGAGGAGAAGCGGCGCGGCGAGCTCGTCGTACGGGCTGCCGGCCCCTTGCCGTGCCGCTGAGATGCCAAGGCCGACGAGGTACAGGAAGAGGCTCGTGTCGAGGAACCGGAACGCCGCCGCGGCCGGCTGAGCATCGGCGAGGGCCAGCGTGCGCCTCGTCGGCCGAAGCAGCAGGTGCAGGTACAGCCGCGCCCATGCGAGGAGCGTGCCGAGCTTCAGGAACGTGTCGAGGAAGAGCCAGAACGCGCGGACGTGGCGGTCGTCCGCCGCGGGCGCCTGCGTCTGCGCCTGGGCAGTCATCGTGCCCACGAGACGCCGCAGGCGGCCGGGCTCTTCCCCTATGGTGCCGCCATGACCACAGCGACGATGCAGACGAACAAGGGCGCGATCGAGCTCGAGCTCTTCGACGACGACGCGCCGAAGACGGTGCAGAACTTCGTGAAGCTCGCAAGCGACGGCTACTACGACGGCGTGATCTTCCACCGTGTGATCCCGGACTTCATGATCCAGGGCGGCGATCCGACCGGCACCGGCACGGGCGGGCCCGGATACCAGTTCGAGGACGAGTTCAACCAGCACAAGGTCGAGCGGGGCGCGCTCGCGATGGCGAACGCGGGGCCGAACACGAACGGCTCCCAGTTCTTCATCGTCACGGCCGAGGCGACCCCGTGGCTGGACGGGAAGCACACGGTCTTCGGGCGGGTGACGTCCGGGCTGGACGTCGTCGACGAGATCTCGACCGTCGAGACGGACGCGCGCGACAAGCCGCGGGCCGAGGTGCGGATCGAGTCGGTGCAGATCTCCGGCCGGGACTAGCTCCGCACCCCCGCTCCGCACAGGTACCGTTGGGCCCATGGCCCAGACCGGCGACGCCGACCGTTTCGAGGTCACCTGCCCGCACTGCAAGAAGAAGTTCACCGCGACGCTGATCGCGGGCTCCGCCGAGCGCTACCGGGGGTTCAAATGCCCCCACTGCAAGCTGTTCGTGCCCCACACGCGGGCCGACCAGGGCGACCCCGTCAAGGGCTAAAGCCGCGCTGCCGATAGGGAGAGGGTGGCGGTCGACGTTGCCCTGCCCTCGGTACCTCGCTCGCGCGCGCTCGCGCGCGGGCTGACGGCCCGCGCCGGCCTCGCCGGGATCGTCGCCCTCTCCTTCGCGCTGCGGGTCGTCGCGGCCGCCGCGCACCCGACGCCCCGGTACTTCCCGGACGAGTACATCTATGCGGCGATCGGCCGCTCGCTCGGCTCGAGCGGGAGGCCGCTCGTCCGCGGCGAGGCGGCGCACTTCCCGGCGCTGCTCGAGCCTCTGCTCGCGGCGCCGCTCTGGCGCCTCTTCGACCCCGCCCTCGCCTACCGGCTCGTGCAGGCGGAGAACGCGCTTGCGATGTCGCTCGCCGCGGTGCCCGTATTCCTCCTCGCGCGCCGTCTCGGCCTCGGCGCCCGGTGGTCGCTCGCCTGCGCGGCGTTCGCCGTCGCGCTGCCGGACCTCGTCTTCTCCTCGTACACGCTCGCCGACCCGATCGCGTACCCGCTCGCACTCGGCGCCGTCGCGGCCGCGGTCTGGGCCCTGGAGACGCGCGCGCCGCGCGCCCAGCTCGCGTTCGTCGCGCTCGCCGGCCTCGCCGCCCTCGCGCGCGTGCAGTACGTCGCGCTCCCGCTGGCGTTCGTCGTCGGCGCAGTCGTCGTCGAGCGCCGGCGCGTCCTGCGGGCGCAGGCGCTTCCGCTCGCGCTCTTCGCAACGCCGGTCCTGCTCGCCGCGGCGCTCGGGCCCGCGCGGCTCCTCGGCTACTACTCGGGCGTCTCGCGGCTCGGCGTCGACGGGGACGTCGCGCGCTGGGCGCTCCGCGATCTGTTCCTGCTCGTGCTGGCGTCGGGCGTCGTGCTCGTGCCCGGCGCGGTCGCGGGGATGCTGCGCGCCCGCGGGCGTGCCGAGGTCGCGTTCGCGTCCGTCGGCGCCGCCTTCGGCGCCGGGCTGCTCGCCGAGGCGGCGCTGTACGCGGCCGACGGCTCGAACCGGTTCCAGGAGCGCTACCTGTTCGCGCTCCTCCCGCTGGCGCCGCTCGCGTTCGGGCTGTGGGTGAAGAACGGCCGCCCGTGGCCGCGCCTCGTCGTCGGCGTCTCGTTCGTCGTGCTCGTGGCTGCAGCGCGCGTGCCGCTGTCGGGGTACGCCGCCGCGGACGGCAAGACCGACTCGCCTTTCCTCGTCGCGGTGTTCAAGCTCGAGACCGCCGTCGGCACGGCGAACGGCTCCCTGCTCGTCGCGCTCCTCGCGTCGGCAGCAGCCGCAGCGGCGGCCGTCGTCGCCTGGCGCGGCGGCGAGCGGTACGCGTTCGCGGCGGCACTCGCCGTGTGCGTGGTCACGTCGGCGGCCGCCGTGTCGAACGACGCCCGCAACGCGAAGGAGATCCGGGCCACGCACCTGCCGTCGAACCCCTCGTGGGTCGACGCGCACCGCTTCGCGTCGGTGACCGCGGTGCAGACGCTCGGCTCGCCCCCCGACCGGCTGCTCGAGCAGCTGTTCTGGAACCCCTCGATCCGGCACGAGGTCCTGCTCGCGAACGCCCTGCCGACGGACGCGTTCGCCACGCCCCACGTGCGGATCGCGCGCGACGGGACGCTCGGCGGCATCCGCGGCCCCGTCCTCTTCCAGGAGTTCGGCGTCACCGCGCAGTTCGAGGACGCGGACCTCGTCGAGCGCGCGGGCACGCTCGCGCTCTGGCGCCCGCTCGGCCCCGCGCGGCTGCACCTGCTCGCCGACGGCCGCTACTGGGACGGCTGGCTCGCCCGCGGCGGCTCGGTCGCGGTCTGGCCCGACGAGAGCGGCCGCGCGCGCGGCGTCGTGTCGTTCACGATCTCGCTCCCGCGGACGGCGCCGGCGCCGGTGGAGATCCGGCTCGGGCGCGTCCAGTACACGATCGAGCCCGGCGCGCACACGAGGCTCCGCTACCGCATCGACCGGCGCGGCCCCTGGCAGCTCCGGTTCAAGAGCCTCGGCGGCACGTTCCGCCCCGACCTGCGCCCGGTCAGCGTGAAGATGAGCGAACCGAGGTTCGTGCGCGCGGGCGCCGCGAGCGTCCCGACGGTCCGGGTCGACGCCTAGATTTCGGGCAGCGCGATGCTGCTCACCCTCACCCTCACCCGCCCGCCGGCCACCGACCTCGGATACCTGCTCCACAAGCATCCCGAGCGCGTGCAGCGCTTCGAGCTGCCGTTCGGCGCTGCGCACGTCTTCTATCCGGAAGCGACGGAGGAGCGGACGACGGCTGCGCTGCTCCTCGACGTCGACCCGGTCGGGCTGGTCCGCCGCGGCGTGCGCTTCGCGCGGCTCGACCAGTACGTCAACGACCGTCCGTACGTCGCCTCGTCCTTCCTGAGCGTCGCGCTCTCGCGCGTACTCGGGACCGCGCTCGCGGGGACGTGCAACGCGCGGCCGGAGCTGCCCGACGCGCTCCTGCCCCTGGAGGCGCGGCTCGCCGTCGTGCCGATCGCGGGGGGCGAGGAGATCGCACGCCGCGTCTTCGAGCCGCTCGGGTACCGGCTCGACTTGGTGCAGCACCCGCTCGACGAGCAGTTCCCCGAGTGGGGCGCCGGCCGCTACTTCACGCTCCGCCTGCGCGGGGAGGTGCGGCTCCGCGACCTGCTGACCCACCTGTACGTCCTCGTCCCCGTGCTCGATGCGCAGAAGCACTACTGGATCGGGCGCGACGAGGTCGACAAGCTGCTCGCGCGTGGCGAGGGCTGGCTCGGGTCGCACCCGCACCGCGAGCTGATCGTGAACCGCTACCTCAAGCATCAGCGGCCGCTCGCACGCGAGGCGCTCGAGCAGCTCCTCGCCGACGAGGAGCCGGCGCCCGACGAGGAGCTGGAGGAGCGCGCGGCCGAGGAGGAGGCCGTCGAGGAGCCGATGCGGCTGAACGAGAAGCGGCACGGCGCGGTCGTCGCGGCGCTGCGCGCGGCGGGCGCCCGCAGCGTCCTCGACCTCGGCTGCGGGAACGGGAAGCTGCTGCGCGCGCTGCTCGAGGATCCGCGCTTCGAGCGGGTGGTCGGCGTCGACGTCTCGCACGCGGCGCTGCAGACCGCGCATGACCGGCTGCGGCTCGACCGGATGCCGCCGCGCCGGCGCGAGCGGATCGAGCTCTTCCAGACCGCGCTCACCTACCGCGACCGGCGGCTCGAGGGATTCGACGCCGCCGCGCTCGTCGAGGTCGTCGAGCACCTCGATGCGCCCCGGCTGCGCAGCTTCGAGCGCGTCGTCTTCGGGCACGCGCGGCCGAAGACGGTCGTCGTCACGACGCCGAACCGCGAGTACAACGCGAAGTTCGAGGGGCTCCCGGCAGGCGAGCTGCGCCACCGCGACCACCGGTTCGAGTGGACGCGCGCGGAGCTCGAGGCCTGGGCAGGCGCCGTCGCGGGCGCGCACGGCTACGGCGTGCGCTTCGTCCCGGTCGGCCCCGAGGACGCGGAGCTCGGCCCGCCGACGCAGATGGCGGTGTTCGACCGCGCATGACCCGTCCGCTCGACATCCCCGAGCTGTCGCTCGTCGTCCTCGTGGGCGCCTCCGGCTCCGGCAAGTCGACGTTCGCGCGCACGCACTTCCTCCCGACCGAGGTCGTCTCGTCCGACTTCTGCCGCGGGCTCGTCTCGGACGACGAGAACGCGCAGGATGCGACGAGCGACGCGTTCGACGTGCTGCACTACATCGCGTCGAAGCGGATGGAGCGCGGGCGCATCACCGTCGTCGACGCGACGAACGTGCAGCCGGAAGCGCGCAAGCCCCTCGTCGAGCTCGCACGGCGCTACCACTTCCTCCCGGTCGCGATCGTGTTCGACCTCGACGAGGTCGTGTGCCAGACGCGGAACCGCGCGCGTCCCGACCGCGACTTCGGGCCGCACGTCGTCCGCAACCAGCTGCGCCAGCTGCGGCGCTCGCTGCGCGGGCTCAAGCGCGAGGGCTTCCGCCAGGTGCACGTCCTCGGCTCGCCGGAGGCCGTCGCGGACGCGCGCATCGAGCGGACGCCGCTCTGGAACAACAAGCAGGCCGAGCACGGCCCCCTCGACGTGATCGGCGACGTCCACGGCTGCACCGACGAGCTCGAGGAGCTGCTCGCACTGCTCGGCTATGTCGAGGCGGACGGCGGGTACGTGCACCCGGCCGGCCGGAAGGCGGTCTTCGTCGGCGACGTCGCCGATCGCGGGCCGCGCATCGTCGACGCGCTGCGGATCGTGCGCGTGATGGTCGAGCGCGGCGCGGCGTACTGCGTTCCCGGCAACCACGACGTGAAGCTCGTGCGCGCGCTGCGCGGCCGCGACGTGCGGATCACGCACGGCCTCGACCGCAGCCTCGCCGAGCTCGAGGACGTGACCGCGGAGGAGCGCGACGAGATCATGCGCTTCCTCGACGGTCTCGTCAGCCACTACGTCTTCGACAACGGCAACCTCGTCGTCGCGCATGCGGGCCTCAAGGCGGAGATGCAGGGGCGCGGGTCCGGGAAGGTGCGCGAGTTCGCGCTGTACGGCGAGACGACCGGCGAGACCGACGAGTTCGGACTGCCCGTGCGCTGGAACTGGGCCGCCGAGTACCGCGGTCGCGCGACGGTCGTGTACGGCCACACGCCGGTGCCGGAGCCCGAGTGGCTCAACCGGACGATCAACATCGACACCGGATGCGTCTTCGGCGGTGCGCTGACCGCGTTGCGCTATCCGGAGCAGGAGCTCGTGACCGTGCCGGCGCGCGCGGTCTACTCCGAGCCGGCGAAGCCGTTCCTCCCGCAGGAGGAGCTGCCCGAGCGGCTGACGGCCCAGCAGCGCGAGGACGAGCTGCTCGACATCGAGGACGTGCTCGGCAAGCGGATCGTGACGACGCGGCTCGCGCGCAGCGTGACGATCCGCGAGGAGAACGCGATCGCCGCGCTCGAGGTGATGGGCCGCTTCGCCGTCGACCCGAAGTGGCTCGTGTACCTCCCGCCCGCGGTGTCGCCCTGCGAGACGAGCCGCGAGGAAGGTCTGCTCGAGCACCCGGCCGAGGCGTTCGCGCACTACCGACACGAGGGCGTTGCAGCCGTGATCTGCGAGGAGAAGCACATGGGCTCGCGCGCAGTCGTGATCGTGTGCCGCGACGAGGACGTCGCGCGGCGCCGCTTCGGCGTCGTCGATGCGGCGCTCGGCGTCTGTTACACGCGCACCGGCCGGCGGTTCTTCGACGACGACGCGCTCGAGGCGCAGTTCCTCGACCGCGTGCGCGCGGCTGCGACCGCAGCCGGCCTCTTCGACGAGCTCGCGTCGGACTGGGTGCTGCTCGACTGCGAGCTGATGCCCTGGTCGGCGAAGGCGCAGGAGCTCCTGCGCCGGCAGTACGCGGCCGTGGGCTCGGCCGGGCGGGCGGCGCTGGCCGAGGCCGTTCGTGCGCTCGAGGCGGCTCCGGCGCCCGAGCTGACCGCGTCGTTCCGCGCGCGGCTCGACGACGTCGACCGCTACGTCGCGGCGTACCGTCGCTACTGCTGGCCCGTCCGCGACCTCGACGACCTGAAGCTCGCCCCGTTCCACCTGCTGGCGTCGGAGAACGCCGTACACGTCGACAAGCCGCACTCGTGGCACCTGGCGGCGATCGAGGCGCTGTGCGCGGCCGACCAGTCGCTCCTGCGGCCGACGCCGCACGTCGTCGTCGACACCACCGAGCCGGACAGCGAGGCACAGGCGACCGAGTGGTGGACGCAGCTGACGGCCGCCGGCGTCGAGGGCATGGTCGTCAAGCCGATGGACTTCGTCGTGCGCGGCCGCCGCGGCCTGGTGCAGCCGGCGCTGAAGGTGCGCGGCCGCGAGTACCTCCGCATCATCTACGGGCCGGAGTACACCGAGCCGCAGAACCTCGAGCGCCTGCGCCGCCGCAGCCTCGCAGCGAAGCGCTCCCTCGCCGCCCGCGAGTTCGGCCTGGGCGTCGAGGGCCTCGAGCGGTTCGTGCGCGAGGAGCCGCTACGGCGCGTCCACGAGTGCGCCTTCGGCGTGCTGGCGCTCGAAAGCGAGCCGGTCGACCCGCGCCTCTGACCGCGCGGCGCCGTGACACTTCCGTGACGGTGGCAGTCACCGTCACGAAACCGTAACGAGATCGCGCCTGACTCTTAGCGCGATTTCAGCTCGCGCACAGGCTGCTCTCAGACGGCGGTGGTTCGCTCTGCGAAACCGACCGAAGGGAGCCGCAGATGGCCGCCACCGCAACACTCCGCGCCGCCGCTGAGCGCCTGACGCGGTCGCTCGACCGGCTGCGCGCGGCCGGCTTCGCCGCCGAAGGTCTCGTCGCCGACGCCGACCCGATCCGCGCGATCGACGACGCGCTCGTCCTCTTCCCGGCCGACGAGATCGTCCTCGCCACCCATCCGCGCGGGCAGTCGAACTGGCTCGCGCACGACCTCGTCCACCGCGCACGCCTCCGCTACGCGCAGCCCATCGTCCACGTCGTGGCGGCCCCGAAGGCCGAACTTCCCTTGTGACAAGTTGTCACAAGGGATCGACGGCCCCGCGCCTCGCAGGGCGACCGGTGGTTAGACGACCGGTGGTTAGACGCAGTCCTTGAGGCCCTGAGC
>DASXTR010000124.1:0-4353 GCA_036505325.1 Gaiellaceae bacterium
CGTGACCGCGGACGAGCTCGGCGACTGGTCGACGCTGCGGCTCTCGACGACGCTGAACGGCGACGTGATGCAGGACGCGGCGACCTCCGAGATGCTCTTCCCGCCGGCGCGCCTGCTCGCGTTCCTCACCGACCTGATCACGCTCGAGCCCGGCGACGTCGTGACGACGGGGTCGCCCGCCGGAGTCGGCTTCTTCCGGGAGCCACCGGTCTATCTGAAGCCCGGCGACGTCGTGACGGTGTCCGTCGACCGGATCGGCGAGCTCACGAACCCGGTCGAGGCCGGCTGGTGAGCCAGGTCGAACGCCTGCGCGAGGCGGCGCCTCACGCGCTCGTCGACGGCGTGACGATGCGACCGCTCTTCGGCGCCGGCGCGATGCTCAACCTGCTCGAGTTCGAGCCGGGTGCGCGCGTTCCGCCGCACGATCATCCGCACGAGCAGCTCGGATACGTGCTCGAAGGCGAGCTCGTGCTGGTGATCGACGGCGTCGAGCACCGGCTCCGTCCCGGCGCCGCCTACGTCATCCCCGGAGGAATCGAGCACGCCGCGTGGTCGGAGGGCCCGTGCCTCGTGCTCGACGTCTTCCAGCCCGTCCGCGAGGACTATCGCGAACGCGTCGCGGCCGCACCGGTCGGGTAGCGCATCTAACAATGAGGAGCAACGCGGTCAGGGCCCGGCTCGCCGAGGGCGGCGTGTCGATCGGGACGATGGTCACTGAGTTCGCCACGACCGGGGTCGCGCGGCTCGCCGCGAGCGCCGGCGCCGAGTTCGTGCTCTTCGACCTCGAGCACACGGGATACGGCATCGAGCGGATGCGCGAGACGCTCGCCGCCGCGCGCTCGGTCGACGTCGTGTCGTTCCTCCGTGTGCCCGACGCCGCGTACGACCTCATCGCGCGCGGGCTCGACCTCGGTGCGCTCGGCATCATGGTGCCCGCCGTGGAGAGCGTCGAGGAGGCGCACTCGATCGTGGACGCCTCCCGGTTCCCGCCGCTCGGGAAGCGCGGCTTCGGGATGCTGATGCGCGACGACTGGCACCCTGATGGGGTCCCCGCCACGATCGAGCACGTCAACCGCGAGGTGATGACGCTCGTCCAGATCGAGACGGCCCTCGGGCTCGAAGCGGTCGACGGGATCGCCGCGATCGACGGCATCGACGTTCTGTGGATCGGACACTTCGACCTCAGCGCGTCGCTCGGCGTCCCTGGTGACTTCGACGGCGCCACGTTCCGCAGCGCCGTCGACCGCATCCTCGAGGCGGGGGCGCGGGCGGGCAAGCCCGTCGGGATGGTCTGCGGCTCGGTCGAGGAGGGCAGGGCGCTGCTCGCGCGCGGCTTCCGGCTGCTCGCGTACTCGATCGACATCTGGCTCTACGAGGAGGCCGTGCGTGCCGGAGTCGCCGGCCTTCGCGCCGCCGTCTGACCGCTTCCGCGTCGGGATCACGCGCGACGTCGAGGGGACGGACGGTCGCCCCGTCTACGACCTCTCGGCCCTCGACGAGGCGGGCGTCGAGTGGGAATGGCTGCGCGGCGACGGCGAGCTCACGCCCGCGGACGTCGCGCCGTTCGACGCGATCGTCCTCTTTCACCCCAGGGTGACGTCGGCCACGCTCGCGGGCGTCGACCGGCTCGCGCTCGTTGCACGTCTCGGTGTCGGCGTGGACAACATCGACGTGGACGCGTGTACCCGTGCGCGCGTGCTCGTCACCGTGACTCCCGACAGCGTTCGCCGGCCGATGGCCGCCGGCGCGATGGCGTTCGTGCTGGCCCTCGCCCACCGCCTGCCCGAGATGGATCGCCACGTGCGAGCCGGCCGCTGGGAACGGTTCGCGCACGTCGGGACGGGGCTCGACGGTCGGACGCTCGGCATCGTCGGGCTCGGTAACGTGGGTCGCGAGCTCGCCACGCTCGCGAAGCCGTTCGGGCTGCACGTCGTCGCAGCGGATCCCTTCGTCGCCGACGGGCCGGAAGGAGTCGAGCTGTGCGCGCTCGACGACCTGCTCGGACGGGCGGACTTCGTCGTCGTCACGTGTCCGCTGACGGAGGAGACGTGGCATCTGGTCGGCGCTCCGCAGCTCGCCCGCATGAAGCCGACCGCCTACATCGTGAACATCGCGCGCGGCCCGATCGTCGACGGCGAGGCGCTTGCCGAAGCGCTGCAGGCCGGCGTGATCGCGGGCGCGGCGCTCGACGTCTTCGACCCCGAGCCTCCGAGCCCCGACGATCCACTGCTCGCGCTCGACAACGTCATCCTCGCGCCGCACGCGATCGGGCTCACGGACGAGCTGTTCCGGCTCGGCGGCCGCAGCGCCGCGCGTGCCGTTCTCGCAGTGCGCGACGGTCGTCTGCCGGAGTTCCCGCTCAATCCCGAAGCTGCGCGCTAGGAGGGATTGGCGGAACGTTGCTCGTCGTCGGGGTGCGATGGTCGTTCCGAGTCAAGGACGCAGGGAGTGCCGATAGCTTTAGCTATCGGTGCGACTGAGGACGCAGGATCGGGGCGAGCAGCGCGGCCCGGCGGCACAGCCGCGTTTCGCCAATCCCTCCTACTAAAGACCGTCGCGCAGTTCCCGCGCGAGCGCCGCGTCGCGTGCGCGCGCGTCAGCTTCGAGGTCGCCGGCCATGCGCGCGAACCCGTTCAGGTCGGGGAGCGCCGCGGCGGTCGAGAGCTCGGGGACGATGTTCGCGGCGGAGCGGTTCCACGTGTCGATGCCGCCGAGTGCCATCGCCCGGAACGGCCCCACGTGGCGCCAGCGGCGGGCGAGTCCCGCGCGCATCACCTCGTCGATCGTCTCGGCTGATGCGACTCCCTGCTCGACGAGCCACACGCACTCGCGCACGAGCGCGAACTGCAGTCGGTTCCAGACGAACCCGGGCACGTCGCGTTGCACCGCGACCGGTCGCTTCCCGAGTGCGACCAGCGTCGTCCGCATGCGATCGACGACGGCCGGATCCGTCCGCTCGCCGGCGACGACCTCGACCGGAGGCATCAGCAGCGGCGGGGCGAGGTAGTGCGTGCCGACGACGCGCTCCGGCGCTCCGACCGCGGCGCCGAGCGCGGTGATCGAGATCGACGACGTGTTCGTGGCGAGGATCGCCTCGGGTGAGGCGAGCGCGAGCGAACCGAGCAGCGCCGCTTTCAGCTCCAGGTCCTCGGGCAGCGACTCGACGGCGAGGTCGCACGCGGCGGCGTCCGCCTCGACGGCACCGGCGATCGCGATGCGGCTCTTCGCCGCGCGGAGCTCTTCAGCTGTCGCAAGGCCGTGCTCCTCGAGCATGCGGAACGCCGCGTCGACCCGGCGGCCGACGGCGGCGGTGTCACGCGCGACCAGCGTCACGTCGTGACCGCCGACGGCGTACTCGCAGCCGATCTGGGCGCCCATGAGGCCGGCGCCGATCACGCTGACCCGCATACCCGGATGATCATAGTATTGTCGGACCGCATGGACAACCGGGTCGCGATCGTGACCGGAGGCGGCTCCGGAATCGGCGCCGCGACGGCGCGGCTGCTGGCGGCGCACGGCCTCACGGTCGCGCTCGTGGGTCGACGACGAGAGTCGCTCGACGACATGCGGGCCGAGGTCGAGGCGGCCGGCGGGCGTGCCTTCGCGGTTCCGGCCGACCTCGCCGAGCGCCGCGCACCCTGGGAGATCGTCGACACGGTGCTCGCGCAGACGGGGCGGCTCGACGTCCTCGTCAACAACGCCGCGAGCTTCAAGCTGCACCTGCTCGAGGACGTCACCCTCGACGAGTTCGACGACCACCTGGCCGTCAACGTGCGGGCCGCGTACTTCCTCGTCCAGGCCGCGCTGCCGTCGTTGCGCGCGTCTCCTGCCGCGGTCGTCGTCAACGTGTCGTCGGCCGCCGCCGCGATGTACCGCCGCCGCCAGACGCTCTACGGCCTGACCAAGGCCGCGCTCGAGCACCTGACGATGAACCTGGCGGCCGAGCTCGCTCCGGATCGAATCCGCGTCGCCTGCGTGCGCCCGGGCCCGGTGGCGACGGAGCTCCACACCGGAGCCGTCGCCGACCCGCAGGCGCGCCTGGCCGAGTTGGGACGGCTCGTCCCGCTCGGCCGCGTCGGCGAGCCGGAGGACATCGCCCGCTGGATCTGGCACCTGGTCGACCGCGATGCGGAGTGGGTGACGGGAACGGTGCTGTCGATCGACGGCGGCCGCGTGCTCGGTCCGCCGGAGGTCTGAGCGGTGCGCGTGGCTGCCGTGGACACCGTCGTCGTCGACGCGAAGCTGCGGAACTGGGTCTTCGTCAAGGTGACGACGGACGAGGGCATCGTCGGGTGGGGCGAGGCTTCGCTCGAGTGGAAGACCCGCGCAGTGGTCGGCGCCGTCGAGGACCTC
>DASXTR010000125.1:0-19936 GCA_036505325.1 Gaiellaceae bacterium
CCACCCCTGGCAGGCGTTCGCAGCTTCGGCAACGCTCGGGTTCGGCGCGGCGATCGTCTGGCCGGCGCGGACCGCGCTGCTGGCGACCGTCGTTCCGGCCGACCTCCGCTCGAGCGCGTACGCGCTGCAGCACGCGACGACGAACGCGGGGCTCGGCGCCGGCGCATTGCTGGCTGCACTGATCATCGACACGTCGTCGGCGGGGACGTTCCAGGCGCTCTACCTGCTCGACGCTGCATCGTTCGTCGCCGTCGTTCCGATCGTCGCTCGGTTGTGCGTTGCGGCAACGGGGACCGGGCGGGCGGCGGCGACCGCGCCGCGCGGGCCTACCGCACGATCCTTCGCGACCGCGCGTTTCTGCGGCTGTGGGCGCTGACGGCCCTGATCGTCGCCTTCGGCTACGCGCAATACTCGGCCGCGTTCCCCGCGTTCGCGACCGGCGAAGCCGGGCTAGACGCGCACCAGCTTGCGTTCGCCTTCGCGGTCAACACCGTCGCGGTCGTCGTCGCACAGCTCCCCGTCCTCGGCGTTCTGCGCGGCCGCCGGCGGACGAGCGCGCTCGCCTTCGCCTTCGCCGCCACGGGAATCGCCTGGGCGATCGTGCTCGCCGGCGGCGGAGCACCGTCCCCGGCCACGGCCGCGACCCTCTTCGCGGTCGCAATGGTCGCGCTCGCGATCGGCGAGACCGCTGTCTCGCCCTCGGCGCCGGCGCTTGCGAACGACCTCGCGCCCGACGCGCTGCGCGGCCGCTACAACGGCGTCTACACGCTCGCGTGGACGACCGGCTTCGCCGCCGGGCCGGCGCTCGCGGGTGCGATGCTCGCCGCCGGGCAGGCAAGCGTCTTGATGCTGACCCTGATCGCCGCGTGCGCGCTCGGCGCCACGGGGTCGCTCCGCCTCGCGCGGCATCTGCCGCCCGGAGTCGACGTCGTCGACGGCGTCGAGCCGGACGCGCTGCTTCAGGAGCCGGCGCTCGCATGACCGCGGCGGAGTTGCTCACCGAAGCTGTCGCCCGTCGCGACGACGTCGAGGCGCTGCTCCTGCTCGGTCGCGCGAGCCTCGACGCCTGCGCGTACGACGAAGCCGCCGAGGCATTCGAGCGCGCGGTTGCCCTTGCCGAGGAGGTCGACGACGACGATGGGCCGACGCTCCGCGTGCTCGCGCTAGCCGACCGCGCGGCGCTCTCCCGCATCCTCGGTCGCTACGACGACGCCGAGCAACGATATCGGCACGTCCTCACGCTCACCGTGCCGGGCTCGCTCGACGAGGCCACGATCCGGAACGACCTCGCCGTCACGTTCAAGTTCGCCGGCAAGCTCGACGCGGCCGAGCAGCTGTACCGTTGCTCGCTCGCGACGCTCGAGCGCGAGCTCGGCCCGGACCACGCCGACCTCGCGACGCTGTACCACAACCTCGGCGGCCTCGCGCACACGCGCGGCGACTACGCCGCAGCCGAGCCTCCGGCGCGCCGCGCGTTCGAGCTTCGGCGCCGCGCGCTCGGCGACGACCATCCGGCCGTCGCCGCCGACGCAGCCGCGCTCGCAGCGGTCCTCGACGCGCTCGGCCGCGACGAGGAGGCCGGGACGCTGCTGCGGAGAGCGATCGACGTCTTCGAGCGCGTCCTCGGCCCGGAGCACTACGAGGTCGCGTTCAACCTCGGCCAGCTGGCCGCGCTCCTCTTCCGCCTCGGCCGGCTGGACGAGGCGGGAGCGCTCTACCGGCGTGGGCTCGCGCTGCTGGAGCGGCTGCTCGGCGGCGACCACCCCGACCTCGCGGCGCCGCTGAACAACCTCGCCGTGCTGCTCGCGGAGCAGGGCGAACGCGAGGCCGCCGCCGCACTCCATCGTCGCGCTCTCGCGATCCTCGAGCGGTGCGTCGAGCCGAACCATCCGACCCTTCTCGCCTGCCGCGACAACCTGGCGGCGCTGAACGCAGACCCGGACGAAAGGAGATCACGGTGAACCTCGATCTGGAAGCGCTCGAGACGAGCTTCGATCTCGTTGCCCCGCGTGGCGACGAGCTGATGGACGTGTTCTACGCACGGCTGTTCGCGGCGGCGCCGGCGGTCATCCCGCTCTTCGGCCGGACGGACCTCGCGCGCCAGAAGACCATGTTGCTCGGCACGCTGGTCCTCCTACGCAAGTCGCTGCGCGACCTGGACGCGATCGTGCCCAAGCTGCGCGAGCTCGGTGCGCGCCACGTCGCGTACGGCGCGCAGCCGGAGCACTATTCGGTCGTCGGCCAGGTCTTGATCGCCTCGATGGCGGAGATCGCCGGGTCGCGCTGGTCGCCTGCCTGCGAGCGGGCATGGACGGCGGCCTTCGGGGTCGTCGCGGGCGCAATGCTCGAAGGCGCCCGCACGGCGAGCCTGGACGAGGCCGCCTGAGTACGGACGATCAGACGAGCGACGCGAGCCGCTCGACGCCGTCGTCGATCAGCGCCTCGTCGACGAGGCTGAAGGCCAGCCGCACGTTGTCGCCGCCGCGCCCGTCCGGGAAGAACGGCGACCCGGGGACGATGCCGACGCCGCGCTGAACGGCCCGCGCAGCGAGGTCGACGGCGTCGCCGCCGTCCGGCAGCGTCAGCCACGTGAAGAAACCGCCCCGCGGGTGCGTCCAGCGCGTGCCCGCGGGCATCCACCGCTCGAGCGCCGCCAGCATGCGCTCGCACTTGCCCCGGTACAGCGCCCGCGACAGCGCGACCTGCTCGTCGATCCACCCGCGGCGCACGTACTCCTCGAACAGGCGCTGCCCAAGCGCACCCGCACACTGGTCGGTGTTCTGCTTCGCCGAGACGAGCTGCGCGGAGACCTCCGCCGGACCGACGGCCCAGCCGAGCCGTACGCCGGGGAAGAACGTCTTCGACGTCGTGCCCGCCTGCACGACCGCGTCGGGCGCGAGGCTCCAGAGGCTCGGCGCCCCGCCGTCCTCGAAGCCGAGGTCACGGTACGCGACGTCCTCGACGATCAGGAAGCCGTACCGGCGCGCGAGCTCTACGAGCGGCCCGCGCCGCTCGGCGGAGAGGCTGACTCCCGCCGGGTTCTGGTGGTCGGGAATCGCGTAGACGAGCTTCGGGCGCAGCCCGCCGGCGAGCCGTCGTTCCAGCTCGTCGACCTCGAGCCCGTCCTCGTCCATCGGAACGGCGACGACGTCGGCCTCGAAGCTGCGGAACGCCATGATCGCGCCCAGGTAGGTCGGGCCCTCGACGATCACCACGTCGCCGCGGTCGAGGAACGACTTGCCGACGAGCTCGAGCGCCTCGATCGCGCCGCTCGTGATCACGAGCTCGTCGTCGGCCGGGCGGCGGCCCTGCTGCGCGTCGATCCGTCCTGCGATCGCGTCGAGCGGACCGGCCAGGCCGCGGGTGGGCGCGTACTGGAAGGCCGTCGACTCGCCCGCCGCGGCGAACTCCGCGAGCAGCGCGGACGCGTGCTCGCGCGGGAAGGTGACCGGATCGGGCAGGCCGCCGGCGAACGAGATCAGGTCGGGCATGCCGACGAACCCGAGGATCGCCGCGATCCCCTCGCCGACGTCCCCGCGCGTGCGCGCGGCGAAGAGCCGCTCCCAGCGTGATGTCTCCGGCGTGACCGCCATGTGACCGCGACTATAGATTGCGCTGCGTGGAAGGTCTCCGCGCGACGCGCTATCGGTGGGACGACATGCCGAAGGAGGCGCTGAAGCCGGACCTCCAGCGCCGCCTCATCTCCACGGACCGGATGATGCTGGCGCACGTGTACCTCGAGAAGGGCTGCCTCGTCCCGAAGCACGCGCACGAGAACGAGCAGCTGACGTACATCCTCGAGGGCGCGCTCCGCTTCTGGCTGGGCGATGACGAGTCGGAGGTCGTCGACGTCGCCGCGGGCGACGTGCTCCATATTCCGTCGCAGCTTCCGCACAGGGCCGAGGCGCTGGAGACGACGCTCGACGTCGACATCTTCTGCCCTCCGCGGCAGGACTGGCTCGACGGGTCGGACGCGTACCTCAGGCGCACGTGACGCACGACCGATGAGTTTCGCCCGCTCGCGCGGTCCTACTGTCGATGGCCGCCCGAGCGCCGCAGACGATCCTGTTCGCCGTTGGCGGTCCGATCGCCCGGGACGACCTGCCCGGGCTCTGCGACCGTGTCTGCGGGCTGCTGCGGAAGAGCAGGGCCGGCGTCGCCGTCTGCGACGTCGGCGGCGTCGACGCCGACGCGGTGACGATCGATGCGCTCGCGCGGCTCCAGCTCGCCGCCCGGCGCCACGGCTGCCAGGTTCGGCTGCGCAACGCGTCGGACGAGCTGCTGCAGCTGCTCGCCTTCATGGGCCTGCGCGACGTCCTGCCCGACTGACGGTTACGAGTCGAGCCGGGCCGGCAGGCCGAAGAGCGGGAACAGCGTCTCGGTGCCGAGGAAGAACGTGAGCTCGGCGATGCGGCCGTCCTTGACCTCGAGCACCTGCAGCGCCCAGGGCTCGTAGCCCTCGCCGGTCGCGCTCGGCTTGTACTGCCCGAACGCGGGCGAGCCGTTCGCCGTCACGGTCGGGATCACGCGGGAACCGCGGCAGCCGATGCCGGGGCCGAACCACCACTCGAAGATGTCGTCGCGGCCGCTCAGCCAGAGGTCGAACGGCGGCATCGACTGCGTCGCGTCCTCGTGAATGAGGGACGTCAGCGCATCGATGTCGTACGCCTCGAACGCCTCGACGTAGCGAGCGAGCAGCTCGCGGCTCGCCTCGTCCAGGGACGAGGGCGTATCGACCTCGCTGACGTTGCTCGTCTCGAGCGTCGCCCGCGCCCGCTGCAGCGCGCTGTTCACGGACGCGACGCTCGTCTCGAGGAGCTCCGCGACCTCGCTCGCCTTCCAGCGCAGGACCTCGCAGAGGATCAGCACCGCGCGCTGCCGCGGCGGGAGGTGCTGCAGCGCCGCGACGAACGCGAGCCGGATCGTCTCGCGCGCGACGGCGACCTCGGCCGGGTCTCCCTCCTCCGCCGCGACCAGGGTGTCGGGCACCGGCTCGATCCAAGTGACCTCCGGGAGCGTGTTGAGGTTCGCGGCGACGGGTTCGCGCGCCGGCCCGAGATCCATCGGCCGCGCGCGGCGCTCCCGCCCGTTCAGCATGTCGAGGCAGACGTTCGTCGCGATCCGATAGAGCCACGAGCGCAGGGCCGCGCGGCCCTCGAACCGGTCGTAGCCCTTCCACGCGCGGATGAACGTCTCCTGGACGGCGTCCTCGGCCTCGAAGGGCGAGCCGAGCATCCGGTACGAGTAGGCGGTCAGCTCGGCGCGATGCTGCTCGAGCCGGCCCTCGAGATCGTCGGCCGCGGGCCTGAGGGTGAGGGGCGTCTCCTGCACGGCCGTCATCGTACGGGGTCCGGCCGACGAGCCGAAATCGGTGCGTACGTCACACCCGTTAGACGGCTCAGCGGCCGGAAACTCATCGGCCCTGTCCGTCAGGCGGCCACGCGCTCCGCGCCGCCGACGAGCACGCGGCGGAGCTCGAGGTTGTCGTCGAGGACGACGACGTCCGCGGCCGCACCTGGAGCAAGCTCGTCCGCGCGCCTGTAGCCCACGGCCTCGGCCGACGCGAAGTCGACGCCGCGAACCCGTGGATGTGAAGGTCGACGAAGCCCGGCGCCGCGATCCCGCGGCAGCGTCCGTCGACGCCGAGCCTCACGTGTCGAACGTTACGCAGTCGTAGGCGAGGAAGCAGGCGGCGGGCCGCCGACACGGCGGCCCGCCGATCCGCCCCTGCCGTCAGTCCTCGTCGTCGTCGTTGTCGTCCCGGACGTCCCGGAAGAAGTGGTTCTCGCGCCAGCTCGCGACCTGCCGGGCGATGCGCGCGCCGTGCTCGTCCGCGGTCCGGAAGTGGATGCCGGACCACACCCGAAGGTCGATGATCTCGTCGATCGCGTCCGAGGCGTGCGTGTAGCTCCGTGTCAGCCCGCCGTTGTTGGTGTCGCTCCAGGCGAGCTCGTCCGTCCCGAAGAACTGCTGCAGCGTCGCGACGAACGAGCCGCTGACCCCGGTGTGGCCCGACGGCTCCTCCGGGTACGGCGGGGTCGGGATGAGAGGAGCCCAGGCCGGGTCGGCCTGGGTGGCCGGATTGTCGTCGGTGTCCGCCTCGCGGATCGCCGTGATCGGCCGCCAGAACGACCAGTGCGCCTTGCTGTCCCAGACGGTGATCGCTGCATCCGCGGCCGTCAGGTAGAGGAGCGCGAACAGACGCGCGTTGTCGACGACCGACAGCACACGGTCGGCCGAGAGCGTACGGAAGATGCGGCTCCACGTTCCCACCGGGTGCTCCGCCCAGTAGCGCGAGACGTACGTCTGATCGGCCGTCCTGGTCGTGCTCGTCGCGGAGCCGACCGACTTCACCTCGTCGAACTCCCGTGCGTACTGGCGGCTCGTGAGCCGAAGCGGCCCGTCGGAGCGGAACTGCGACGCGCTTCGGACGAGGAACGGCTTGACGTCCTTCAGCCACGCGTTCGGGTCGTTGACGAACGCCGGCAGCACAGGCCGCCACGCGCCGGGTGTCGTGCCGATCGTGAACCGGAACGGCCCGAAGCGGCCGTCGTCCGTCCGCGCCGCGATCATCGCCGCCGCCGCGGCCTCGCCCACCGCGATCCCGCGCTTCTTCGACGAGCCGTCCGGAATCCCGGCCAGCGACGCCGCGTACTGCGCCTCGAGCACCGCCTGCTGTGCAGGAACGATGCTCACCAGCACCCGGTACGCGGCGGTCGCGGCCGCCGCATCCTTCGAGTCGAACGGCGCCGCGACCCGCGACGAGATCAGATAGCCCTCGTGGCCGCCGTCGATCGCGTTCACCGCGTCGTACACGGCCCCGTGCACCATCGCCAGGTGCACCGCCGCTACGGGCGGCGCCTGCGCGGCGGTGCCGATCAACGCATTCGTCGCGTACTGGTTCCATTGCGTCACGGCGTCGGCGCGCGCAAGCGCGGGCGCGCCAAGCGCAACCGCCGCGGCAACCGCCACGGCCAGACCGGCGGCCCGCATAGAACGGACCGACGTGAAGTGCCTCTGCATGTACTTCACTCCTTTCGGGACGTGACCGCCTCGACGACGCGGAACGGGTCGAGCTCGGCCCGCTGTGCCGCCAGCGCGGCCTCCCGGCTCGACGGCGCGCCGAATACGAAGAAGCAGACCTCGTCCTCGGGAACATGGATTGCGCCGTCGAAGCGGACGCAGGTTCCGGCCCGCGTCAGCTCCTCGGCGGCCGAGCGCGCCCGTGCCTCCCGGGCGGCGCGTTCTCCTGCGCGGCCGCGGGCGAGAAACGTCTCGACGAGATAGCTCGGCATTGGCCGCCGACGCTACGACGGGGCCTGCGCGCCGGAAACGTCAGAACGTCTGAACTTTCCTATCGCAGCCCGCGGGCTATTGCAGCCGGCGGGCAAGCTCGGTACGCGAGCGCACGCCGAGCTTGGCGTAGATGCGCGTGAGGTGGCTCGCGACCGTCCGCTCGCCGAGGAAGAGCGCGGACGCGACCTCCCGGTTCGTCCGTCCCGCGGCGACGAGGTCCGCGACCCGCCGCTCGGCGGGAGTCAGGCCCTCCGTCGTCGTGCGCCCTCCGATTCGGCCGAGCTCGGCGCGGGCGCGCTCCGCCCAGCCGGCGGCGCCGAGCGTCTCGAAACCGGCGAGCGCCTCCCCGATCGCGTCGCGGGCGGCCCGTTTCTGCCGTCCCCGGCGACGGACGACCCCGAGTGCGAGGAGCGCGCGCGAACGGCCGAACGGGTCGCCGACGGCCGCGCTCCGCTCGACCGCCTGCGCCAGCAGCGACGTGGCTTGCTCGACGTCACCGCGGGCAGCGGCGGCGAGGCCGCGGCACCTCGTCGCATGCGCGAGCACCCACTCGCGCCCCAGGCGGGTCGCGTCCGCTTCCCAGGCGTCGAGCACGGCGACCGCCTCGTCGAACCGATCCAGGTCGAGCAGCGCCTCCGCGTGCTCGCCGCGCCACCAGCACATCGCCGGCTCGCCCCAGCCGGCGGCAACCGCCATCGGCTCCGCGGCCTCGAAGCCCGCTACGGCTGCGGCAGCGTCTCCGCTCCACAGATCCACCAGCCCCGACACCGCCGCGAATCCGGCGAGGAGCGCCCGCTGCGTCTCGGCGACCCGACGGGTGTGCGCCGCAAGCTCGCGCGCTCGCTCGAGGTCGCCCCGGTGGGCCGCGAGAAGCATGATCGGGTAGAGATTCTGCGGCGCTTCCGACTCGTCGCGCGCGTACTGGATGCTCAGCTCCCTCGCCTGCTCGGCGTACTCGGCGGCGAGCGGCCAGCGGCCGGCGCGGAGCTCGACCATCGCGAGGTACCACCGAGCGGACGCGGTCAGGCGCTCGTCGCGGTCGCCCCACTCCCGGTCGAGCCGCTCGAGCACGGCCCGCGCGCGCCCGAGATCCATCGTCCAGAACAGGACGTGTGCGAGCGCGAAGCCCGCCGTGATCCGCTGTGAGTCGGGGCAACCCGCTGCAAGCTCGTGCGCCTGCTCGGCGATTCGAAGCGCATCCGGCTCTCCTGCGTTGCAGCGAACGATCGCGAGCCCGGCCCTGGCGTCGGCACGGAGAGCGTCGTCACGGAGCCGTTCCGCGAGCCGCACCGCCGCGCGCGCGTACTGCTCCGCGATCGCAATGCTCTCGGTGAAGCGGACGTGCAGGCCGAGCCGCTGGTGGATCGACGCCTGCAGCGCCGGGCTCGCCGCGGCCTCGTCGAGCGCTTCCCGAAGCAGTGGGATCGCGACCGGAACGTCGTCCGACTCCACGTCGGCCATGAACACGAGACCCTCCGCCCGATCGACGCCTGCGGGCGCCCGCGCGACGAGATCCCGGGCGAGCGTCCGGGCCCGGTCGGCCTCGCCGGCCGCCAGGTGCGCGCGCGCCGCCGACATCGCGCGACGCGCTGCATCTTCACGGTCGTCCGGCGGCGTCAGTCGAACCGCGTGCTCGCCGAGCTCGGCGGCGGCGATCGGCGCGCCCTGCGTATTCGCGGCTGCGGCAGCCCTCTCGAGCGCGGCGGCAACGCCAGCGTCCGGCCCCTCCGTCGAGAGCGCGAGGTGACGTGCACGCCCGAGCGGGTCGTCGACGAGCTCGGCCAGCACACCGTGTGCACGCCGCCGCTCGCGCGGGGACAGGCCCTGGTAGAGCACCGAGGCGAGCAGGGGGTGCGTGTAGCGGACGGCGCCGTCTACGAGCTCGATCACGTGCTCCTCGAGCGCGGGGTCGAGTGCGCTCCGCTCGATCCCCGCAGCGCCGAGCTGAGCAGGCGTCAGCCGCGCGTGAGCCGAAGCGAGCACCAGCGCCTCGCGCGTCGCGCCCGCGAACCCTTCGAGCCGGGCGCCGAGGAGGCCCTCGAGGGTCTCGGGAACCGGCAGCGGCTGCGTCGGGTCACCGACCGCCGGGTGGGCGCCGAGGGCCCGCGCAAGCTCGAGCGCGTAGAACGGGTTGCCGCCGGATGTCTCATAGAGCCGGACGACTGTCGGCCGTGCAAACGTTCGCCCGAGCCGGTCGTAGACGAGTCGGTGGATCGCGCCGACGGTGAGCGGCCCGAGGCGCACGCGTTCGATCCGGCGGGACTCGATCGCATTCTCGACAGCCGATGTCTGCGCTCCGTCTCCGAGGCGACGAGCGAGCAGCAGCAGGATGTCCGCATCGGGAAGCCGGCGCAGCGCGAACGCGAGCGCGCTCGCGGACGACGCGTCGAGCCACTGGACGTCGTCGATCGCGAGGACGACGCGCGCGTTCGCGGCGAGCAGCTGCAGCGAGCTGCGAACGGCAACGCCGAGGGCTCGCGGATCCACGGCACGACCCGCTGCGTCCTCGACCAGGAGCGCGACCTCGAGCGCGCGGCGCCTGGGCGCGGACAGCGCCGGCAGAACGTCTTCGAGCACGCCGTCGAACAGGTCTCCCAGACCGGCGTGCGCGAGCCCGCGCTCCGCCTCGGCCGGCCGCGACGAGAGGACGCGTGAGCCCCGCTCGCCCGCCGCCTCGACGGCTGCGAGCCAGAGCACCGATTTCCCGATCCCCGCTTCGCCTTCCAGCACGAGCGCGGTCGGGCCTTCCGCGGCTTCTCCGTCGAGGAACTCGAACAGAGAGCTGAGCTCCTCGCCCCTCCCGACCACTTCCACTGCCATCGTCGTCTCCGCCATCGTGACAGGGCCGGTCGCAGAAGTCAGCTGCGGCAAAACGAAGTTGAGGTGCCGCGAAACGTCTACGCAGCCTGCGACTTCATGTGGTCGATGTAGCCGCGGACGTCCGCCGCCGGCTCCGAGTACGCCTCGCCAAGGGTCGACTCCATCCTGGCCATGTACTCCTTCGCCCAGGCGGGGAGCTCGTAGTCGATCGCGTTCAGGAACTCGAGCGTTGCGGCCAGCCGAATGTCGGCGATCGAGGGGGAGTCGCCGCCGATGAACGGCCGGCCGGCGAGGAAGAACGCGCGGTAGACGTCGAGCGGCTCGGCGAGCGCTGCCTCGGCGTCCTTCTGCGCCCTCGCCTTCATGTCGTCGTCGGCGTCGGACGTCGCGACCTCGCCCGGATACTGCGGGAAGGCGAGCATCGGGTAGGTCGCGCGCGCGACGAGCGGATAGAGCGTGCCGATGAGGTAGAACATCGCGTTGTCGACCATCGCCCGCTCGCCCGGGTCCTCCGGATAGAACTGCGTGAGGCCGTGCTTGTTGCACAGGTACTGCATGATCGCGCAGCTCTCGCCGAGCGAGCCTTTCGGCAGCCCCTCCTCCTCGAGCATCGGCGTGAGGTGGGCCGGGTACTTCTCAATGTACTCCGGGCTCCTCGTCTTCCCCCACACGTCGAGCTCCTCGAAGTCGAGCCCAGCGGCGCGTACGAAGATCCGAACGGTCAGGTTGTTGACGCTCGGCTTCAGGATGTTCAGCGTGTTCGCAGCCATGTGATCCTCCGCTAGTCGTAGGGGTGCTTCGGCGACCGGTCGTCCGAGAGCGACGCTCGTGAGCGCGCGACGAGCGCCTCGATCGCATCCGCGAGGTGGCCCTGGGCGATGTTGTAGTCGCCGCGCTCCACGCGGATCTTGTGCGCCTCGAGCAGCACGTCGGCGTGCGTGCAGCCGAACGGCGGCTCGAAGCGATAGGACGCGAGCTCGATCAGGAGGCCGAGCGGATCCTCGAAGTAGATCGAGTCCATGAACCCGCGGTCCTTGGCTCCGCTGTGCCGGATCCCTCGCTCGTCGAGCCGCTCCACACACTGGTGGAACGTCGCCTGCGAGAGCGAGAACGCGACGTGGTGCACGCAGCCGGGGTCCGTCGGCGTGCGGCTCGGATCGGGCACTCGCTCCTCGTTGGTGAAGACGGTGATGAGGCGCCCGTCACCCGGGTCGAAGTAGAGATGGCTCTCCGACGGGTTGTCGAGGTTCGGCTGCTCGAACACGAACGGCATGCCGAGCACTCCCTCCCAGAAGCCGATCGACGTCTGTCGATCGGCTCCGACGATCGTGATGTGGTGGACACCCTGGCTCTGGAGCTTCCGCATCAGCGCTCGACGAGTTTCGACTTGTACTCGCTGCGGCGCAAGGTCCCCCACGGCACGAGCTCCACGCGCGTCTGGACGACGAGCACGTTGCGCAGTCGCTCGCGGATCGCCTCCGCGAGAGCCGCATCGCCTGCCCGGTCCCGCGAGAGCTCGACGGTCACGGGCAACGGGGGCTCCTGCTTCACGCCGGCCGCCTGCGGCCGGACGAGGATCTGCCCGCTGACGTCGGGAGCGAACGCGCTCACCACCTCGCGGACGGCCGCGGGAAAGACGTTGACCCCGCGGACGATGAGCATGTCGTCGGTCCGGCCGATGCACCGGACGCGCGGGCCGGTGCGGCCGCATCTGCAGGGGCTCATCCGGACCTGGACGTGGTCGCGCGTGCGGAATCGGAGCAGCGGTGCCGCGCGGTGCCGAAGGTGCGTCAGCACCAGCTCGCCGGTGGCCCCGTCCTCCAGCTCGACGGCGTCGCCCGTCTCGGGATCGATCAGCTCCGCGTGGACGAACCCGCGCGCGCCCAGGTGCATGCCGTCCTGCTCCTCGCATTCACCCCACAGCGACACGCCGATGTCGCCGATGCCCATCGCCTCGGTGACCCTCGCGCCCCAGCCCTCCTCGAGCTGCGCGCGGAAAGCCGGCTCGCCGCCGCCCGGCTCACCCGCGACGAGGACGCGCTCGACGCTCGACCCCCGGAGATCGACGCTCCGCTCCGCTGCCCACTCGACGAGATGGGCGGCATACGAGGGCGTCAGTACCGCGGCTTCGGGGCGGAGGAGCTCGACCGCCAGCATCAGGCGCTCGGTGTTCCCGGTGCCGACCGGGATGTGACAGAGGCCGATGCGGTCGAACGCGGCGAGCGCCGCGCCCGCGACGAACGGCCCCGCGTTGTAGGTCGAGACGATGCGCTGTCCGGCGGCGACGCCCGAGGCCGCGTAGCTGCGCGCCGACCCGGTGACCCAGTTGTCGAGGTCGCCGGCCGTCAGCGGGATGTAGCTCGGCGCGCCGGTGGTGCCGCTCGTCGAGTAGATCCGAACGATCTCGGACGGCGTCGCGCAGAGATGCGTGCCGATCGGATCGTCCGGCGTGCACGTCGCCCTGAGCTCGCGCTTGTCGGTGAGAGGGAGCTGCGCGACGTCGGCGAGCCCTCCGGCCGCCCGCGCGGAACCGAACCCGGCGGCGGCGAGCTTCTCCCGATAGAACGACGAGCGGTCGAAGAGGTACGCGAGCTGGGCGCGGTAGCTCTCGTCGTCGAGCGCGAGCTGCTCCGCCCACGGCCGCGTCTCGACGTCAGCGCTCGTACTCGATCGCCTCCTCCGCCTTCCCGGCCATGAGGAAGCCGAGGGGATGCTCTTGCTCCTCGGCGAGGTGTGCAAGCAGGCCGGCCGTCCGCGCGAGGATCGGGACGCCCTTCACCGCAGCGGGCGGAAAGCCGAGGTCGAGCATGACCGCCGCGATCGGCATGGACACGTTCATCGTGAGCGCCCTGCCCCAGACCTCGGCGACGGCGTCGCGCAGGCACCGCGCGAGCAGGACGTGGGGCCCGCTCACGCCGCGGGCGTCGGCGAGCTCGAGGATCCGCTCGGCGCGCGGGTCGAGCGGCCGATGCACCGGGTGGCCGAACCCCGGCGCCTTGCCGCCGGACGCGTGGACGTCGCGCGCGAGGTCCCCCGCGACGGCCGCGGGCTCGCCGCCCGCCGCCACTCGTGCCTGCGCCTCTTCGAGCAGCCGCGCGCACGACTCGGCCGTGCCGAGAACGACCGGACCGCAGCCGAGGATCCCCGCGGCGACGGCGCCCTGCAGCGATCCGGGGTCGGCCGCGAGCGTCATGCGCGCGGCGACGTTGGTCGGCATCATCCCGTGCTCGGCGATCGCGAGGAGCAGCAGGTCGAGGAAGAAGCGCTGGTCGTCGGTCGGCTCGCGGCCGGTGAGCAGCAGATGGAAGTACTCGGTGAAGCTCAACCTGCCCATCAGGTCGCCGGCGAGGTCGCGTCCTCGCACCTCGACCCTGTCGGGATACGCCTGGCTGATGTGGCTGACCGGGTCCCCGGCCTTACCGATCTGCATACGGCCTCGCGACGCTACGCATCCGACACGCGACGGTCAAGCGGAAGATGCTGGAGGTCTGCGCCGTCTTGTGTGCGAATGCTTGGCGCACCTGTGACTCTTGCGGCGGTCGCGGCGGCGGTGACGGCGCTCACGCTTGTCGGGCCGGCACTCGCCGACGACGGCGCAGCCGACGTCACGGTCGCGCGCCTCTGTTACGTCGTGCAGGGGGACGCGAAGCCCGCGGCGGTGCGGCCGGCGCCCGGGGCGCAGGTCGTCCACCCGCCGGTGCTGCTCGACCGCCACGCCGTCTGCGTCGACCCGCCCGCGCAGGCTCGGCCCTCGATCGGCGCCGACGAGCTCGCGCAGCGCTTTCCCGGCGCGCTCGAGCGGCGCCCCGACCTTCCGGTGGCGATCGTCCAGTGCGGCGGCGACGGTGCGACCGTCGCGGCGCAATCCTCCGACACCCTGAGCCTCTCCGAGAGCGACTTCACCCGCCACAACGACCTCTCGGCCGTGCTCGAGAGCTGCGCCGGCACGCTCGGCGCGTCACTCGGCCGCGGCGACCCCTTCCTCGGCGGCCTCGTCGGCAGCGGCCGGAGGCCCGGCCTCGCCGTCGGCCCCTGGACGCCAGGCGGCTCGAGCGACTGCGGAGGCGGACAGGGACCCGACCCGCGCATCGCCGAGGACGGCGGCACGGGTGGAATCACCGTCCAGCTCGACGAGGACGGGATCGAGGTCGACCCGACGGGCGGAATCACGGTCGAGCTCGACGTGGACGGGATCGAGATCGAGACGTCGGGCGGAGTGAGCGTCGAGCTCGACGAGGGCGGGATCGTCATCACCCCGAGCGGCTCGTCGGAGCGGCCGGCCGGCGACGCGCCGGAAAGCCCCTGTCAGCTGATGGAGGAGTTCACCTGGGAATGCGAGCAGGCGGGTTGGAAGCGCGGCGATTGCCAGGCGCTCGACCTGCTCCTGCGCTGCGGGGTCGATGTGACGATCGTCAACCCGACCGACGAGGGCTTCGCGTGCCCGAAGGACGCGACGGGCTCCGAGACGATCGCGGACGCGGGCGACGGCGTGCTGCTCCACCTCTGCGGAGCCGAGGTCGCCCATCCGCTTCCCGGCGAGGATCCCTGCGGCTCGGACGGCGGCATGGTGCTGTCGGGGCCGATCGGCGCCCCGGGCGGCTGCGACGGCACGATCGCGGAGACGGACGGACTGGGCTGTCCGACGGCGGGACCGGGGACGACTGTCGAAGGCGGCGCCCCGCCGGGCCCGACCGGACCCGGCCCGGAGCAACCTGCGTCGCCCTAGAGGTTCCGCGCGACGAGGGATCAAGCCGGCGCGACCTCCCGCCGATCGCTCGAACGCGATGCCGGCGCCACGTGGACTTCTCCGCCTCGTCGTTCCGGCCGCAGTGGTCGGGCTCCTCGTCGTGGCGCCGGTCCAGGCGGCGGCAACAGCACCGCGGAGCGATCGGACGAGTCCCGCCTGCGGCCTGCACGCGACGTTGCTCACCGTGTCGCTCCTGGAGCAAGATCACGAGCAGCACCGCACGATCTCGGTCGCCAAGCTGCGCTCCGGCTGGCCGAAGATGCTCGTCACGGCGAGGTCGGCCGCGCACGGCCTGGGCCGCGAGACCCCGGTCATGCGTCGCCTCTCGACTCGGTTCACCACCCTCGTGGGCGAGCTCGAGCAGGCCGGCGACGCGCTGCGCGCCGGTGAGATGAACCGGTTCTGGGCCACCCTCGCTCGCACGAAGCCCGACACGCTTGCCGTCTCCTCGCTCGTGAAGAGGGCAAAGCTCGCCTGCACGGTGAGCGACGGCCACGGCGGCACGCTGACGATCGGCCCCTGACCGGAGCCACGCGCCGGCAGAGGGTTACGCGCGTCGCCGCCGGCGGGCCGCTGCCGCCCCGCGCACGCGAGCGTCTGCCTCGTCGCCGAGTGAGACGGCCAACGTCTCGAGCAGACCTGCGAGCTCGGCGCGCTCCTTGTTGCTCAGCTCGCCGAGCAGGCGCCGCTCGTTCGCCACGTGCTCGGGGAGGATCGCCTCGACGAGACGCTTCCCCTCGCGCGTCAGCGTCACCGCCGTCGACCGTCCGTCGTTCGGATCGGGCTCGCGGCGAATCAACCCACGGCCTTCGAGCGTGGCCAGGCGCTTCGTCATCCCGCCGCTCGTGACCATCAACGCCTTGCTCAGCTCCGTGGGAGTCAGCCGGTACGGCCGGCCGGCCCGGCGCAGGGAGGCCAGGACGTCGAACTCGCCGCCGTTCACGCCGTGGGCGGCGAAGACCGGCTCGAGCTCCACCTGCAGCAGTTGCGCCAGACGAGAGATGCGCCCGACGACGCCCATCGGAGAACGGTCGAGCTCCGGGGCTTCTCGCCGCCACTGCTCGAGCACGTGCTGGACGTGATCCCTCCGACGCATCCGGTCAGTGTAGCCTATCAAGATTGCTTTCTAGAAAGCTATCTGTTAAGTTATCTCTCAACCTATCCAGCAAGGAGCGCGGAAAGATGACGTACCCCCCGGTGATCCAGTTCGAAGAGCGAGCGCTCGAGGCAGACGCCCAGGCGAGACTGGCCAGGGAGCGGCAAGCGGTCCGCGCGCCGAAGCCCACGATCAGCGGCTGGCAGCGGCTCATGAGACGGCTGCCCTTGAACGAAGGAGGCCCTGTCGCCAGGGCCTCCTTCTCGTCACGGGAGAACGCTCGTACCCTTTGACCGCCGGTGCACGTGTCCGCCTACCCGTTGACGGCGCCGTCGCGGATGATCGTCGCCGTGCCGTTCACGAAGTCGCCGACGGCCTTGACGGAGCCTCCGCCCTGCATGTCGGCGTAGGTGCCCGTACCGCTGACGACATTCCACTTCCCCTCGACGAACGAACGAGACGCCGGGAACGGATACACCCTCGCCCGCGTGTGCACGGTCAGCGTGCCGAGCGATCCCTGCAGGACGTGGTCACCCTCGAGGACCGCACTGCCGTCCCCGCTCGGTGTGACCGTGAACGTCGCGTGAACCGGCCCCGAGTCGCTGATCGCTCCGGCGATCGAGAACGTCCCGTCCTGCGTGCTCGAGCTCGTGAACAGGTTCCGCTCGGCGATCATGACGTGCCCGCCGCTTCCTCCGGACGCAGTGAGCGGCACGATCGCGAATGACGCGCCGACGGCGGCCGCGAAGATCGCAATCCAGAGCTTCCTTCTCATCTCTCCTCCTCCGATCGTGGTTCGCGGGTGGGATCGCGCACGGCGTGGCCCTCCACCTCGCTCATCGAGCCTGCGCCGTGGCTGGCGTCGATATGGGCCTCGACCGCTGTGAGGAGCTCGTCCGCGGTCTCGCCCGACGCCACGTATCCGCAGCTACAGGTCACGTGCTTCATCCCGTGAGAGCGTGCACGCGCGGCGGTCGGTCTTCATCGTCCAGTTGCGCCAACTTACGCCCCGCCGGAGAATCGAGCGATGTTGGTCGGGCGCGCATCCGAGCTCTCGCTCCTCGCGGAACGGATCGCGGAGCGGCGGCCGATCGCCGTACTGGGCGAGGCCGGTGTCGGCAAGACGACGCTCGTCCGCGCTGCGGCCGAGCGGGCGGGCGCGCCGCTGGTCGAAGCGGGCGCGCTCGCCACGCTTTCGTGGCTCCCCTACCTTCCGCTTCGACGCGCGCTCGGGCGCGACTTCGACGGCGACACTGCCTACGTCGCCGCGACCGTCGAGGCCGCGCTCGGTGATGCGGTGCTGTTCGTGGACGATCTGCAGTGGGCGGACACGCAGACCGTTTCGCTGCTACGGCTACTCGCGGCGCGCGTCCCGCTGGTCGTAGCGCTGAGGCGCGGCGACCCCGGCACGTCAGGCGCGCTCGAAGCCGTGAGCGTCGCGGGCGCGGAGCTGCTCCCGCTCGAGCCGCTGCCGCGGGAAGAGGCGACGACGCTTGCGAGGTCACTTCACCCCGAGCTGTCGGAGACGGCGATGCGGCGGCTGGTCGAGCGTTCGGGCGGCAACCCGTTCCTGGTCGAGCAACTGGGGGCGACCGGAGCGCCCAGCGACAGCCTCCGCCTCACGCTCGCGACGCGCGTGCGCGCGCTGACTCCTGCGGGGCGCGACGCGATCGTCGCACTCGCGCTGCTCGGGCGGCCGGCGGCGCCGCGGCTCCTCGGCGCGGGGGCGGCCGAGATCGTCGCCGCGGGGCTCGCGACGGCGAACGACGAGATGACGATCCGGCACGCGCTCCTCGCCGAAGCGACGACGGAGACGCTCTCGGCGGAAGAGCGTCGCCGCTTCCATTCGCGAATCGCAGCCGCGCTCGACGATCCGGGAGAAGCTGCGCGCCATCACGCGGCGGCAGGCGAACGCGAAGAGGCGTTTGCCAAGGCAATGGCCGCGGCCGAGCGAACCGGTCGCCTCGGCGAGCAGGCGAGCCACCTCCGCATCGCGGCCGCTTGCGCGAGCGGCACCGAAGCAGATCACTTGCGGCTACGCGCGGCGAAGCTGCTCTGCGACGCGCACGACGTCGACAGCGTCGAAGCGATTCTCGACGAGGTCGTGTCACCGGACCGGCTCGTCCAGGCCGAGGCGTGTCTGATCCGATCGCATCTCTATTGGCAGACCTCGCGGATCGAGGCACAGCGCGCCGCGCTGGATGCCGGGCTCGTACTGGCCCGCGGCAGCGACAGCGCCGTCGAGGTCGCGCTGGTCGTCTCGCGTGCCAGTACGGCGCGACTCTACGGCGACGACCCCGAGGAGCAGCTCGCAAAGGCCGAGGCGGGTCTGCGGCTCGCTCGGAGCCGAGGATGCCATGAAGCGAGGGCCCACTTCGCCCTCGGCAACGCGATGCATCGAATAGGCGATGCCGGTTGGCTTCCGCACCTGACCGAAGCTCGGAAGCGAGCGCACGTCGACGGCGATTTCAGGACCGAGAGCAACGCCGCCAACAACATCGTCTACTTTCTCCTGCTCGACGGAGAGGTCGGCCGCGCCCGTTCGATCGCCGAGGAAATGGTCGAGCGCATGCGCGACCAGAAGCTCACCGGCGTCGAGCAACGGTTCCGCGGGTGGCTGGTCGCCCTCGACTGGCACGCCGGCCTGCCGCGGGAAGCCGTGGCGACGGCGGAGGACGCCCTCGACGGCGTCCTCGACGTCTCCGACCGGCGGTTCGTCGAGTTCTACCTCTGCCAGGCGCTCGCGGATGTCGGGCGCCACGACGACGCCGGGACGCTCGCCGACGAGATGGTGCGAGGCGTCCAAGAGCGGACGGTCGGCGAAACCTTCGACGACGAGGTCTGCGAGGCGTTCTGGTGCCAGACGGAGGCGGCGTTCTGGTCCGGCCGCGCCGACGACACGCTCGCGGCGGCCCGCGCGTACTTCAACGCCGGCGGTGGGCGTGGGTCCGACGAGGGGTCGACGGCGTTCGTCACTCTGGCGAAAGCGTGGACGCGTCTCGAGCTCGGCCTGGACCCCGAGCCGCTGGTGCTCGGTCGACTTCTGCCGATCACCGAAGGCGCGGCGGTCGAGGCGGAGGCGATCGCGTTGCTGGCGGCGGGCGACGATCGCGGGGCGAGCGAGGCCTTCGACCGCGCCGTCGAGCGGTGGCGCGGGCGGCATTTCCGCGGCGAGCTCCGTTGCCGGTGGGCCGCGGGTGAGGCACTGCGGCGCACGGGAGAACTCGATGTGGCCGTCGAGCGTCTGACCGCGGCCGAGCGTCTTGCGCTCGAGCGCGGGTACGTTCCTCTGCTCGGTCGGATCCAGCGCTCGCTCCGCCTCGCAGGCGAGCGTCGCGCAGTGGACAGGACGAACGTCGGCGAGCTGACCGGGCGTGAAGGCGAGGTGCTCGAGCTCGTCGCCGCCGGACTTTCCAACGCCGACATCGCGCGGCGGCTCGGCCTCGGGCGGCCGACGGTCGTCCGTCTGATCCGGTCGGCGCAGCAGAAGCTCGGCGCGAGCAGCCGGGCTCAGGCTGCGGCCCTCGCCGCGCGTCGTTGACGCCTCCGCTCGTCGTCGTCGAGGCATCCGAACGTGCACTCGCACACGCGCTGCGCGAGGTCGAACGCACCGGGGCACGCGTCGTGCAGGGCTGGCGGAACGACGCGTCCGTCGTGTGCACCGGCGCGGTTCGCGACGCCGCGGACGCTGCCGAGGCGCTCCTCGCCGCGGTCGCAGGCGCAGGGCTCGTCGTCCACGCGCAGGCGGAGCGCGACGTGATCGACCGTCTCGTCGACGACCTTCGGCGCTTCGGCCCCGTGGACCACCGCATCGGCGAGCCCGAGCCCGTCGCGGCGCTGACGGCGGACGAGCGCCGGCTGCTCTACGCGCTCGCCGACGGAAGGACGCTCGGCGCTGCCGCAGCCGCGCTCCACCTGTCGCGCCGCACCGCCGACCGGCGCCTCGCCGCGGCACGGAAGAAGCTCGGCGCGGCGAC
>DASXTR010000126.1:0-4337 GCA_036505325.1 Gaiellaceae bacterium
CTGTCGTTCGCTGCGCACATTCCGCTCGTCTGCTTCGGGATCGCGTTCCCGGCGCTCGTCCTGTTCGTCGAATGGCTGCACCTCCGCACCGGCGATCCGGTCTACCGGACGCTGGCGCAGCGGTGGTCGAAGGTGATGCTCGCGCTGTTCGCGGTCGGAGTCGTCACGGGGACGATCCTCAGCTTCGAGCTGGGGCTCCTGTGGCCGAACTTCATGGCGACGTTCGGCGACGTCTTCGGCGTCGGATTCGCGCTCGAGGGCTTCTCGTTCTTCGTCGAGGCGATCTTCATCGCGATCTACGTCTACGGCTGGGGACGTCTGTCGCCGCGTGCGCATTTCCTCGCCGGGATCCCGATCGTCATCACAGGCTTCTCGGGCTCGCTGATGGTGATCGCCGTCAACGGCTGGATGAACCATCCGTCGGGATTCACCCTCCGCGACGGGAAGGCCGTGGACGTGCATCCGTGGTCGGCGCTCTTCGGCAACGGCTACTTCTGGCACGAGCTCGTGCACATGTACCTCGCAGGGTTCATCGTCGCCGGCTTCGTGACCGCGAGCGTGTACGCGTGGGGCTGGCTTCAGGGCCGTCGCGGCGCGTACGAGCGCACGGCGCTCGCGGTCACGGTGACGGTCGCGGCGCTGGCCGCGCCGGTCCAGATCGTCGTCGGCGACTGGGCGGCGCGCGAGGTCGCCAAGTCGCAGCCGGTGAAGCTCGCCGCGTTCGAAGGCCTCGGCGAGACGACGCGCGGCGCGCCCGTTCACGTCCTCGGCTGGTACGACGGCCGCGACGTCCGCTACGGCATTCCGTTCCCGAGGCTGCTCTCGATCCTCGCGTTCCACGACTGGAACGCGACGGTGCAGGGGCTCGACGAGACGCCCGAGGAGGACCGGCCGCCCGTGAACGTCGTGCGGTTCGCGTTCCAGACGATGGTCGGGATCGGCACGGTCCTCGCCCTGATCGCCGTCTTCTACCTCGGCACGTGGCTGCGCTACCGACGGCTGCCGCGCTCGAAATGGTTCTACCGCGGGATCGTCGCCGCGGGCCCGCTCTCGCTCGTCGCACTGATCGCCGGGTGGGTCACCACCGAGGTGGGCCGCCAGCCGTGGGTCGTCTACGACGTGATGCGGACCTCCGAGGCGGTCACCGGAGCGAGCGGGATCCCGGTCGGGTACACGACCCTGGCGCTCGTGTACGTCGGCCTCGCAGCCGCCGTCGTCTGGGTCCTGCGGCGGCTCGCCCGCGCGCCGATCGATGTTCCCGAGGCACTCCCGGCGCATGCACCTCACTGAGGTCCCGCTGCTCCTGATGCTCGCCGGGCTGACGGCCTACGTCGTCTTCGGCGGCGCGGATTTCGGCGCGGGGCTCTGGCAGCTGACCGGCGGCGGGGGAGAGCGCGGCCGCGCGATCCGCGAGCACGCGCACCACTCGATGGGGCCCGTGTGGGAGGCGAACCACGTCTGGCTGATCTTCGTGCTCGTCGTCTGCTGGACGGCATATCCGACGGCGTTCGGCTCGATCGCCTCGACACTCGCGGTGCCGCTCTTCGTCGCCGGGATCGGGATCATCCTGCGGGGAACTGCGTACGCGTTGCGATCGGGGACCGCGACGCCGCGCGAGCAGCGGATCGTCGAGGTCACGTTCGCGATCTCGTCGATCCTCACGCCGTTCGCGCTCGGCGCCGTCGTCGGCGCGATCGCGTCTGGCCGCGTCCCGGTGGGCAACGCTGCCGGCGACCTCGCGACGAGCTGGCTCAACCCGACCTCCGCGTTGGTCGGCACGTTGACCGTTGCGACGGGCGCATACCTCGCAGCGGTGTACCTCGCCGCCGACGCGGCCCGCGCCGGACACGCCGAGCTGGTGCGCGCATTTCGCGCCCGCGCCCTCGGGACGGGCGTCGTGGCGGGCGCGGTCGCCTTCGTCGGTCTGCCGATCGTCCGCCACGACGCGCGCCCGATCTGGGACGGCCTCACGAGCGGCGCCGGGCTCGCCGCAGTCCTCGTCTCCGCCGCCGCGGGATGCGCAACGCTCGCGCTCGTGTGGCGAGCGCGGTTCGAGGCCGCGCGCGCGACCGCCGCGCTCGCGGTCGCGGCGATCGTCGCCGGCTGGGCGCTCGCGCAGCGTCCGCAGTTTCTCCCCGGCCTTTCGATCGACGAGGCGGCCGCCGATCGGGGAACGCTCGTCGCGGTCGTCGTCTCGATCGCGATCGGCGCGGTGGTGCTCGTGCCGTCGTTCGCCCTCCTGTACGGGCTCGTCCTGCGCGGGCGCTTCGACGCCGCGCCGGCCCTGCCGCCGGGCGGCGGTCCCGGCCGCGAGCTCGTCCCGCGCGACCGCGGTCTCGTCGTGACGGCCGTCGCGTTTCTCGCCGTCGGGCTCGTGCTGATGCTCGGCTTCGAGACGTCGTGGGCGCGCATCCTTGGCGTTGCGTCGCTCCTCACGTTCATCGCGACGGCGTTCATCGCCGTCGCCGCCTCGGCTGCCGCCACGGACGACGCCTGACGCTCTCTGCCGTGGCGTGCACGAGGCGTCGAGCGCGGGCGTGCACCCCCGCCTGCAACAGGCGATGCTCGACGGCCTGCGAAGCCAACTCGACGATCTGCGCGAGGAGCTGAGGCAGTACGAGGCGCTCCGCGAAGGCAAGGTCAAGAGACGCGTGCTGACATCGCTCCTCGATCTGCCGGACGCGCTGATCGAGGGTCGTATCGTCCGTCGCCTCACCCAGAAGGAACTCGCCAAGAAACTCGGTGTTCCCGAGCAGCAAGTGCAGAGGTACGAGAAGACACGGTACTCGGGCGTAGGCATCGAGCGGCTGCAGCAAGTAGCGGACGTACTCGGCATCAGCTTGAAGAAGACGATCGAGTACGACGTGCGGGGTCGAGCTAGCACGCAAGCGCGTACAACCGCGAAACGTGCCGCGAGCAGGACGGCCGCTTCGGTGTCCAAGACGCTGGCTTTCAAGACAGCGAATGAGGCAGGCCGTAAGAAGCGATAGACGCGTACGTGTCCTCGTCCGAGGGCTCGATGGCGACGTCCGTCGCGACGGCGAGCGGCCTCGGCGGGAGCCAGCGCCGCACGGCGAACGCGCCGAACACCGCGGCGACCGCGGCAACGAGCAAGCCGATTCCCAGCTCGTCGGTGAACGCGATGCCCGCCGCGTGCATGAGGTCCGCCCCCTGTGCCGCCGGCAACGTCGAGGCGACCGCGTCCGCGCGGCAGACGGAATCTTCCGCGGCGATGCGGCTGCTCTCCGGCAGCGACGCGACGGCGTCGTGGATCTTCGACGCGTAGACCGTACTGATCAGCGAGCCGACGATCGCCGTGCCGAGCGCACCGGCGACCTGCCGCGTGACGTCGTTCATCGCCGAGGCGACGCCAGACTTCTGCGCCGGCACCGCGCCCATGACCGACGCAGTTCCGGGGCCCATGACCCAGCCCATCGAGAGCGCGAGGCCGTAGAACCAGAAGGCGAGCGGCCAGTACGGCATGTCCGGCGTCCAGAGCAGGGTGAGCGAGAGCATGGTCGCGAAGCCCGTCAGGCCAGCTGTGACGACGCGTGTCGTGCCGAACTTCGCAGCGAGGTTGAGCATCGGCTCGCGGACGCGCAGCTCCCAGCGCACGAAGGCGGCTGCGAGCGAAGCGGTGAGCGCGAAGCAGCCGAGGATCAACCGGTCCGTCCAGCCCCGCTCGGGCGCCTCGTGATGACGTAGACGAGCGAGACGAGGGTCGCGATCGAGAGCGCGGCGCCGACCACGTCGAACCTGTCCGGCTTGGGATCGCGGCTGTCCGGCACGAGGACGAACCGAGCACGACTGCGAGAGTTGCGACGGGGACGTTGACGAGGAACACCGAGCTCCAGTCGAACCACTTCAGCAACAGGCCGCCGAAGAACGGCCCGAGATGCCGACGGCGGCGAAGGCGGACAGATGCCGGGCTCACCCCGCCGAAGAACAGGAGGCCGAGCTGGAGCGCCCGCTTGCGGCCGAACCGGTCGCCGAGGGTGCCCATCGTCAGCAGCAGGCGGGCGAAGGCGAGCAGGTAGGAGTCGACCACTGGAGGGTGGAGCCGGAGGCGTTGAATTCCTCCTGCAGGCTCGGGAGCGCGACGCCTTTCGCTCGCGACGCACACCCCCTCGACTACCCAATCGCCGCCTGAGCACCCGCCGACGCTGGAGCGTGCGGTAGGCGTACGATCGTTCGCCCGTGATCGACACGATGGACGACTGAACGTGCGGATCGGCGTGCGTGTCCCGAACAGCGGCCCGCTTCCGGCGCAGGTCGGGATTCCGGTGCTGGCGCGATCGGCCGAGGACGCCGGATTCGAGTCGCTGTGGGTCAGCGAC
>DASXTR010000127.1:0-1837 GCA_036505325.1 Gaiellaceae bacterium
GTCATACGTGCGCGACCGAGGACGCCGCCCTGCGACGGTTTGCAGCCGTCAGAAGCCCGGAGGTCATTTGCTGGAGGGACACTAGGATAGTGGGCCGTGCGGGCGATCGTGACAGGGGGAGCGGGCTTCATCGGCTCGCACCTCGTTGACGCCCTCGTCGCCCGCGGGGACGAGGTGACCGTCGTCGACAACCTCTCCAGCGGACGGCGCGAACGGGTGAACGACGGCGCCCGCTTGGTCGAGGCCGACGTCCGCGACGAGCCTGCGGTCGACGAGGCCTTCGAAGCGGCTCGCCCCGAGGTGTGCTTTCACCTCGCGGCCCAGGCCGACGTCCGGGTCTCGGTCGAGCGGCCCGGCTTCGACGCCGAGGTGAACGTGGTCGGAACGATTCGCGTGCTCGAGGCTGCGCGGCGCCGGGACGCACAGGTCGTCCTGGCCTCGACCGGAGGCGCTGTCTACGGAGAATGCGCGGGGCCCGCGCGCGAGGGCGCGCCCCGCCTGCCGCTCGCCCCCTACGGTGCCGCAAAGCTGGCTGCCGAGGAGTACCTGGCAGCCTACAACCGCCTGTACGGCTCGGGGCACGTGGCGCTTCGCTATGCGAACGTGTACGGGCCCCGGCAGGATCCGCACGGCGAGGCCGGCGTCGTCGCCATCTTCCTCGGCCGCCTCGCGCGCGGCGAGGAGCTGCGCGTCTTCGGAGACGGGAGCCAGACGCGCGACTATGTGTACGTCGAGGACGTCGTCGCGGCGACACTCGCCGCACAGGGTCGCGCAGGCGCGTTCAACGTGGGGACGGGCATCGAGACCTCCGTCGTCAAGCTCGCCGACGCCTGCGGCCGCGTCACGGGAATCGAGCCGGAAGTCACCTTCGAGGACGCCCGTGCCGGTGAGCTCCAGAGGAGCGTGCTCGACCCGGCGCTGGCCGAGCGCGAGCTCGGCTTTCGCGCGCGGACGTCGCTGGAGGACGGGCTCGCGGCGACCTGGCGATTCGTTCGCAAGGCGGAAGGAGAGCGCGCAGACGGGGCGAACTAGACCGCCCCGTGGACCACGCTTACGTCCGCACCACTCCCGAAACGCCGTGGCGCACGGCGGCGATCGTCGCCGCCGGGGTCGCCGCCGTGGAGCTCTTCATCCTCATCGTCCTCGGAGTCGTCCTCGGCGCCAAGCTCGTCAGCAACCACACCGAGGCGGCGGTGACACCGGTGACCAAGGCCGCGGCCAAGACGCCGGCCACCACGCCCGCAGCAACCACCGAGGGGAAGAAGCCGACGGCGACGAGGACGAGCGCGAGGCCGGCTCTCCCGCGTCAGCGCACCTCGGTGATCGTCCTGAACGGAAACGGGATCCCCGGCGCCGCCGCGGTCACAGCCGATCGCCTGCGGCGCTTCCACTACATCGTCGCCGCCACCGGAAACGCGCCTCGCACCTTCTCCCGCTCGCTGATCATGTACCGCCCTCGCTACGAGGCCGAGGCGAAGCGGCTCGGGCACGACCTCCACGTGCGCCGCGTCGTGCCGCTCGACGGAGTCACCCGTCGCGATCTCCAGGGCGCGCACATCGCCGTCATCATCGGCGGCTAGACAGCCCTCTACCACTACGCTTCCGAGGTGGCTCAGCCGCTGTTGACGCGCGCTTGCCGGCGCGAGACGGTCGAACGGACGCCTGTGTGGTTCATGCGCCAGGCGGGCCGCTCGCTGCCTGAGTACCGCGAGCTCCGCAAGCAATACTCGCTGTTCGAGGTCTGTCGCCAGCCGGAGCTCTGCGCGGAGGTGACCCTCCAGCCGGTGCGCGCCCACGGCGTCGACGCGGCCGTGATGTTCGCCGACATCATGCTCCC